>NZ_JANS01000012.1:0-197975 GCF_000524255.1 Streptococcus sp. AS20 | reverse complement strand
TCTCACTTTGTCATACAACTCCTTGAAGTCCATTTCATAACCCTCCTTTTTTCTTTAGTATAACAAGGAGAGGAACATTTGACTTCCTTCTTTTCTCTTCCGACTTCTATTTGTTCCTTTCTGACAACCTTAGCCCAAGCAATTACACTTCTGGGATAAATTGTGAACGTTGAGAGAGAAGAGGTTATCTCTATATCGAAAAATTGTATTCATTCTCTCCATTTAAATTTATACAGTCCTCTATACGAATTTGTTTCTGCCGAAGAAACCTCACAGAGATTACGAAATTTAAATAACGCCTGCTTACGAAATTGCTTTTATAGGAAAAGCAATTTCGTAAACAAGCGTCTACGGTGATTATCATAAGATGAGTGTTCCCGCTAGGAAAATCCTAGCGGTAGACCAGAGCTAGACTAAGAGTAACTTGACTCCATCATCATAACACTCAACAAAATTGATAAAAATTATACTAATTCAATGATAGCCATTGGCGCTGCATCACCACGACGTGGTTCAGTTTTAAGGATACGAGTATATCCTCCTTTACGTTCTGCATAACGAGGTGCTAAATCAGAGAATAGTTTTTGAAGGGCAGTAGTTGAAGTATATTTTGCTGTTTCTTCATCATAGTTTTCTGATGCAATTTCATTACGTACATAAGCTGCTGCTTGACGGCGTGCATGCAAGTCTCCTCGTTTACCCAAGGTAATCATTTTTTCTACTGTTTTACGGATTTCTTTTGCACGAGCTTCTGTCGTCACGATTGATTCATTGATAATCAAGTCAGTGGTTAAATCGCGAAGCATTGCTTTACGTTGTGAGCTAGTGCGTCCTAGTTTACGGTAAGCCATGTTTTCCTCCTTTATTTATCGTTTTTTAATCCAAGACCGAGATCAGAAAGTTTTACTTTTACCTCTTCAAGACTCTTCCGTCCTAGATTTCTTACTTTCATCATTTCAGGTTCAGTTTTTTCTGTCAAATCAAATACAGTATTGATACCAGCTCGTTTCAAGCAGTTGTATGAACGAACTGATAAATCCAATTCCTCAATTGTACGATCTAACACACGATCATCTGAAACTTTTTCTGTTTCTTTCATTACATCGGTAGATTTTGCCACTTCAGTTAAATTAGTGAATAAATCCAAATGTTGCGTTAAAATACGCGCAGAAAGTCCCAAGGCATCTTCTGGAATAATCGTTCCGTCTGTCATGATTTCAAGAGTTAATTTATCAAAACCATCATTGCTACCAACGCGAGCTGGTTCAACTTGGTAATTAACCTTTTTCACCGGCGTATAGATTGAATCTACCGCAAGCGTTCCTACTGGTGCATCATCTTTTTTATTTTCATCAGCCGGCACATAACCACGCCCTGCATTTACAGTCATAATAGCTTTTAAGCTAGCGCCTTCACCGATTGTAAAAAGATAATGATCAGGATTTACAATTTCAATATCACTATCTGTCAAAATATCACCGGCAGTAATTTCTGCAGGACCTTCAACATCCAGTTCAATTGTCTTTTCGTCTTCGACGTAAGATTTTACAGCAATCCCTTTGACGTTCAGAATGATTTGCATTACATCTTCACGGACACCTGGAACTGTATCGAATTCGTGCAATACACCTTCAATATTGATAGATGTTACAGCAGCACCCGGTAGAGATGCAAGAAGTACACGACGAAGTGAGTTCCCAAGCGTTGTACCATAACCACGTTCTAGTGGTTCTACTACAAATATGCCGTAGTCTTTATTTTCATCAATTTTTGTTATATTTGGTTTTTCAAACTCAATCATTTAGTTACTCCCTCTTAAACGAAAAGCAGTGTAATGGTTTATGATTATACACGGCGACGTTTTGGAGGACGAGCACCATTGTGTGGCACAGGAGTCACATCACGAATAGCTGTTACTTCAAGACCAGCGGCAGCAAGAGCACGAATAGCTGACTCACGACCAGAACCTGGACCTTTAACAGTAACTTCAACTGATTTAAGACCGTGTTCTTGTGCAGATTTTGCAGCAGCTTCAGATGCCATTTGGGCAGCAAATGGTGTAGATTTACGAGAACCTTTAAATCCAAGAGCTCCAGCAGATGACCAAGCAATTGCGTTACCATGCACATCAGTAATCATAACAATAGTGTTGTTAAATGTAGCGTGAATATGAGCAATACCAGATTCGATATTTTTCTTCACACGACGTTTACGTGTTGGTTTAGCCAAGACTTTTTACCTCCTTATATTATTTTTTCTTACCAGCAATCGCAACAGCTTTCCCTTTACGAGTGCGAGCGTTGTTCTTAGTGTTTTGTCCACGTACAGGAAGTCCACGACGATGACGGATTCCACGATATGAACCGATTTCCATCAAACGCTTGATGTTTAAGTTTACTTCGCGACGAAGGTCACCTTCAACTTTGATAGCATCAACTTCACGACGGATAGCATCTTCCTGATCAGATGTTAAATCTTTCACACGAATATCTTCTGAAACTCCAGCAGCAGCCAAAATTTTCTTAGAAGTTGGAAGACCGATACCGTATACATAAGTAAGCGAAACAACTACACGTTTGTCATTTGGAATATCAACTCCAGCAATACGAGCCATTTTTTCTCCTTTCTATTATCCTTGACGTTGTTTGTGTTTTGGGTTTGCTGGGCAAATTACCATAACACGACCATTACGACGAATAACTTTACAGTATTCGCAAATTGGTTTGACCGATGGTCTTACTTTCATTTTTTATCCCTCCAAGTATTTCGATTATTTAAAGCGGTAGGTGATCCGTCCACGTGTCAAATCATATGGACTCATCTCGACAGTAACACGGTCTCCCGCTAAAATACGAATATAATTTTTACGAATTTTACCAGAAACTGTTGCCAAAATCTGATGTCCATTTTCAAGTTCAACCGTAAACATTGCATTTGGCATGGTATCAACAACCTTGCCTTCAACTTCAATCACATCGTCTTTTGCCACGCAAAAGCACCTCCCTAAATTTCGATTCGTTCCTCTGGACACAGAGGTAACAATTATAAGTCAGACTAATTCATTGTATCACTACTTGTCAAATATTGCAAGCTTGAAAAACGCTTTTATTTCAAATTCATCAAGACTTTTTCGATGTCAGCAAAGACTGCATCAATTTCTTGGTTACCTTGAATATCATGAACCAAACCTTGAGCGCGATAATGATCAATAATCGGCTGACCTTGTGCAATGTTGACATCCAAACGACGTTTCACTGTTTCAGGTTTGTCATCTTCACGTTGGTAATAATCTTCTTCATTATAATCTGCTGGTGGATTAAATACTTTATGGAAAGTTTCTCCCGTTTTTTTATGAATAATCCGTCCACTCAAGCGCTCTAGTAGACTATTCGGATCTACTTCAATATTGACAACCCCATCCAAAACAAGACCAAGGGCAGTTAATATCTCATCCAACGCATGAGCTTGCTCAATGGTGCGTGGGTAACCGTCTAACAAAAAGCCTTTTTCTTTAATATCATCTTGTGATAGTCGTTCTTTGACAATTCCATTGGTCACTTCATCAGGTACTAATTCGCCTTTGTCAATGTATGATTTAGCAAGTACACCCATTTCAGTTTGGTTTGCCATAGCTGCACGAAACATATCTCCCGTTGAAATATGTGCAACACCAAATTTCTCAACGATTTTGGCTGCTTGTGTTCCCTTGCCTGCGCCTGGCAAGCCCATAATCAAAAGATTCATAATCCTTCTCCTTTTTTGTTTTTAAACAAATCTATTAATTAACAGCATTTCATAAACTTATTTAAAAACAAAATAGAAAGAGTGGGACAGACTTCAGAAAATCTATGATTTTCGATTTGCTCTCCCACCCCGCAACATAGTTGATTCAAGATGAAAACAAAAGCTCATTTTCATCATCAACCATTGCGTTCGTTATTTAACGCAA
Source organism: Streptococcus sp. AS20 (assembly GCF_000524255.1). Lineage (NCBI taxonomy): Bacteria > Bacillati > Bacillota > Bacilli > Lactobacillales > Streptococcaceae > Streptococcus > Streptococcus sp. AS20. The sequence goes on along the minus strand of NZ_JANS01000012.1, from coordinate 194,026 downwards.
ATTGCTTTTCAAGTTAAAATATCTTTCTTTACTTTATTCTATTCTGTTGTATTCATAAAGCCAGTATATTTTCTCTTTAGAAGATAACCTTCAAGTTGTTTCATCCCTTCAATACCAGTCGCAATAATAATCAACAAACTAGTACCACCCAAAGCAACAGCATCTGTCAATCCAAATAAATCTTTTGCTAAAATCGGTAAAATCGAAATAAAGCCTAAGAAAAGTGAACCAACTGTTGCCAAGCGACGAAGCAGCTTGGACATGTACTCTTCTGTACCTTTACCCGGACGGACACCATGAATATAGGCACCGCTCTTTTGCAAATTTTCCGCAGTTTTCTCTGGATTGATTTGTACAAATGTATAGAAAAATGTAAACAAAATAATCAAGAGAGCATACATTGCGATGCCGCTGACTGTCGTCGTCGCAAACAACGACTGCGCCACTCGAACCCACTGTGTATTGTGACCTGTAGCTGTCAAAAATTGGAAAATAGCTGCAGGTGCGGCAGTAATCGAACTTGCAAAGATAACAGGAATAACACCTGCTGGGTTAACTTTCAAAGGAAGGTAAGAGCTAGAAGGTGCCCCTTGAGCTATCTTGGTATACTGGATTGGAATTTTATATTCTGCTTGTTGAACGAAGGTTGTAAAGTAAACAATGAGTAAAACAGCTATAATCAGAATAGTAACAAAAATGATAGATGAAGTAATACGGCTGCTTGGTACATTGACAAAGTAGTCTACATATATACTCTTAATCATTCCTGGAATTGCTGCTACGATACCTGCAAAGATAATCATAGAAACACCGTTACCATAGCCTTTATCTGTAATTTGTTCCCCTAACCAAGTCACAATCATAGAACCCGTCGTTAACAGAAAACCAATTAACAAATAGGTCTGCCAATTAGGTGTTGCCACCAACTTAGCACTAGATAAGGTATGGAAACCTGCTGTAATACCGATAGATTGAACAAATGCCAAGACTAAGGCAATATAGCGCGTCGCTTGATTTAACTTTCTTCGTCCAACTTCACCTTGTTTACCCCATTCTACAAACTTAGGTAAAATATCCATTTGGAGTAGTTGTACAACAATGGATGCGGTAATGTATGGACTGACTCCCAATGCAAAAACTGAGAAATTTCGCAATGCATTACCTGAGACAAGACTAAGCATGTTTAGAAAGGAAAGCCCATTAAGAGCTTCTAAGCTTTTTGCATTAACACCTGGAACAGTGATCGTTGTACCAATTCGAAATACTAATACAATAAAAATTGTAAAGAGAATTTTAGAACGAACCTGTTTGATTTTTAATGCATCTTTTAATAGTTTAAAAAACATAGGTCACCTCACTTAGATGACTTCCACTGAACCACCTTTAGCAGTGATAGCTTCTTCGGCTGATTTAGAGAATCTAGCTGCTTTAACAGTCAATTTCTTCGTCAATTCACCATTACCAAGAATCTTAACACCAGATTTTTCAGCTTTTACAATACCTGCTTCAACGAGAACAACTGGTGTTACTTCTGTACCATCTTCAAAGCCATTCAATTGATCAAGGTTAACAATTGCATATTCTTTACGATTAATATTTAAGAAACCACGTTTTGGCATACGACGGAACAATGGTGTTTGTCCACCTTCAAAGCCAAGACGAACTTTTCCACCACTACGAGCTTTTTGACCTTTTTGACCGCGGCCAGAAGTTTTACCATTACCTGATGAAGTACCACGACCAACACGATTGCGGACTTTACGAGAACCTGTAGCAGGTTGTAATTCATGAAGTTTCATTATTATTTTCTCCTCTTTTGTAAAATGCTAGCGCTCGCAGCAGGGAAAAGGTGTCCCTACTGCAAACTCGCCTATACACATATTTAGTTTTAGGGGCTGAGAAATTTCTCCCATCCCCTAATTTATTTTCAAGTTAAAGTTTTGCAGCAAAAATTTTTGCTTACTTTACTTCTTCAACAGTTACCAAATGAGAAACAGCTGTAATCATACCACGAACGGCAGCATTGTCTTCTTTGATAACTGAGCTGTTCAATTTGCCAAGTCCAAGTGCTACAACAGTTTTACGTTGTGACGGGATGCGTCCGATTGGAGACTTAGTCAAAGTAATTTTAATTTGAGCCATGTTATCTCCTTTCTTATGCCAAGTCAGAAACTGAAATACCACGAAGGGCAGCAACTTCTTCAGCGCGTTTTAATTGTTTCAAACCTTCAACAGTTGCACGAACAATGTTGATTGGAGTGTTAGAACCAAGCGATTTAGATGTTACATCTGCCACACCTGCCAATTCGATAACGGCACGAACAGCGCCGCCAGCAGCAACTCCAGAACCTTCTACAGCTGGTTTCAACAATACTTTAGCTCCACCAAATTCTGAAAGAACTTCGTGAGGAATTGTTGTGCCAACCATTGGTACTTCAATCAAATTTTTCTTCGCATCTTCAACTGCCTTGCGAATAGCTTCTGGTACTTCTTGAGCTTTACCAGTACCGAAGCCTACACGACCATTGCGGTCACCGACAACTACAAGAGCTGCAAAACGAAGACGACGTCCACCTTTAACAACTTTAGTAACACGGTTAATCGCAACTACGCGTTCTTCAAGTTCAACTGCATTGTCTTTAAATGCCATTTTCTAGTGTCCTCCCTATTAGAATTTCAATCCGTTTTCACGAGCTGCATCAGCCAAAGCTTTTACACGTCCGTGATAGAGATATCCACCGCGGTCAAACACCACTTCAGAAATACCTTTAGCAACTGCACGTTCAGCAACGAGTTTTCCAACAACAACGGCTTGTTCAGTCTTAGTTCCTTTTGAAACTTCTTTGTCAAGAGTTGAAGCGCTTGCGAGCGTTACACCCGCTACGTCATCAATTACTTGAGCGTAGATGCCTGTATTAGAACGAAAAACGTTCAAACGTGGGCGATCAGCAGTTCCAGAGAGTTTTCCGCGAACGCGACGATGGCGTTTTTGGCGGACTTTGTTTTTATCTGGTTTCGAAATCACAATTTTCACCTCTTAATTTTATTGTGTGCCTAAGCACAAAGTTGGAAATAATTATTTCGGTTGAAGAACAACCGTTTAACATTATTTACCTGTTTTACCTTCTTTACGGCGAACAAATTCACCAACGTAGCGGATACCTTTACCTTTATATGGTTCTGGAGCACGCAGACTACGAATGTAAGCAGCAGTTTGCCCTACTACTTCTTTTGAAATTCCACTCACAACAATAGTCGTTGGATTTGGAAGTTCAAAAGTAATACCTTCAGGAGCTTCTACTTCATCTGGATGCGATTTACCAACTGAAAGCACAAGCTTTTTCCCTTGAAGTTGAGCACGGTAACCAACCCCGCGCATTTCAAGTTCTTTCTTGAAGCCTTCTGAGACACCATGAACCATGTTGTTCAAAAGGGCACGAGTTGTTCCGTGAATTGTTTTCATTTCTTTTGTATCGTTTGGACGGTGAAGTGTTAATTCTGTTCCTTCCACACGGATTTCAATATCTTTTGAGAACGTACGAGTGAGTTCTCCTTTAGGTCCTTTTACAGTTACTACGTTGTCCTTGTTGGTCAATTCAACACCAGCAGGCAATGGAATAACTTTATTACCAATACGTGACATGTTATTTTTCTCCTGTTAGATTATCAAGCCGCAAAGCGACTAGTTTTCACGGGGTTAAAGATACTTATTGTGTTCAATAGCTAAATTGAACACGCTCTAAGAACTGTGCAAAATAGATAAGTTGGCTGGTTTGTAAACAAACTGCTCCAACTTCCTAATTTTGCTTTGTTCTTTACGAGCTTTGTATCTTAATTTTACCAAACGTAGGCGATTACTTCCCCACCAACATTCTTTTGACGTGCTTCCTTATCGGTCAACAAGCCTTCAGATGTTGAAATGATTGCAATTCCAAGTCCATTTAAAACTTTTGGAAGATCTTCACGTTTTTTATAAACACGAAGCCCTGGAGTTGAAATACGTTTCAAACCAGTGATTACTTTTCCACCGTTTTGATCGTATTTCAAGAATACACGAATAACACCTTGTTTGTCATCTTCAATGTATTCAACGTTTTTCACAAAACCTTCGCGTTTAAGAATTTCAGCAATTCCTTTTTTAATATTTGAAGCAGGTACTTCCAACACTTCGTGTTTTGCTTGGTTCGCATTACGAATACGTGTTAAAAAGTCTGCAATTGGGTCAGTCATAACCATTTTTATTTTCTCCTCTTACTAGTAGTTTGAAGCTTTCACTTGCTAGTTAATACATGATACAGAGAGCGTGACAGCTTTGGCAAAAAAGACCAATTTGCTTTGGAGCGTCGCTCCTGCATCAAACTTCCTATTTTTACTGCGTTCTCTTAACGCTCTCACATCATAATATTACCAAGATGCTTTGGTAACGCCTGGAATTTGTCCTTTGTATGCCAATTCACGGAAGCAAACACGGCAAAGTTTAAATTTGCGGTAAACAGAATGTGGACGACCACAACGTTCGCAACGAGTGTAAGCTTGCGTAGAGAACTTCGCTGGGCGTTTGTTCTTAGCAATCATTGATTTTTTAGCCAATTTATTTACCTCCTAGATTATTTTGCAAAAGGCATTCCAAGGCCTGTAAGCAATTCACGTGATTCTTCATCGGTGTTAGCAGTTGTTACGATAACGATATCTAGACCGCGTGTCTTATCAACATCATCAAAGCTAATTTCTGGGAAAATCAACTGTTCTTTCACACCAAGTGTATAATTTCCACGTCCATCAAATGATTTTGTTGGAACTCCGTGGAAGTCACGAACACGTGGAAGCGATACAGTAACCAATTTATCCAAAAACTCATACATACGTTCACCACGAAGAGTTACTTTAGCACCGATCGCTACACCTTCACGAAGACGGAAGCCGGCGATTGATTTTTTAGCTTTAGTAATAAGTGGTTTTTGACCTGAGATCAGAGCAAGCTCTTCAGCAGCTTTTTCAAGATTTTTAGCGTTTGAAACAGCGTCACCAACACCCATGTTCAAAACGATTTTATCCACTTTTGGCACAGCCATAACAGATGAGTAGTTGAACTTTTCAGTCAAAGCAGGAACTACTTCATTAAGATATTTTTCTTTTAAACGATTAGCCATTATACTTCTCCTTTCCTTCGTGATTAGTCAAGCACTTCGCCTGATTTTTTATTGTAACGAACTTTTTTGCCGTCTACAAACTTGTAGCCAACACGCCCTGCAACACCATTTTTGTCCAACACTTGAACGTTAGATACATGGATTGGTGCTTCTTTTTCTACGATAGCACCTTGAGGGTTTTCATTATTAGGTTTTTGGTGTTTCTTGATGATGTTTACACCTTCAACAACAACTTTATTTACCTTTGGAAGTGCGGCAATGACTTTGGCTTCAACACCTTTGTCCTTACCAGCAATCACGCGAACTTTGTCGCCAGTTTTTACAAACATTGGTTTCTCCTTTGATTTCTTACGCCTTGATAGGCACCCTATCTAATTAAAGATAGGGGACTTAGTTTGTTTGAGATTAAAGTACTTCTGGGGCAAGTGACACAATCTTCATGAATCCACCTTCACGCAATTCACGTGCAACTGGGCCAAAGATACGAGTTCCGCGAGGAGTTTTATCATCACGGATAATCACTGCAGCGTTTTCGTCGAATTTGATGTATGAACCATCTTTACGACGAGCACCTGATTTAGTACGAACGATAACCGCTTTTACAACGTCACCTTTTTTAACCGTACCACCAGGAGTAGCTTGTTTTACAGATGCAACGATGACATCACCAATGCTAGCGAATTTGCGTTTTGAACCACCAAGAACTTTGATTGTCAAGATTTCGCGGGCACCGCTGTTGTCAGCAACTTTCAAACGAGTTTCTGTTTGAATCATTTAAGTTTTCTCCTTTCAGGTAAGATTAGATAATAACAGCTTCTTCTACAACTTCTACAAGACGGAAGCGTTTTGTAGCTGAAAGCGGACGAGTTTCCATGATACGAACGATGTCGCCTTCTTTAGCGATGTTATTTTCATCATGTGCTTTGTATTTTTTAGAGTAGTTAATACGCTTACCATAGACTGGGTGGTTACGTTTAGTTTCAACTACAACTGTGATTGTTTTATCCATCTTGTCAGAAACAACGCGTCCAACAAGAGTTTTACGTTGATTACGTTCCATTTTAGAATTTCTCCTTTCCCAAGTCTATTACTTAACTTCTGATTGAACAGTTTTGATACGAGCGATTTGTTTTTTCACTTCTTTCAAGCGTGCGGTTTGTTCTAATTGACCCGCTGCTGCTTGGAAACGAAGTTCAAACAATTCTTTCTTTAATTCATTTTCACGCTTCGCGAGTTCTTCTTGAGAAAGACCACGAAGTTCTTTAACAAATTCTTTTACTTCATTAAGTTTCATGCCTTCTCCTTATTCAGCTTCACGTTTTACGAATTTTGTTTTAACTGGTAATTTGTGGCTTGCAAGACGAAGGGCTTCACGAGCAACTTCTTCTGATACACCAGCGATTTCAAACATCACTTTGCCACGTTTAACGGGTGCAACCCAACCTTCTGGAGCACCTTTCCCAGATCCCATACGCACACCGATAGCTTTGGCAGTGTATGATTTATGTGGGAAGATTTTAATCCAAACTTTACCACCACGTTTCATGTAACGCGTCATAGCGATACGGGCAGCTTCGATTTGGCGGTTTGTGATCCAATGGCTAGTAGTTGCTTGAAGACCATATTCTCCAAATGCTACTTCTTTACCACCTTTAGCTTCACCGCGCATTTTACCACGAAATTCGCGACGGTGTTTAACACGTTTAGGTACTAACATTGGTTATTTACCTCCTTTAGTGTTTTTACGAGCCGGAAGAACTTCTCCGCGGTAAATCCAAACTTTAACACCAAGTTTACCGTAAGTAGTATCTGCTTCTTCCCAAGCGTAGTCAATATCTGCGCGAAGTGTGTGAAGTGGAACGGTTCCTTCAGAATATCCTTCTGCACGAGCGATATCTGCACCGTTCAAACGACCAGATACTTGAGTTTTAATCCCTTTAGCACCAGCACGCATAGTACGTTGGATAGCTTGTTTTTGAGCACGGCGGAAAGCAACACGTTGCTCTAACTGGCGAGCAATACCTTCACCAACAAGATGAGCATCTAAATCTGGTGATTTGATTTCAATGATGTTGATGTGGACTTGTTTTCTAGTCAATTTGTTAAGTTTTGCACGAAGTGCATCAACGTTTGCACCACCTTTACCAATAACCATACCTGGTTTGGCAGTGTGAAGGGAAACATTTACTTTGTTTACTGCGCGTTCGATTTCAATAGTTGAAACAGCTGCGTCAGCTAATTCTTTTTGAATGAATTTACGGATTGCAAGATCTTCATGAAGGTAATCCGCGTATTCTTTTTCAGCATACCATTTGGCATCCCAGTCACGGATGATACCGACACGCATACCTATTGGATGTACTTTTTGACCCACGATTTTACCTCCTTATTTTTCTGCAACAACCACTGTGATGTGGCTAGTGCGTTTGTTGATTGGTGAAGCTGAACCTTTCGCACGTGGACGGAAACGTTTCATGGTTGGTCCTTCGTTTGCGTAAGCTTCAGATACTACCAAGTTTGCTTTTTCCAAACCAAAGTTGTTTTCTGCGTTAGCGATTGCTGAATTGAGCACTTTTTCGATAATGCCAGCAGCTTTGTTTGGAGTGAATTTCAAGATTGCGATTGCGTCAGCGACATCTTTCCCACGGATATTGTCCAAAACCAGACGAGATTTGCGAGGGGAAACGCGCACTGTACGAGCCATTGCTTTAGCTGAAGTAATTTCTGCCATGTCCTTCTCCTCTCTTATCTACGTGTCTTCTTATCGTCAGCTGCGTGACCCTTGTAAGTACGAGTTGGCGCAAACTCACCAAGCTTGTGACCTACCATGTCTTCCTGAATATATACAGGTACATGCTTGCGGCCGTCATAGACTGCGATTGTATATCCGATGAAACTTGGGAAGATCGTTGAACGACGTGACCAAGTTTTGATGACTTTTTTCTTTTCGTCGTTGGCTTGAGCTTCAACTTTCTTCATCAAATGCTCATCGACGAAAGGTCCTTTTTTAAGACTGCGTCCCATTTTTATATTTTCTCCTTTAAAATAAGTACCACAGCGGCCTGCGCTGCTAAGCAGCGCTACCGAGCTGGCGGATAGATTGTTTTAGATTATTTCTCGTTGCGACGACGAACGATGAGTTTGTCAGATTTCGCTTTTTTATTACGAGTTTTAAGTCCAAGAGCAGGTTTGCCCCATGGAGTAGATGGCGCTTTACGACCAACTGGTGCTTTACCTTCACCACCACCGTGCGGGTGATCGTTAGGGTTCATTACAGAACCGCGAACTGTTGGGCGAATACCTTTCCAACGGCTACGTCCTGCTTTACCAAGATTAACCAAACCGTGTTGTTCATTTCCGACAACACCAACTGTGGCACGGCAAGTGCCAAGAATCATACGAACTTCACCAGATTGAAGACGAACAAGGACGTATTTCCCTTCTTGTCCCAACACTTGAGCAGAAGCTCCGGCAGCACGTACTAATTCACCGCCATGACCTGGTTTCAATTCAATATTATGAATCAATGTACCGACTGGGATATTAGCGAGTGGAAGAGCGTTTCCGACTTTGATATCTGCTTCTGGTCCAGAAACGATGCGTTGGCCAACTTCAAGGCCCTTAGGAGCGATGATATAAGCTTTTACACCATCAGTGTAATGTACAAGAGCGATATTCGCTGAACGATTTGGATCGTATTCAATTGTTTTAACAACTGCTTCAACACCATCTTTATTGCGTTTGAAGTCAATTAAACGATAGTGGCGTTTGTGTCCGCCGCCTTGGTGACGAACAGTGATACGACCGTTGTTGTTACGACCGGCTTTGTTGTTCAAAGAAACAAGCAAAGTTTTTTCTGGAGTGCTCGTTGTGATTTCGGCAAAATCCAAAGAAGTCATATTACGGCGACCATTTGTAGTTGGTTTATAAACTCTGATTCCCACGATATTTCCTCCTTAGATTATTCTGTTTCAGCACCAAACAACTCGATTGCTTTTGAATCAGCTGTAAGAGTGATGATAGCTTTTTTAGTTTTATTTGTAAAACCAGTATAACGCCCTACACGTTTTGCTTTTGGTTTTACATTGATTGTGTTCACGTTTGCAACCTTTACTCCATCAAAAGCAGCTTCAACTGCTTGTTTGATAAGAAGCTTATGAGCACGAGTGTCCACCTCAAATACGTATTTACCCTCTTCAAGAAGAGCCATTGTGTTTTCTGTGATGATAGGCTTTTTGATTACGTCATACAAATTCATTATGCAAGAACCTCCTCGATTGTAGAGATAGCTTCTTTAGTAACAAGAAGTTTGTCGCTATTTACGATATCAAGAACACTTGCAGTTGTTGCTGTTGCAACTTTCACATTTGGAAGGTTACGAGCTGAAAGTGCAGCAAATTCGTTTCCTTCTTCAAGAATTACAAGTACTTTTGAATCAATGCTAAGCGCAGCAAGTACTTTTGCAAACTCAGCAGTCTTTGGAGCTGTAAATGAAAGGCTGTCTACAGCTACGAATTTGTCCTCAGCAACTTTTTCAGAATAAACTGATTTAAGTGCCAATCTACGAACTTTTTGTGGAAGTTTGTAGGCGTATGAACGAGGAGTTGGACCAAATACGGTACCACCACCACGCCATTGTGGAGAGCGAATAGAACCTTGACGCGCACGTCCAGTTCCTTTTTGACGCCATGGTTTGCGTCCGCCACCTGATACTGCAGAGCGGTTTTTAACAGCGTGAGTTCCTTGACGAAGGCTTGCACGTTGACTGATAACAACGTCAAAGACAACTGATTCATTTGGCTCAATACCAAATACTGCATCGTTAAGAACTACTTCACCAGCTTCTTTACCAGTTTGGTCAAATAATTTTACGTTTGCCATTGTGACTGATTTCCCCTTTCTTTATTATTTACCAGCTTTAACTGCTGATTTGATCGTGATAAGAGATTTCTTAGCACCAGGTACGTTACCTTTGATCAGGATAACGTTTTTCTCTGGAACAACTTGTGCAATTTCAAGGTTTTGAATTGTTACACGATTTCCACCCATACGACCTGCCAAGTGTTTATTTTTGAAAACACGGTTAGGCGCAACTGGTCCCATTGAACCAGGACGACGGTGATAACGAGAACCGTGAGCCATTGGCCCACGAGATTGACCGTGGCGTTTGATAACACCTTGGAAACCTTTACCTTTTGAAGTTCCTGTTACATCAACAACATCGCCGGCTGCGAAAGTGTCAACTGTAATTTCTGCACCAACTTCTAAGCCTTCAATGTTTTTGAATTCACGAATGAAGCGCTTAGGAGCCGTGTTAGCTTTTGCTACATGTCCTTTAGCAGGTTTGTTGCTCAATACGTCACGAAGATCGTCAAAACCAACTTGAACTGCGTTGTAACCATCTGTTTCAACTGTTTTCACTTGAAGAACAACGTTTGGAGCTGCTTCAACAACAGTCACAGGGATTAATTCGCCAGCTTCAGTGAAGATTTGAGTCATTCCCACTTTTTTCCCTAAGATTCCTTTTGTCATGAGAAAATGTTTCCTTTTCTATAGTTTTTTCAAAAAGTTTTTAACGAGCGTTTTTCATGCTCTAATTTAGATCAAGCTTAGACTAAAGTTTAATCTCTACGTTCACACCACTTGGAAGATCCAATTTCATCAAAGCGTCAACTGTTTTTTGAGTTGGGTTAATGATGTCGATCAAACGTTTGTGCGTGCGCATTTCAAATTGTTCGCGAGAATCTTTATATTTATGAGTCGCACGAATGATTGTGTAGAGGCTGCGTTCAGTTGGAAGTGGGATTGGACCTGCAACTTCAGCACCTGTACGAGTAGCAGTTTCTACGATTTTTGCAGCCGCTGTGTCAAGTGTACGATGTTCGTAAGCTTTCAAACGGATGCGGATTTTTTTGTTTGCCATCTTTTTCTCCTTTTTCGTCTATTTAAGATAATAGGCTAGCTCCACAAGAAAACCGACAGGCGATCACGTGGCAATGCAACCGAGCGTGTCGCAACCTCTTGCATCAAAGCTATAGACTGTTTTTCACAGCACCATAATATCTTAACACAAAGAACCAAGCATTGCAAGGGATTTGAGCAAGTTTTTTAGTTTTTTTATTTGAAAGCGTTCCCCTTTCTTATTGAGCTTTTACTATCTTCTGAAAAAGCAAGAGATTAAATATAGAAATCTTTATTAGTCGTAAGTACCAACACAAAAAAAATCAAGTCTCATTTAAAATGAGGCTTGACATTTACAAATCATTTTTTCTTTAATATGAATAAGTAGAATTGCCTGGTAAGAAGACAAACTACCCCTTCCACGCTTAAAGTCAGTTTGTTTCCTACATGCTTAGTTGAAGGGCTTGCACAGATTTTTAACTACTAGGATAAATCGAATGTTCAATACAAACTTGCACTTCCCCATGCACTAAGAATTTACTTGTGCTTTACAGGCCCGTCTGCTGCTTTTGTGACAGCCTTTTGAATTTCCTGCGCATAGAGTCGACCACCTGCAGCAATTGTGTCGGCATCTTCTCCAAAGTGGATATGATCACTACCTACCCAGATTTCTGGGTGCTGCTTGGCAGTAGTGTTCCAATCGGCAATGGTGACGTAAGCATATTTCTTGGCTAACTCTCTGGCATATTGCGCATGTTTTTCGGCGACAGGATTGTCATATTTGTCTGAATTACCATCGTAAGGAGTTACCAGAATAAGCCGATGTCCCTTCGGTAGGGTCTTGACCAACTCATTCAGTTCTTTTTCGTAGTTAAAGACAATATTAACACCGGTTGCTACCACGACGGTCTTGAGCAAGCCGCCAGCTGCGGCATTATTGCTCATAATTTCGCGAGCCTGAGCTGTATTGCGACTGCCTTGAGCATCGACTTGTGCATCCGGCAGGACTTCCTTTAGCGGAGTACTAGCCCGTAAGGTAACGGAGTCACCAATAATCGTCACACCATCTGCAATATTGTAACTACTAGCTTCTCCTTTTTCTGCAAGACTTTTAGTCCGATTTAGCTTGGTGTCAGCCTGATGAAGACCATTGACTAGCATATCTGTCTCAAACGCCCCAATCTTCGGAGCAAGTCCGATAGCCAGCAGGCTGATAAGAAGCAAACCTACGAAACTCATTGCCAAGACCTTTTTCAACTGCGTAAAATGCAAGTCCCAACCGAGAAAAGCAGGGGATTTCCCAGCAATGATTGGCTCAATAACATAAAAGGACAGTCCAGCAAAAGCAAGAGAAAGAAGACTTGTTAACATCACCGCAGGCAGATTGCCCATCAGCTGTGAAAAAATCGTGTAGAAAGGCCAATGGAAAAGATAGACTCCATAACTCGTATCAGCAATCACTGTCAAAACTAGCGGTTCTTTTAGGTCGGGAGTCTTCTCATGCAAGACCCGTGTAGCCAATATCATAGCCGCCGCTGACAAACTAGCCAAAAGAAAACCAAGCAAATAGGTAAAAAGCGAATCAAACTTGATCCAGAACATCATCATAGCTAAGAGACCCGCTCCCGCCGCAAAGACCAGACAAGCCTCTCGCAAAGACCAGGAGCGAATTATTTTCTTTAACAGGCCTGTCATCTGTTTGATACCGGTCAAGGTCGCTAGGATACTGCCGACAAAGAAAGGATAAATGTGAGTCCAGGTCGAGAAATAAAGCTCCGAAAAACTGAGTCCTAAAAGGCTGCCAATAAACATACTGAGAAAGCTGATAAGCAAACCAAACGAAGACAGCAAAAAGATACTGCCCCTCAGCTGACCGGCTGTTTTGCAATATTGGGCTAGGAACCAGACGGCCAGTCCCCAAAGTAGATAATAATGAACCTCTACAGCCAGACTCCAGTTATGGACAAATAAATGTGGAATAAACTGAGCCTCGTAGCTCCCACCCGTCATCATTTCGTAAAAGTTAGTCACAAAGCCCATGACTGCTGCAATCTGCGTTCCAATACCGGCTACAAAATCCCGCCGAATCAAAAAGGTAAAGGGCATGACCACCAATACCATGACGATGACAGGGGGAACAATCCGATAAAAACGCCGTCGAAAGAAGGCTAGAAGCTCTATTTTTTTACTCTGAGAAAACTCATCAATCAAGAGCGCTGTAATCAGAAAACCTGAAAAGGTGAAAAAGACATCAACACCGAGAAATCCCCCAGGAAATAATTTTTGAAAAAAGTGATACAAGAGAACCAGCAATAAGCCTGTCACTCGAACCATTGAAAACCATTTGATACGCATATTTCTCCTAAATCCTTTTCACTACTGCTACAGACCGACCAACTCCCGCAAGCCTACACCACTGCTGAGTCAAGCAAGCCAAAAATTCTGTTAATTGCTGCATTTAGCAACGTTGCTATAAAATCTATTTTATTCTATTTTACCAAAAAATAAGCCAAAAAAACAAAAGACCTGGAATTTTATTTTCCAAGTCCATTGCTTATTTTATCTATTCCAAAGCCCTCTTCAGTCTGGCTGATGAGAAAATCAGCCTCTTCCTGATACATTTTATAGTAGTGTTCATATTGCTGGCGGCGGCTAGTGTGCGCTTGCCGAATCCAGTGCACATCGCGACCTCGAACGGCTGTATCTCGAGCCAAGCGGCGCTCCAGCTCTGTCCCCTCATCCGTGTGAAAGCAAATAGATAAATCAAACAGATTCTTTGGTAAAAAAGCTGCTGACATGCCTTCTACTATTAAAATCGGCTTTTGAGCTGACAAGCGGAGGCTGGATGCCCAAGCTGTACCTATCGTCAAGATATCCAAACCAGACTGCAAAGCACGAATATCTCGTTCTAGACTACTGAGCTCATAAACAGCCGGGAGACAGGCTGTTACTTTTTGATGAGGAAAATCCTTAGAACTGAGCAAATCTCGATACTCTCCAACAATTAAGTAAGGATCTGTTGCCAGCAGATTGGCTCGTTCCTCACCCAGAATTAGTTGGAGTTTTCGAGCGAAAGTTGACTTGCCTGAAGCACCATGACCGTAAATACGCAGGGTATGTTTTTGGTCGTCTGACAGATATGCTGTCAATCTTTCCAGCAATTTTTCTTCATCAGACATAGTTTATCCTTTCAAATAAAATTTCTTAAAAATTCCTCTTGGATCGATTGTAGCCGTAACGCTCGACAAAGTCTTCACGAAATTCTAGTAGATTATCATCTAAAATAGCTTGACGAACCTTTTTCATCAGATTAACCAAGAAATAAAGATTATGATAGCTAGTTAGACGCAAGCCAAATGTTTCATCAGCTTTTAGTAAATGACGAATATAGGCTCGTGTGTAATTTTTACACGTATAACAATCGCAATCATGATCTAGTGGTGTAAAATCTTCTGCAAACTGAGCATTCTTAATCACCAAGCGTCCTTCGCTGGTCATACAGGTGCCGTTTCGGGCAATCCGAGTTGGCAGGACGCAATCAAACATATCAACGCCCCGAATCACACCGTCTATCAAACTATCCGGCGCTCCAACTCCCATGAGATAGCGAGGTTTGCTTTCGGGCAGCATAGGCGTTGTGAAGTCTAGCACTGCATTCATCTCTTCGTGAGACTCTCCGACAGCTAGCCCACCGATAGAATAACCTGGAAAATCCATGCTGACCAAATCATGCGCCGATTGACGACGCAGATCTTCAAAACCAGCTCCCTGCACAATCCCAAAGAGTCCTTGATCGTGAGGGCGACTGTGAGCTTTAAGCCCACGCTCTGCCCAGCGACTCGTCCGCTCAATGGATTTCTTGACATAATCATACGGTTGGTAGAACTGCGGGCATTCATCAAAAGACATCATGATGTCACTTCCCAGATTGTTCTGAATAGAAATCGCTTTTTCTGGCGACAAAAACATCTTAGAGCCGTTGAGGTGATTTTTAAAGGTCACACCCTCTTCTGTGATATTGCGGCTGTCTGCCAAGGAATAAACCTGAAAACCGCCGCTATCCGTTAGAATAGCTTGATCCCAGTTCATGAACTTGTGCAGCCCACCCGCACGAGCAATCAGCTCATCACCTGGTCGCAACCAGAGATGGTAAGTATTGGCCAAGATGATACCAGAGCCCATTTGCTTGAGCTCCTCAGGAGACTGAGTCTTGACCGTAGCCTGAGTGCCGACCGGCATAAACATAGGTGTTGGAAAGGTGCCATGAGGTGTGATAATCTCTCCCAAGCGAGCACCTGTGTGCTTTTCTTTTTTAATCAAACGATACTGAATCGGTGAATCTGACATTTTTACCTCCGATGCTGGGAAAAACAGTCCCAGATCTTCATTCTATAGTGTGTGAGTTTCACTTGCTCACAACATCCTGTATGATTTTATCAAAAAAAAGAGGAAAGATAAAGCAGTAATTTTTTCAAAAGGTTTTCTGCCAGCTATGATTAACTTGACTCCAAAATATGGTATAATATGTTTCAAATTAGGAGGCAAATATGAATTTAAGTGAATTGCGGGCAGAGGCTCGTCGTATCCAACGTCAAACCAAAGGTATCTATGCACTCTTTTTGGTACCAATTCTAACGGCGATTATTTCTGTTGTTTACAATTATTCTTCAGATACCTTTTCCAATAATATCTTACAATATGGCATTCAAAAGACGATTGTCCACGGAATCAATCGTTCTCTTTTCCCAATCGCGATTAGTTTTATCGTATCTTTCTTTTTGACGGCTGCTTTTTGGACCTTACTGGAAGTCATTCGCGGAAAACGGCAAGAGGTGCATTTTACAGATTCCATTCGGACTTTTGATAGTAAAGTAATTGGTCCTGTTTTCATGACACTTTTGCTCAAACGTGTATTACTATTTCTGTGGAATATTTTCGTCTGGATTGGAAGCGGCATGATGATTCTGGCTAGTTTTAGTGTCATAAAACTCCTCCCCAATTCTCAAGCTCTCTCACAAAATACTGCACTTCAAACAACTGTTGGGACATTGTTACTTTATATTCTCATCGGTTTTATTTTGATGGTAATCGGTATTATTATTGCACTTCCTCAATATTACGCTTATTCGCAAGTAGAATTTATTCTTTGTGATACATTAGAAAACCAGAGCTATGAGAGCGCCTTTAAAATCATCCGTGCAAGTCGCCAAATGATGAAAGGTTATAAAGGAAAGCGATTTGTTCTTGATTTAACCTTTATCGGTTGGTACTTACTAAGCGCCATTACTTTTGGCATTGCTTCCATTTACGTTTATCCTTACGTTTATACAGCTCAATCTCTTTTCTATGAAGCTGTGCTAAAGGAACAAGATCAGACTCCAATTTTTTATTAATTTCTTGCATGAAACAATTGGCAATCCAACAAAAGACTTGAACGAACTGTTCAGGTCTTTTGAGTTGTATCCATTTTTCGTAAAGTGATTCCGCTAAAGTGTTCTATTGCAAACTTTACATGAAAAAAGCCACCAATGGGTGACTTTTATTAGGGAGATTATTATGAAAAAGTTTAGGATTTCTATCAAATAAAGTTAGGAGGTCTTCATTTGATAAACATAGTATAACCAAGTTAGCTTAAATCAACCTTAATTTTTTATAACAAATTGATATTTTTAGAAATTTTTTGAAAAGCATCTTCCAGCGAAACCTGATCTGTAAATATCGCTTCCTCCCAACCCAAGAAATCACATTCTTTCCACCAACGTTTCATATCAGCTGGACTAAAGTCTGCTTTCTTGTTCCTCGTTTGGTGACGGCGAACTGTCTCTTCAAACGTTAAATCATAATAGTAAGACAGAACTTTTGGATAAAATAGAGTATGCAATTTTTCTAGCATTTGCCCATAAATATCTGTTTCATAAAAACCTTCAACGATAACCAACAAATCTCGCTCATAGCCATAGCGGGCGATCGTTTCTGTCAAAGAGATTGATAGATTGCCCGGCTTGACCTTTTCTTTCAGCATATCACGACGAACGATATCTTGTGAGATGAGCAGCGTCTTTCGACCATAGTATTCTTGCAATTTCTTTGCCAAACTCGTTTTTCCTGAACCAGAATTACCTCTGATAATCACCAATGTTGCCATTTATTCTCCTAAAATCAGACGTGTATGTTCCCGTTTGATACAGCGATCCATGATAATATCATCCCGACCAGCTGCCCGCAGAATCTGCTCCGCCTCTTCATTTTCCAAACCCAACTGCGCCCAGAAAATTGTAGCATCTGCTTCCAGAAAATCACGCGCCACATCTGGCAGAAATTCACTGCGACGATAAATATCTACAATGTCAATAGAAAAAGGAATGTCCTTTAGACTGGCATACACAGTCTCGCCTAGAATTTTCCTACCAGCTGCTCGTGGATTAATCGGAATAATCCGATAGCCTCTCTCTTGCATCTCTTTGGATACACGATAGCTAGTTGCCTCCTCACGATCCGACAAGCCAACAACCGCAATCACCTTGCTATTTTTTAAATACTGTTTGATAACCCCATCGCTGGGATTTTGGAAATGATAGGTCATAAAATTTTCTCCGTAATCTTTCATGTATAACGAGCCATACCGTCCCTTTTTGAACCAGAAACACAAATATTTTATAAAGTTGATGTATTTGCATTTGCCTTGAAAATTTCTGATCTGAACTGAACACAGCTAAAAAATCAGAATGATATAGCTCTTTGGGGGACTTTTGATTCTACTTCGCTTCATACCAGGTCTTGCCAGCACTTTCGTCCGCTTTCAAGGGTACAACAAGTTCAATGGCAGATTCCATGATGTCTTTGACCAGCGTTTTGATAGCGGTCAGTTCGTTTTCAGGTACTTCCAGCACAATTTCGTCATGAACTTGCAGCAACATCCTAGTTTTAAAATTCCCATCTGTCAGAGCTTGATCCAGCCGAATCATAGCAATTTTGAGAATATCAGCTGCACTGCCCTGAATAGGCGAATTGATTGCTGTTCGTTCTGCAAATCCTCGGACATTGAAATTACGAGAATTAATATCTGGAATCTCCCGACGACGGTGGAAGAGAGTTTCTACATAGCCTTTATCTCGAGCCTCTCGTACCACATTTTCCATATAATTCTTAATTCCAGGATAGCGTTCAAAATAAGTATCAATATAAGATTTAGCTTCTTTACGGCTAATCCCCAGATTGTTGGCAAGTCCAAAATCAGAAATCCCATAAACAACACCAAAGTTGACAGCTTTAGCATTACGACGATCATTTGGTGTCACATCCTCTGGCTTTTCAATACCAAAAACCCGCATAGCTGTCGAAGTGTGAATATCAGCTCCATGTCTGAATGCTTCAATTAAATGTTCATCACCCGAAATATGCGCCAAAACGCGCAGCTCAATTTGTGAGTAGTCGGAACTGAGCAAGACACTATCCTTCCACTCCGGCACAAAAGCTTTCCGAATTAAGCGTCCTTGCTCCAAACGAATTGGAATATTTTGCAGATTGGGATCCACACTAGATAGTCTTCCTGTCTGGGTCAAATCTTGAAGATAGCGAGTATGAATCTTTCCGTCTGCTAAAATCCAATCCTGTAGCCCCATAACATAGGTTGATTGAATTTTAGCAATTTGCCGATAGTCCAAAATATTCTCCACAATCGGTGCAATCGGTGCCAAACGTTCCAATACATCTACTGCCGTAGAGTAGCCCGTTTTGGTTTTCTTAGTGAAAGATGTTGGCAGACCCAGTTTTTCAAAGAGAATACCTCCCAACTGTTTAGGTGAATTGATATTAAACTCTTCCCCTGCTAAGTCATAAATTTCCTGAGTTAGTCGAGCTAAAACTTCCTCATTTTCAGTCTGCATCGTTTGCAATGTTTCGCGCTCTACCTTGATACCAGCAATTTCCATCTTAGCAAGGACAAAAGCTAGCGGTTGCTCCATTTCGTACAGGAGATTAAATTGATCGTGCTGACGTAGCAAGTTCGTCATAGGCTTTTCCGTTTCAACGAGAACTGTGACTTTTTTGGCTAGATGGCTCAATAAAATAGCTTTTTCAGGCAATGCCCGCTTAGCTCCTTTTCCATAAACCACTTCATCTTCAACGAGTCTAGTCTTGCCATAAAGATTAGCAATCGTTGCAATTTCATTGTTATCAACGGTCGAAAGAAGGTACTTAGCTAAACGACTATCAAACGCTGGTTGCGAAAGCTCAATGCCTAAGCGACTGAGTAAGACTTTAGAGCGTTTAAAGTCATAAACCTTCAAGGCTGTATTTTCCAGAAATTCTTTGAAAACCGGCTGCTGCAAAAGACTGATGTCCTGACTGGCATAAATCTGCTGTGAATTTCCCCAAGCAAAGCCAACCATCTCGTCTATGTGGTAATTGTCCCCCAACATTTCAAAGTAGAAAAAACCGTCTGCACTGAGCATTTCTGGACAAACTTCCGTCACTTCTTCAAAAGTAATGTCAGTCGTTTCCTCTGGATCTATCTCTGCTTCTAGCGCTTGCTTAAATTGTTTAAAGCCCATTTCATCATAGAATCTACCTAGTTGTTTAATATCTGATCCTTGATAGAGAATATCTTCTAAACCGATTTCAATCGGAGCTTGAGTGTCAATAGTGACAAGCTTTCTAGACAAGAAAGCTATTTCCTTATCCTTAATGAGATTTTCCTTCATCTTAGACTGCTTCATTTGGTCAATGTTGTCATAAATGCCTTCCAGAGAGCCGTATTCCAAGAGAAGCTTGAGTCCCGTTTTCTCGCCGATTTTCGTCACACCAGGGATATTGTCCGAAGAATCACCCATAAGAGCTTTGAGATCAATGAACTGGGTTGGCGTAATTCCCATTTTTTCCATGAGGTAGGCTGGCGTAAATTCCTCGAACTCAGCCACACCCTTTTTGGAAATTTCCACAATTGTATTGTCATCGGTCAGCTGGATTAGATCCTTATCTCCGCTTACGATTGTCACATCGTAGGGAACAGCTGTGTTTTCAGCCATTTTATCCAAAGTTCCGATAATGTCATCCGCCTCATACTGATCCAAATCATAATAGCGAATACCCAACTTATCTAGCATTTCGCGAATAAAAGGCAGCTGTTCACGAAATTCCTCTGGCGTTTTAGCCCGACCGCCCTTGTAATCAGCATACATCTCTGTCCGAAAGGTGGTCTTCCCCGCATCAAATGCCACCAAGATATGAGTCGGCTGTACACGTTCTATCAAGTGATTCAACATAAGATGAAAGCCGTAAATGGCATTAGTGTGAAGCCCAGACGGACTCTTAAAACGGTCAATTTGATTATACAGTGCAAAAAAAGCACGAAAAGCAACGGACGAGCCGTCAATCAATAGTAATTTATTCTTATTTTCCATAGACTTATTATACCATGAAACCAAAGAAATTTTCTGATTAAGAATAATAGCAATATCTAAAAAGCCTAAGAGAATCTTCTTAAGCCTTTATACTATTTTGATACAATAACTTCTCCAAATGCTTGATAGCATCTGCAAAGCTGTCGACAACATAGGAAGCAGCTGCCTGGACAGGGGCAGGGGCATGTGTCATACAATAGGAAATATCGGATTTTTCAAACATCGAGATGTCATTCCCAGAGTCGCCAAATGCCACAACTAGTTGATAATGCTTTTTCAAAAGCTGTAAACCACTACCTTTTGAAACATCTTTCGCAGTCACTTCTATGCGAGTGCTCCCTGATTGATAGACTTCTAAGTGGGGAAAATGTTTTTTTAATTCTTTTACATAGACAGACGTTTTCGCTGCTTCTGGACGAATGTTAAACTTGTAAATCTGACGTTGCCGAACCAGATCATAAGGATTTTCCAAACAAAGAATGGGCATATTCCACAAACGCCGATTGTCCTCATGGTCAAAGTTGCCAATTCTCTCTTCGCCATCAAGTGCATCAAAAACGAGTTTTTCTTTTTTGAGGTAGTCTAACAAGGCCTGTACATCTATTGATGCCAACTTTTGAGAAAATAATATATTCCCATTTTCAGCAATCATGGCGCCATTAAAGCCGATTGCATAGCTTAAATGAAGCTGATTACGTTGCGTAATGTAGTTGATTTCCTTGACAGAACGACCCGTAGCAATAGCGAAGTCACTGTAACGTGTCAACTTTTGATAAGCTTGCCAGTCTACTGAATTAACATCAACAGAATTTTTCACAAAAGTTCCGTCTAAATCTGTTACACATAAAATCTTATGTGCCATGGCTATTCCTCTAAACCTAGAATGTCTTGGATTTCCATTTTGAGAACATTGGCATAAGCGCCATAGATAGATTGCATTTGCATGCCATTTTCAGCAAAACCAAGCGCTTCATATTGGTTGACAATCGTATCCTTATCCACTAATGATTTGTCCTTGACATCAATCCGCAAACGAGTGATACAAGCATTGACATCAACAATATTTTCCGGACCACCGTGGGCTGCAATCAAACCGAGAGCCTGTTGGTGCGTTTTTTCTTGCTTGCTAAGTTCTTTCCCTTCAGATTTTTCTGGAGTAGGTGCTGTATCCTGTGGAGCTGCTTGACCGACATTTTGAATCTTCAAGCCATATTTACCACGCGCTTCTTGCTTACTTGCCAACTTGACTTCATCCGTATCTTCTCGACCTGGAGTCTTAAAGTTGAATTTCAAAATCATAAATTTAAAGACATAGTAATAAAGGAAGAAATAAGGGATACCTACTAAGAAAACGAGCCACCAGTGCGTTTTAGGTCCTTGCAACACACCATAGATTACAAGGTTAATGAAACCATGTCCAGTAGGAGTTGCTACACCAGCACCCAGCATGTGCATAACAAACAAAGCAGAACCTGCCAAAACAGCGTGCACAGCGTAAAGCATTGGTGCCACAAAAAGGAAAGTAAATTCGATTGGCTCTGTAATACCAGTCAAGAATGAAGTTCCGGCTGCTGCAAAGAGAAGGGAACCTGCTACTTTACGTTTTTCTGGAGAAGCAGTCTTGTACATAGCATAAGCAGCCCCAGAAAGACCGAACATGAAGTAAACAAATTTACCACCATTGAAACGCGTAATAGATGGGTCAATAGACTTGATCGAAGAATCCGCTAAAGAAGCAAGGTAGGCATTGACCGTACCGACGACATGGTTCCCACCAATTGTCCATGAGCCACCAAGCTCTGTCGTACGGACCGGCCAGTTGAGACCATGGTGCAAACCAAACGGCAAGAGAGCCCGCTCAATCAATCCATATAAGAAAGTACCAATCGGACCTGACTTCAAAACGAGGATAGACACTGCGCTAATGCCTGCTTGAATAGTCGGCCAAATAAAGAAGATTGCAACGGCTACAAAGGACATCGCCACCATAGTTACAATTGGTACGAAACGAGGTCCACTGAAGAAACCAATCATAGTTGGCAATTCTTGTTTCACAGCCCACTTGTGAATGAAGTAGACAGAAACCCCAACGATAATCCCTCCAAACACACTGAGGTCCATGGTTTGAATCCCTAGAACCTTTGTCTGCATGGCATTTGATAGGGCAAGTTTGGCTGCACCGCTTGATAAGTTAGCAGTATTGACTAGCCTTCCACTGATTTTCAACAAGAAATTCAAAACATTGTGCAAAACAAGAAAACCTAACAAACCAGATAAAGCTGCCGACCCTTTTTCCCGTTTTGCAAGACCAACTGAAACTCCGACTGCAAAAATAACAGGCAAGTTGCTAAAAGCTGTACCACCAAGCGCAATGAAAAATTTCATGACAAATTGAAAAACTGCATTGTTCAAAAATGGGAACATCTTGAGTGTGTTTTCATTGGTAAAAGCTGTACCAATACCTTGAATAATCCCTGCACCGGGCAGTACCGAAACAGGGAGTAAGAATGAGCGTCCAAATTGCTCAAAGGCAGAGATAAATTTATTCTTCTCTTTCATTTTTTTGCTCCTTGTATTTTTCTGTTTTCATTTTAACAAAAATAAACGTGAAAACGTTTTTTTAGAAAGAAGTTTCTATCTTGCATAATTTTGACTATTTCGGTAAAATTTTACTAAGTAGAAAACGTTTTTCTAAAAACAAGGTTTTAGAAAAGAGGCTTTATGTTTCTAAAAAATTTAAAACAACACTATGATCGATTGTCTGTAAATGAGCAGGAAGTCATTGACTACCTCATGCGTCAGAAAGAAGTAGAGACAATCACATTAAAGACCATTGCAAACGAACTTTTTATTTCCTCTTCCACTGTCATTCGTGCTTGTAAAAAATTAGGCTATCAAACTTATAATGAATTACGCTATGATTTACGCTTATCAAAAGAACTAAAAAAAGAGCAAGCCAAGTCTGAACGAACTTCTTTTGAGCAATTAAAAGAACAGGTACAAGTCGAATTTGAACACACCGTATCCATCTTGTCTGAACAAGATTTTCAGATTTTTGCGGCTAAAATTCTTTCAGCTAGAAGGATCTTCTGCATCGGAGTAGGATCTAGTTACATGCCTATGAGCGATTTTAACCGAAAACTCAAACTTATCAATATTTGGTCCAATGATTACTTTGAGCAATACAGCATTGACCGGATTAAAGACATTGCTACACCAAAAGATGTGATTATCGTCTTTTCACTCGGTGGCAGCAATAAAGACGTCAACCACAGTATCTTACAGGCAAAAGAACAAGGGGCAACTGTTCTTACAATCACCACTTTAGGAAACCATCTTCTCGCTAAAATCAGCGATCACATGATTTTTGTCTATGATGCACCAAAAAAACGCGAAAAATTGCGTTCGCGTTTAATGTTCAATTTAGTTGGAAATCTTCTCTTTGAAGTCATTCTAGCTGAGCAACAAACAAACTAATAAAAACAAAGAGTGAGATAAACCGGAAATGTTCATTTTTCTAGTCTATCTCACTTTCATTTTATAAATCTAATACAAGCGAAAAACTACTACCTTGT
Source organism: Streptococcus sp. AS20 (assembly GCF_000524255.1). NCBI lineage: Bacteria > Bacillati > Bacillota > Bacilli > Lactobacillales > Streptococcaceae > Streptococcus > Streptococcus sp. AS20. The sequence goes on along the minus strand of NZ_JANS01000012.1, from coordinate 169,999 downwards.
CCATACTCACTTTGCACGAAAATATCACCACCCAATTGGCGTGCCAATTCACGCGCGATATAGAGCCCTAGACCGTGCCCGCCTGTTTTCATATTGCGCGAGCTTTCCACTCGATAAAGGCGCCTGAAAATCTTGTCTAAATCTTCTGGTTTGATGCCCTGTCCTTCATCCGTAACACTGACAGTCAAACGCTGACTTTCGACAACTGCATCAATACTTAACTTTGTTCCTGCCTCTGAATACTTAAAGGCATTGCTGACAAGATTGAGAATAATTCGTGATAACTTGTCATAGTTGCTAATGATCTTTGCCGATGCTGGCTGCACAGAAATTTGAATATCTCTCTCCTCTTTATCAATGGCCAGCTGAAATTCTGACATAATATCAATCAGTAGCTTATCCAGAAAAATCTCTTCTTTTTCAAGCGGCGCATTTGGCTGATTCATTGTATTCAGGGTAATGAAACTCAATTCTTCCACTAGTTTATTCAAGCGATCAGTCTGGCGACTGATGGTTTTTAGATAATGTCGCTGCTCATCTGCCGCAATCACACCGTCTAGCATTCCTTCCACGCTTGCCTGAATGGAAGTTAAAGGAGTCTTGATATCATGCGATAGTTGTGCAATCATCAAACCCTTTTCCTTCTCACTTTCTTCCAACGAAGTAAAGGTACTTTGCAAGTTTCTTGACATATTATTAAAGGCATCTGCCAGCTCTTTAAATTCAGTTGGATTTTTTATATCATTTACTGTTGCAAACTTCTTGTCAGAAATTCCTTTTATGAGCTGTTTTAATTTATCCAAAGAGAGAAAGACACGGCTCAACAGCAAAAGGCTAACCAATGCCCCTGTAATACTAGCTAGAATGCTAATACCAATAATAAAATAAATATCACTTTTTGAAATCAGCATGGTGTTGACAGACCAGATGATTGCAACAACCGTGATCGTTGTGGAAATGAGGTATCCCACAATAATAAAGTGTTTTAATTTCATTTTAAACCTCTATCTTATACCCTAAGCCCCAGACGGTCTTAATCGTGGGCGTTTTTTCAGTACTGAACTTAGCTAAATCCTGCCGCAGAGCATGAATGTGTACGTTTAGCGTATTGGTGTCATCCACAAAATCTTCTCGCCAAACTTTTTCGTATAATTCTGTCTTTGAAAATACACGCTGAGGATTACTAGCAAGAATCCATAGTAGTTCAAACGATTTAAGGGTCATTATCAATGGTTGTCCGTGAACTGTCACTTTGCGTGTTTCATAATTTATCTCTAAATCTCCTAGTTGGAGTTTTTCATCTGCTCCCGCACTACGGTGAATGCGACGTAGGATATTATTGACTCGTAAAACCAATTCCCGCGGACTAAAAGGCTTTGTAATAAAATCATCCGCACCCATACTGAGAGAATAAATCTTATCTGGCTCAGATGTTTTAGCCGTGATAAAAAGGAAAGGCTGGTCTGGAGCAAGATATTGTACTTCCCCAATCAGATCATAGCCATCCATATTAGGCATCATAATATCTGTAATTATCAAATCAATTGAATATTTCTGAAACAACTCTAAAGCTTCTTGTCCATCATGCGCCACATTGACTTCATAACCTGCCTGTGTTAAATAACGCTTGTTAATCTCGGTAATCTCTACTTCATCATCTACTAACAAAATTCTCTTTGTCATATCCTTACCTCTACTGTGAAAAATAGTGTTATACCATGAAAAAGTATAACACTATTCCTATACTTGATTCAAGCATTATCGCTCACAAAGTGCGAGGCTTATTTCTTTTCTCTGCGTTTCATTCCGACAAGTGCTAGAATAGCTGCTGAGCTTAATCCAAGAAGCCCTAGAACTGTCAAACCAAGAGAAGATTTTTGACCTGTATTAGGAAGCGATTTTTTACTTGCTCTAGCTTGTCCACCTTTTGAAGATGTCGCAGAAGGTGTTCCGCCTTTATTTGAATGCTCGTTTCCATCATGTTCTGCTTTTTTGCCCTGGTCTTGTGTTTGACTATTTTGACCTGGTTGTGATTTTTCTGGCTTAGCTTCTGCTTTCTTTTCACCTTTTAGGTTAATTGTGACAGATTTGGTTGCAATGACATTGCTTAAGTCAGCTTTGCCATCTTTTGCACCATAGACTGTAACAGTTGCTTTATACGAATGTGTTCCATTGGCTTTTAACTGTTCTAACAGAGCTTTGTCTTGTTTACCTGCAGCATTACCGTCCAATGAAACTTGGTAGAAATATTGGCCTTTGCCTAAGCCCGCCAGTGGCAATAGACCTGGATGCTTAGCTGTGCCATTATCTGACCATGGTGCTCCGTTTGATGATTTGAGCAGAAGACGAGTCAACATGCCATCACCACCAAAGAGTTCATACGGAATCACTTGATTGACACCGGCTGTAAATGGTCCAGGAAAGACTGCATTTTTCAAGTAGCTTGCTGGAACATCAATCTTATCTTTGATATTTTCTAAAACAGATTTCTTGATTTGATCTGCTGTTGTTGTGCCATTTAAGTTCAATTTTACTTGACGAGTCGCAATTACATTGTTCAAATCAGCCTTGCCATCTTTTGCACCGTAAACTTTAACAGTTGCAGTATAAGTATGAGTTCCGTTGGCTTTTAGTTGATCTAAAAGTGCTTTGCCTTGTTTGCCTGCAGCATTACCGTCCAATGAAACTTGGTAGAAATATTGGCCTTTGCCTAAGCCTGCTAGTGGCAACAAGCCTGGATGATTCGCTGTGCCATTATCTGACCATGGTGCTCCGTTTGATGATTTGAGCAGAAGACGAGTCAACATGCCATCTCCACCAAAGAGTTCATACGGAATCACTTCATTCACACCAGCTGTAAATGGTCCAGGATGGTTCGCATTCTGTAAGAAGGACGCTGGAACATCTGTACTTTCTTTAATGTTTTCTAAGACGGATTTCTTAATTTGGTCCGCTGTTGTTGTGCCATTTAAGTTCAATTTTACTTGACGAGTCGCAATCACATTGTTCAAATCAGCCTTGCCATCTTTGGTTGCACCGTAAACCTTAACAGTCGCAGTGTAAGTATGAGTGCCGTTGGCCTTCAGTTGGTCTAAAAGCGCCCTACCTTGTTTGCCTGCTGCATTACCGTCCAATGAAACTTGGTAGAAATATTTGCCCTTTGGAATGCCTGCAAACGGAAGCAAGCCTGCATGATTTGCTGTGCCATTATCTGACCATGGCGCTCCATTTGATGATTTGAGTAGAAGACGCGTTAGCATCCCATCTCCACCAAAAAGTTCATACGGAATCACTTCATTCACACCAGCTGTAAATGGACCAGGATGGTTCGCATTTTGTAAGAAGGACGCTGGGACATCCGTACTTTCTTTAATATTTTCTGAAATAGATTTCTTCGCTTGCTCTAATGAAGGATCTGCTTTAGATTTCAAACTATTAAGGTTAATCGTCACTTGACGAGTCGCAATCACATTGCTCAAGTCAACTTTACCATCTTTTGAACCATAAACTGTTACGGTAGCGGTGTAACTTTGTGTACCGTTCGCTTTCAATTGATCCAACAATTCTTTATTTTGCTTGCCTGCTGCATTTCCTCCAAGTGATACCTGATAAAAATACTTACCCTTCGGAATGTTAGCAAAAGGAGGCAAGCCTGCATGATTTGCTGTGCCATTATCTGACCATGGTGCTCCATTTGAGGATTTGAGTAGAAGACGTGTTAACATCCCATCTCCACCAAAAAGTTCATACGGAATTACTTGGTTCACACCTGCTGTAAAAGGTCCTGGATAAGTAGCATTATCAAGGTAAGAGGCAGGAACATTGATATTACTTTTAATATTATCTAAAACTGATTTTTTCGCTTGATCCAATGAAGAATCCTTCTCTTCTTTTGAAGTAGCTTCTTTTACTACTTTTTCAGTTGCTTTTTGAATTTCCTTAGCAGCCTCTGCAATCGTTTTGCCAACCTTGTTTTCTTTTGTAACTTCTTGCTTTTCTTGAACTTTCTTATCTGGTGCTTGATTTGTTTTTCCAGCTAATTCTTGTGAAGGCTTCGTTGTATCTGGCGTTGCTTTTTCAGTTTGCTTTGTATTAGCATCCACTATCGGCTTTTGCAAATCTGTCGAACTATTTGAAGGGGTTGTTGTCACCACCTTGTTTTGCGAACCAACTTGTGCATTTACAGGATTACTAATGAGAATAAAGAATCCGCTTGTCACAACAACCGAAGCTACACCCACACTCAGGCGGCGAATAGACCATTTGGTATATCTTTCATGATTTGGACGATGATTTTTGGCAACCATATTATTACTCCTTTAATTTATTTTTAATGGTTGACTAAAGTATACCAAGCCCCTATTAACCATCCGTAAGGAAAAGTTAAAATTTTTCTTAAATAGGAGTTATTATTTCATTATGTTAAAAAAATGATGAACTATCAACAACATTTCTTTTTTGATACAATATTATTTATGAAAAACACATATTACTTAATCCGCCATGCACATTCTATTTATAGGAATCGTCCTTTATCACAAAAAGGACAAGCTTCTCTTTCGCAATTAAACATGTTAGAAAGCAAACCTATTTCTGCTATTTATTCCAGCCCCTACAAGCGGGCAATTGAAACCGTTGAGCCTTTGGCTCAAACATTGGGACTTTCTATTCAGCTGGACAAACGCCTGATTGAACGAAAATTAAGCAGTCAAAGTATTTCCGACCAAGCATTTGAAGCTACTCTGAAACAGCTTTGGAAAAATCCTGCTATTTCTCTACCGGGCGGTGAATCCAATCTCACAGCTCAAAAACGAGCCCTATCTTTTCTACAAGACTTAGAAAAACTGCATCAAAACGAACACATTATCATTAGCTCACACGGAAATATGGTTTGTATCCTACTTAACTATTTTGATGATACCATCAATTATAACTTTTGGAAACAACTGCCTATGCCGGCTGTTTTAGTATTGAAGGATGATAAAATTTACTTGCAATGAAATTTAAGCCTATTTTATTTTCTATAAATAATTACATGTTTTTACTAGTGAAATTCTTAAATCAGATAAAAAGGATTTAAGAATTTTTATTTTACAAATATATTCTTTCACCACTGCTTTCTGGTATATTTTTTTCAAATTAATAAAAGTATTGACAAAAGTTTAAAATAAGATTACAATATAATTGTTCAAAAAATGAACAAAGGAGTGCGCCATGAATGACTTGTTTACTGTTTTATACGAACTCAATCAAAATAGATACTTGTCTCAACGAGAAATATCAGATAAAACTAATATTTCTCTGGGAAAAATTAACAATATCCTTAAATTATTAGAAGAAGAAAACTACCTGTTAATCGAAAAGAGAAAAAAGAATATTTATCATTTGACTGAAGCTGGCTTACAGCTATTGGAACGTTTCTTAAGAGAAGAACAGCAAAAAAAAATTTCATTGAGCAATGATAAAAAAGTTATCACGAATGCTGTCATCCTATTAGCTGGACAAGCACAAGAAATTAATATTCCTGTTGGATTACTACCTCTAGATAATGAAACCATTTTAGATAGAAGTATTCAATTATTGATTTCATCAGGTATTACCAATATCGTATTAGTTGTAGGTTTTGCCAAAGAAATGCTAATTCCGATTGAAAAAAAATATCCTCAGATACACATAGTTGTTAATCAACAATTTAAAACGACCGGAACAATGGCCTCTTTAGCAAAAGCAAAATCCTTTATAAATGATGATTTTTTACTGATTGAGGGAGATCTAGTATTTGAAGAACGTGGCTTGACACGACTTCTTCATTCTAACGATACTAGCAGTATTTTAATTACTAGTGTCCGAGAAAATTATGATGAAGCTATGGTTGAAATTCAAGGAGAACAAATTTCCAAGATAAGCAAAGATATCCATCAATTTAATCATATTGATGGAGAGATGATTGGAATGTCTAAATTCTCTTTTCCTTTTTTTGAAAAAATGTTAACTATTTTTTCAAAAAATGAAAATCCTCTTGTTAATTATGAGTATATCATGATGGATGTTGCTAGAGATTATCGTTTAGGATATGTCCGCGTAGATGATTTTATCTGGGGAGAAATTGATGATCAATCACAGATAAAATCTGTCACACAAATCATTTACCCACGCATTCTTCAAAAAGAAAAACGATTAGAAATTGACACTGTTCGCACGTTCATAAAAGATAAACTAGATGTTACAGATAAAGATATTGATTTATTAGAAAGTGCCGGTGGCATGACCAATAAAAATTATAAGGTCATTCTAAATGGACAATCCTTTATCGTCCGAATTGCTGGAAATGGGACTGATCGCTTTATTGATCGTACAGCTGAAAAAGAAAACAGCATCATTGCTCAAATTTTGGGACTTGATGTCGAGACAACTTATTTTGATGCTGAAACAGGAACTAAAATTAGTCAATTTATCACAGGTGCAGAAACACTGAATCCAGTAACAGCGGCTTATCCTAAAAATATGGAATTAACAACTAATTTACTGAGAAAACTACATCATTCTGGTTTAGAGTTCAGTAATGAATTTAATGTATTTAGAGAAATTGAAAAATATGAGCATTTAGCAGATGAAATGGCTGCCACTTATTATGAAGGATACCAGGTCTTACGACCTCTCGTTTTATCCTTGGAAAAAGATTTATTAAAAATGGGAATTGAAAAAAAACCATGCCATATTGATACTGTACCAGAAAATTTTGTTAAAGATAATCAAGGAAAAACTTTTTTAATTGACTGGGAATACTCTGGAATGAATGACCCTGTATGGGACTTAGCGAACCATAGTATTGAATGTAATTTTACAAATGCTCAGGAGCAACAGTTACTAGAAACTTACTATCAAACCAAAGAACTTCCTCCACTGATTGAATTAAAAGTTCTTGCTTATAAAATTTGTTCTGATTTTGTCTGGTCAGCTTGGACAATTTTTAAAGAAAGTAGAGGTGATAACTTTGGTAGTTATGGAAAAGACCGTCTGGAGCGCGCTTGGAAAAATATGACCTTGTATCAAGAAAAAAGAGAGGATTATCATGAACTCTTATCGTAAAGGAATTTTCAGTGGTTTATTATCGGGACTACTATGGGGAGCAGATACAGCCTTTAATGGATGGGTGTTACTCGCCGTTCCATTTTCATTGGTTGACAAACGTTTAGTGGCTGCATCGTTACTTCTAGCTTTTTTCCATGATCTATTTTCTGCTTTATATTTAACACTTTTGCAGGGTATAAAAGGTGAACTACGAACGACTATTTCAAAATTCAAACTCAAAAGTGCTTTATTTGTAATGTTTGCTGCTTTATTTGGCGGTCCTATTGGCATGCGTGCTTATTTATATGCCATTGATACAATTGGAGCTGGATATACTGCAAGTATCTCCGCTCTATATCCAGTTGTAGCTGCCGTTTTAGGAGCTCTATTTTTAAAGGATTATCTAACAAAAAAAGGGTGGATAGGACTGCTTCTATCTGTACTAGCTATCAGTATATTAGGATATTCTCAGCTTAACTCTTTAAATGAACAAGCAGTTTGGGGTTTCATCGCGGCCTGTATTTGTGCTGGCGGTTGGGCATCAGAAAGCGTTATTTGCGCCTATGGTATGAAAGATGATATTACTCCAAAAGAAGCACTTTTCATACGGCAATGGGTATCCAGTATCGTTTACTTTTTCTTTATCATTTTTGAAGGACATGCTTTGTTTAATTTTTACAGCGTATTAAGTCGTCCTATTACTTTTGCTATCATCGCTTTAGCGCTTATCGGTACTACATCCTACCTTTTCTACTATCAAGCTATTGATACAATCGGACCCGTCAAAGCAACAGGAATGAATGTCACCTACTCCATCTGGGCTATTATTTTTAGTATCTTACTAATTGGTGGACATTTTGACATAAAGTTGATTTTATGTAGTATCATGATTATCATCGGTACTCTTTTCATCTCAAAAGAGTGAACCATAACATTGTATAAATCAGAAAGTAGGTTATTATGAGAGCTATTATTTTAGCTGCTGGCATGGGAACTCGTCTCCGACCAATTACTCTAACGACTCCCAAATCTTTAATCAAGATAGGAAACGAAACCTTGATTGAACGACAAATCCATTTCTTACGAGAAAAAGGCATAGATGAAATTATTATTGTTACAGGTCACTTAGCCGAAAAATTTGAATTTTTAAAAGATAAATATCAAGTAACTTTAGTACATAATGACAAATATGCTATTTATAACAATTTTTATACAATGTATTTAGTCAAACAGTATCTATCAAATACTTATGTTATTGATGCCGATAATTATTTAGTTGATAATTTTTTGTCAAACAATCTAGAAACTTCTACTTATTTTTCTGCTTATAAAACAAATTTTAAGCAAGAATGGGTTCTTCACACCAATAGTGATTCTTTTGTGACAGATATCACTATTGAAGATGGAGAAGGACCTATTATGTGCGGAGTTTCCTATTGGAATTCTACAGATGGTGCTTTATTACAAGAAGCAATTGAAAAAAAATTTGAGTTAGGAAATTATGCAGATATTTATTGGGATAATATCGTTCTAGATCAGCTCCCTAACTTAAACGTTAAAATCCAATCTATTTCCCATAACAGTATTTTTGAAATTGATAGTCTAGAAGACTTGCAACATCTACATAATGTATTAGGATACTCCCAATATCAAAGTGATAAATAACGAATTCTTACAGAAAAAGAAGCAGAAAACTGTGTGCTGACTCCAAAATAATTGTTGAAAGGATTTGGTTTTGTATTGAACAGGACTCAATCCTTTTAATTTTGTTTTGATTCGCTTGTGATTGTAAGAATCAGCCTTAAAATAATAGTCATCATCTAAACGCATCCTCTTTACCAAACAACTATAAATTTGATTAAAAATTCTCTTCTTAGTTAAATATAATTTTTACATATAACTTACAAGAAATACAAAAAACAAATTGAAACACATGATATAATAAATTATATTATAAATTTAAAGGAAATATTACTATGTCTAAAATGAAAAAAGCTACACTTATTATTGGTGGAGTCAGTTTGGCATTTTTAATGTCAGCAACTCCTGCATCAGCAATCACATCTCCAAATACTGCAGAGTTGGTACAACATAAACAGAACAATATAAATAAAGATATCACTATCAAAGTTTGGAAAACAGAAGATGAAGTTAAGTCTGGAAAGCCTTTATTTACTTATAGAACAAAATTCAAAGGAGAATTAGAGCAAAATTATATCTCTGAAATTTTAAAAAATATGAAAGATGATATCCTATCCAAAAAATTGATACGCTCTTATGGATATGATGCAGGAACTAAAGATTTTCACTTTTTTCTTACTGATCTAGGTGGTCTAAATATCGGAGATAGTGAGCGTACCCCTTATAAAATCGAAATAAAAACAAATAAGGACGGTACAAAATATCAAGAAGTGAGTTACACTACCCCTACAACAACTCCTCACTATTATTATACTGATAAAACGGGGAAAGAAGTAAGTGGCAAAACCATAGTCTCTCCAGACGATGCCGCCTATGATACCTATCTTAATAAAAAACCTACTCTATTAATCAAGGATGGTAATCTTATAGAACCCCTTTCTATTTTAAAGGAAAATCAACAAAAAGTTTTCAATATTAAGCATGGGAAAGACTTCTCAGTCTATATAGGTTATGGAAAAGATGTTCAAATTGACTGGGAACAAGTTCGAAAACAGTTACCCACAGGATTGACAGTTACTAAACCTGACAGTGATCAAACAACCAAAATAACCGGCTCTCCTAAAAAAGTGGGAAACTACACTATTCCAATTACACTAAGATTACCGAAAAAAAATAAAGTTACTGAAAATACTACTGTCAAACTCGTTTTCAATATTCAAGGAAAAAAGAATAGTTGGGGACAGGATGCCAAAGGTGATTGGTTCTACTACAAAGCTGATGGCACTCTAGCGAAAAACCAATGGATTAACAATACCTATTGGGTCGGGCAAGATGGAAAAATGGCGAGAAACTCTTGGGTTGACAACGGAAAATACTATGTAGGAGCTGACGGTAAATGGGTTCCTAATTATTCTAAAAAGTCTTAATTGAATCATAAATTCGCTTTAAATCATAACCCCCAAATCGTTAGCTTTAGGCTCTTTATCAACTGTGGTGGGTGAGGAAAAGCTAACATCGAGAAAGGACCATATTGGTCTTTTCTTTTTTAATGTTTAGCATGATGAAAACAGGCTTCTTAAAGTTTAAAAAATTTCTAAAGCCGAACCCCTAACACTTGATATCTTTAATAAGCTTGTTTGTAACTTCAAGTTTGGAGTTCAAATAATCTGATTCTAGTGCGTTTGTGATGTATTGTTTATGCTTAAGAAAGGTTTTAAAAACAATCTGAAAATAAGAATTGATGACAGATAAGTTGTTATGGATTAGCTCAAAAAACTCAGCCACCCTCTTCTCTTGAAAGTGAAAAAGCAAAAGTTGATAGAGATTATAGTAATTGGTGATCTCGTTTGAGAATCCTAGTGTTTTCTTAATAAATTCGTATGGCGACAAGGTTTGACGAGAAGTCCCTGAATAGAAGGTATTGTGTGATAGTTTTCGACTGTCCTTTTGAAAGAGTCGCTAGTAATTCTTTAGGGATCGATAAGACAATGATTTTTTGTCATACTGATTCATGATGGCAATGCATGTCTTCAAGAATGTCCGACCTAGATGCTGGATAATCCAGTTTTTCTTGAATCTCAATGTGAGTATTTTTTTCAAAAACGAATGAAATAGTCATATTAGAGTCTTTAATTCCGATTAATTCTGTGGTATTCTTAATAAGTTTCACGAGCAGCTTTCTAGCGTATTGTGTGGTGCTTTCATTATAATTCTTATGAGACTTTTTATGTGCACTCAAAAAGCTCTATAATCTCTACAGTGGATCTAACCACTATAGAAATTATAGAGCCTAAATATACTTCTTAGTATCACTAAATTTACTTGTTTGACTTACTATTATCACCTGATAACAATCACATGTGGAAGATAAGAATCAAAAAATTAAAACGCACATTCATTGGTAAACGAAAATGCTCTTCTTACCAAGGTGAGATTGGAAAGAAAGCTGATAATCCAATTGAAAGCTTCAAGCTCCTACGAGCAATATTATACAGATGTCACTGAGTTCTCCACTTCAGCAAGTCATCAAAAGTTATATTTCTCACCAATCTTGGATAGCTTTAACAGTGAAATTCTTGCCTATCATCTGTATACCTCAGAGTAACCAAAATTGGCAATCCCACAGACAGTTTTATCATAATGTTCTTAGGTAAAAGGGCATTCATTTATCCATGATTTGAAAGGAGGATAGTTCCTCAGTCGTTTTTAATTTTAATATATAAATGTGAATAAGTAAAAATTAACTATCACATCTTCTTTAAATTCCACTGTAAATTATAAGAATGATGAGAGACTTGTTTTTCTTTAGGAGGCAATATCATATAATTTCCATATTCTGATTTTAAGATATTATCATAATCTTGAGGAACTTGAAATAGTTCACCATTAAATTCAAGAAAGTGACCTACACCAAATTTATCATATCGAAAAATACATTTTTTAGCATCAGAAGTTCCAGTTTCATAAGTAGCAATATAAAGACTTTTGTCAAAATCATATTGACTATTATGCTCTGTCAATTTTTGAATATAATGCCTACTCCCCCTCATTTTAAAAGGAAGATTTTTCAACCATCTTAACAATCCCTTTAGTTTAGACATCGAAGAGGGGGCTAATTTCAAGCGAGATTTTTTCCAATATCTATAAAGCTTAAAGGCTTCATCATAATGTTGCACTGCAATATGATAATCATCTCCAGCACCATCCATCAAAAAGATATCAACATAAACACCTAACGGAACTGGTTCAATAATATCATAATCTTGAACGAGAAGTGTCCGTGTATCAACAATCTTAGGAAGTGGCACTTGAAACCGTTTATCTGTATCAGCAGATATGAGTTTATAATAGGGGTGTTGTTGTTCATTTAAAATTGCTAATAATTTTTTATAATCTTTCCTAGGCATCATAATATCAATGTCATCATCCCAAGGAATAAATCCCTTGTGTCGTACTGCACCAATTAATGTACCATACGCTAGATAATAACGAATTTGATTCTCATCACACACTTTTTTAATAAACTGTAAGATACCAAATTCTAATTCTTGAACCTTAGTTAATGTAAATTGTTCCTGCATTTGTCTTCCTACTTTTATTTTAATGTAATTTTCTTAAAGTTCTCTTTTGAAAAAATCGTGCAAGAGCCAGCATTAAGCTACTTGACTTTAAATACTTTTTCATAAACAATAATCTACTATGATATAAAATCTCAAGTTGCTTACTTTTTTGACTAATCGATTTATTGATACTAACAGAATGCTCATGCCTATAGTAATCATCCAGAATTAACAATGATTTGTACCCTTTTTCTTTAAATTTAAATCCAAGAGTAGTTTCTTCTCCAAACAAAAACATTTCCTCATCATAACCATCTACTTCTAGAAATTTATCTGTATCATAAAGTAACAAAGCACCTGGAACACAATCAACATACTGCTCAGATTTACTAAAATCCAATACATCATTTGTTGGAAAAAAACGAGCAAGCTTACCTGAATTTAAAATGGCATATTCAAATGAAGTTGGAACTTTCCAAGACAAATCGTGAATTGGCTGATTGTTAATATCGTGTTGAATGGCAGAAATCAAAGCTAACTGAGGTTGTTGCTCCATCGTCCGAACAAATCTTTGAATAAGATCATTAGAAAATACAACATCTGGATTAGATAAAAGAACATATTTAGAATTAAAATGTTCTTTGATATATCTCGTTCCAAAATTATTTCCATAACCATAGCCACCATTTTTATCAGTTTTTATGACTGTAACTTTTTCAGAAACTAAAGACTGTAAATCCGCATAAGAATCGTCTGTCGAGCAATTATCCACTACAACAATATGATTAAATACAGGATAATTTTCGATCTCTGTTACTAATTTTTTCACAATCTTTGCATCATTGTAATTTAAAATCATACATGAACAAGTGTCTATCATCTATTCTCACCTTCTTATAACCATCGCTTTTAAACGCTCTAATGTTTCATTTGCCAACTTTTCTTTGAATAAAAGAAGTGACACTCCATACACTCCCACAAACACGCTGCCATACACTACACACGCAAAGAAAGCTGCCTTGACTAAAATATTATACTTTACCACTAACACTACTCCTGACGTGATAAAGGTAGATAATATTGCAATGAGTAATTCTCTCTTCTCAAAAGTTCGACTGACAATCTCTTTTAATGCTTTTAAATGAACAGATAAAACAGCCAATTCTGCTAATGTCGAGGCAATGGCCGCACCAACTCCTCCCCAAGCAGGAATCATTAAAGAATTTAATCCTAAATTAACAATAACCCCCGCAAGCGCACCAATAACAGTGTATTTCTCTTTCCCAAGAGGGATCAATAATTGCCACGCCGTTACACTGCTTAGTCCTATAAAAATTAATGATGGCATTAAAAACTGTAACATTGGTATCGCAGGAAAATAATCTTTTCCTGCTAACACTAAAATGATTTCTTTCGACAGAATGATAACTAAAAAACACATTGGTATTGCAGAAATGATAATAAATTCAAAAGATTTTCTAATCATATTCTCAAAATGCTCACGTCCCTCATTCTTCAAAGCATATGAAATTTTAGGCAACATGACAGCACCTAAGGCAGTAATTAAACTGACTAAAATATTCTGTATTTTAATAGCTGCCGCATAATAACCAACACTTTCATTCGCCTTAATGAAGCCTAGCATAACCTGATCAAGGCTAGTAAAAATAACAGTCGTCGCATTGTATAAAAAGAGTGTTACAATCGGCGCTAAATGAATGAATAACTCATACTTTTGATTTCTTTTAAAGCCCAAATCAACATACTTTGATAATTTCAATGCATTTAGAATATTTGAACCAACTGAAGCAAAAACATTTATTCCTGCATATAAAATATAATCAGATGGCTTATGAACAAACACAAACATTAAAATAATCGAAATGATTTTAAATGAAATATTTCTGATTGTAATGTACTGATACTGCTCAATTGCTTGATAAAACCATTCCACCCCTAGCATATTAAACAGAATTGTTAACGATGTAATAGAAAACAACAATGTTTCACTTGAGAAACGTGGAATAGTTATCACTAAAGCAATAAACACTAAATAAGACAACAAAGTACAGATTGAATTGATAATCAATAATTCTGTGACCACCTTTGACAATCTTGCTCTATCATCCCTAACCTCAGCACATTTGCGAATACCATAAGACGGAATTCCCATTGAAGCAACTAATGAAAAATATCCTACGACTGAACTTGCAAAAGCAATTTTCCCATTTGCAGCACTAAGCAATACTCTAGAAACATACGGAAACGTAATTAAAGGAAAAATGACTCCCGACATTTTGAGAATGATATTCATTAAGAAATTATGTCTTACCGACTTTACTTTAAACTTCTCCCCCATAAGGTCCTTTCATTCCAACTTTGTGTTTTTTATTAGAAAATATACCTGAAACTCTAGCATCTAAAAAACTATAAATCGCTAAATAAACCGGTACATCAAAAATTCTTTGCTTATCAAAAATATTCAACAACAAACATGAGCCAATTAAGTAGATTGTTAAACCAAGAGAATATAACAGATAGTCTTTATTTTCTTGTTTGAAACACTTTATTGTAACTTGAACAGCCTTTATAAATAGAAAAATATGTGTCACTATAGTAAATAGCCCAATCTGCACAAAGGTTCCTAGCATACCTAAGTCATCAAGATAATAAATACTCCACTGATTTCTAGCCATCAAAGTGTTTACCGCATAGTTTCCTTTAAGTAAAAATCCTAAACCAAAATAGGCATTTTTTTGAGCCATAACGGATAAATAATGATCCGCTCCTTGAAATCTAACCGCTGTTGATGCTCCATATTGACCACTAGTTGAGATTTTATCTACAAAGGCTTCTAATAATTGAGAATTAAATATCAACATTCCAAACAGGCATATAAACAAGAGTGTTTTTAACAAAAAACTGCCTTTTGTCTTAGTTTTATAAAAACTGTATATCGCACCGACTGTTAAAACAGAAATAAAAGTCTGAAAGCGAACACGCGTAACAACTAGTAGAAATAAAATCATGAAAGCTAAGAGGCATTTATAAATCAATCCCTTCATTCTGTTATTTAAAGATTGAACTGCAACAAAGACTAGAGTTATCCCATAAAGCATACCGGATTCTATTCTCTGAAAACCATCTCTAATCCATTCGTCATACTGGAATAACAGTCTTGAAAAATAAATCTGTCCTCTAAAGTTATACATCACCCAACTAAACATTCTTATGAACAACATAAACAAAACGATCTTTGAAACAAGTGATAAGAATCCCTTTATTGAATTATCAGTATGGAAAATAAATATAATTGGAAAAGCTGCTATAGGCAACAAGTACTCTAGTAAAATACCTTTAACCAGTTGATCCCACGAATAACCATAAGTCATGCGGGAAAAGTACACCATAATAACAATTACTAAAATATAGAGGAAAAAATATTGATTTAAAAACTTGAATTCTCTTTTCAATTCAGTATTTTTATCCGATAGTATAGGAATGCAAAGTAAAATCGAAACTAGTATGATAATGATTCTTTGAGCAGAGCTCCCAATTATCTCAATAGGAAAAAGCAGAGGGACTCCTACCATAAAGGCTACAAAGATTACAACAATTGCCTTATATAAAGATGATAGTTTGACCATTGATAAATCCCTACCCCTCTATAATATCTTGAACAATTTTATCCAGATTATCTTTCTCAAAGAACTTCAAGCAATTTTTACTCATTTCATCATGGTGTTCGTCAATATACTCAACACATTCTAAAACAGATTCCGGCGTCATATCTTTTGTACACCTACCAATATTGTATTGTTCAAATGGGCGCAGTAACCCCAACACATTTGTCCCAACCATCGGAACTCCAAATGCACTATATTCATAAATTTTATTTGGTGCACAATAGAGTGCGTTTATGATTGGATGTAAATTCGAGTGCGTTGGAACATATGGTGTTAAACCAATATGAGCATACTGGATAAACTCTAAATGAGACGGAGCAGTATGATAACCTAAATAAACAATGTTAGGATTTTCATCCAACAACTTATTTAAATAAGTTTTACCAGAGAGACTTTTACCAATTACATATAAGACATAATCCTTACGATTTCGGATTGCTGCTGCAAATTCTCCTATATTTCTCTCAGGGGTGATGACTCCTGAATAGAGAAGAATTTTCCTTGTTTCAGTCTTGATTTTATCCAGCGCTACTTGAGTTGTTTCAGATATTTCTCCACGATTTATCGAATAAGGTTTATTCGGTAAAACAGTTGGAACCTCTTTTAAATCCCACCAAGCCTGTTGGATGTAAGCTCTATCTAAATCTGGTACAATGACTTTATATGCTTTTCTTCCAAATTCATCAATTGGAAAATCGAGAGCTTTGATATTTGTAAAATGTGGAAATCTCTGAATTAGTTCCATCAATTGCATCACATGCTTATACTCAAACAATTGTTCTCCTAATACTTTAATAGCAACATCAGTAGTTGTCCAAAGAATATCTGACGTTTTCATTGATGCTGCAACAGTTTCTCTAATCGTTTTTCGGTTTAAAAAAACTCGAACAATTCTTGATTTCAATCCAGGCCCAAGATCATAAGGAACGCAAATATAGTTGAAATCACTATTATTCTGCATGATTACCGGTATTCTGTGTGCCTCAGTCGAACTAATCAAATCAACTTTTACATGGTGATGCAAAAGATTCTCAATAAGACTAATGACTGGCGGATACCCCAAAAAATCTCCTATATGTACGACTGTAATTTTATTATATTTTCCCATTAAACAACCTATTCTATGTCAATGACGTCAATTTATAAATAATCTTCCAAAATTTTAACAATTTTTGCACTAGCGAAACCATCACCATAAGGATTGCTAGCTTTGCTCATCTGATTGTAAAGTTCTTGATTTGTCAATAGTTTAGTGAACTCGTTATAAATTGTTTCTTCTTCTGTCCCAACAAGTTTCAGAGTCCCTGCCTCCACACCTTCGGGACGCTCTGTCGTATCACGCATAACAAGAACTGGTTTACCGAGAGAAGGTGCTTCTTCTTGAACCCCACCAGAATCTGTTAAAATCATATAAGACTGCTTCATAAAATTATGAAAATCAATAACTTCTAAAGGTTCAATTAGTTTAATACGTTTCTCATTACCAAAAACCTTGCGAGCAATTTCGCGAACCTTAGGATTTTTATGGATTGGATAAAGAACTTTCACATCTGTATGTTCTGCTAAAACACGCTTAACGGCCTTAAACATATTTTCCATAGGTTGGCCCAAGTTTTCACGTCTATGAGCAGTTAAAAGAATCAATTTGCTATCATTTACCCAATCCAAAATTGGATTCGTATAAGATTCAGTAATGGTTGTACGTAAGGCATCAATAGCCGTATTGCCAGTAACAAAAATTGTTGATTCTTTCTTACCTTCTTGTAACAGATTTTTCTTAGCTTGATCTGTTGGAGCGAAATTAAAATCTGAAACGATAGAAACAGCCTGTCTATTAAATTCTTCTGGAAACGGACTTTGAAGATTATAAGTTCGCAAACCAGCTTCCACATGCCCAACTTTAATATTTGAATAGAAGGCAGCTAATGAAGTAGCAAATGTTGTTGTCGTATCACCATGAACTAAAACAATATCCGGCTTTTCAATTTCTAAAACAGGTTTAATTTTTTCTAAGATAGCCACTGTTATACTAAAAAGTGTTTGCCTCTCTTTCATGATGTCCAAATCATAATCAGGAACTATATCAAAAACATCCAACACTTGTTGTAACATTTCCCTGTGTTGTCCAGTCACACAAACAAGCGTTTCAATCTTATTACTTTTCTTTAGTTCTTTAACCAACGGACACATTTTGATAGCTTCAGGGCGTGTCCCAAATACCAACATTACTTTTTTCATAGATTAATCCTTTCCTTAAAAGCCATTTCCTTTGATATGAACAATCTTGTAAGTAAAAGTAATTCTACTTTTCAAACATGGATTTATTTGGATATTTTTCTTCGAAAACTTTAATTAGCTCTTCCTTTGTTTTTTTGAAATCTGCGATTAGAGCTCCATCATTTATACAAATCACTTTATGGCTTCTATTCTTTATATCTTTTAAAATTTCTCTATTATCATCTGCCAGATTATAATATGCACCAAAATTTGTTGGCCTTGGAGTAAATTGACCCGTACATAATTGCCAATAACGAACCAGCCAGTGATTAATCTCATCTTCTTTTCTAAATCGATGATTATATGTTTTTAAAAAAGTATCCGATTCTGTGACAGCGACTTTTTTAAATATTGACTTTTTAAAAGATATAGGTATATGTTGATCATAAAAACCCAATATAGGTTTCCATGGTAATATACATATATTTTTTAACAAGTGTTTCCTATAAAACAATCGGAAATATTTCTTATAATATTTTTTCAGAACTGTTCGTGAATCAAAATATTTATTTATAATCAATAAATTATTTAATACAATCGGAGCAATCGTATTAGGATATGGTACAATTGGACTAAAAATGCCACTATCTTTAGGCTGTCCGTTAACAAAAAAATCAGAAGGCAGGACATTTGAATTTAAAAACATATCATCATTGAAACTAACAAAATGCTCAGATAATTCTTCTAGATTATGAACATTCAATTCTATTACATTAGAATTAAATGTAGGTAAATTTTTTGAATTAATATAATCACTATGTTTGACATGGACTAATTTTTTACAATCTAGATTAATCCATTTTGGAACATGACTTTCTGTAATAAAATAGACTTTATTTACCCATGGAGCATGCTTTTCAACAGCACGAAACCAATATTTCATTAGCTCCCAATCACGGTAACGCGCGTCAGAGTTCATATCAGCATTCATTCCACATTGCTCAGCATAGTAGTCCTTAACTTTTCTCCAGTTAGAATCATTATTGTCAACCCAAGTAACAACAAAATCTATGTTTTCCATTGTTCTCTCCATTTATAACTACCGTTTCCGAATAATTTTAGCAGGAACACCAGCAATCACGACATTATTCGGAAACTTTTTAGTCACAACTGAATTAGCTGCTACTACACAACCATCCCCTACAGCTGAACCATCTAAAAAAACCGATCCTGCTCCAATCCAGCAATCATTCCCTATTTCTATACCTTGCCAATTTATTCCTTGTTCTCGAATAAAAATATCAGTTCTATCAAAATTATGATTTTCTGCATGAAATCGCACAAAAGGACCCGATATTACATTTTCACCAATACTCAATCCTCCTGCTGCTCCAAAAAGAGTATAATCACCAAAAGAAGAATTTTTCCCTATTTTCATTCCTTTTCCCAAGGTTGATATAGAGCCTGAAGCTCCTATTATAGAGTGATTCCCAATTTTTACATTATCCCCTAATATGACTCCTTTACTTGACAAAGCATCTATTGCTACATAATCACCAATATTGACATTATGACCTAAAATTAATTGCTTTTTACATCGAATTGTTGTCTTTTTCCCAATAAATAATCTTTTATTTATATTAAAGCTTTTAAAGCTTCCACGAATTAATCCTAAAAAATAGTATATACCTCTGTTTATAATGTATAATAATGGAATTGATTGATCAACCTTTACTTCTTTTCCTGTTATAATTTTTATTATTTTATCTACACTCATATATTTTAACCATTTAAAAACCTTATAATTAGTATGATAATACCATCTCCATAAAAATAACTTTTTTTATTTTTTTCTAACAAACACAATCTAGATATCATCGAAACAAACTCTAAAATAGAGAATTTTCAGAGTTTACTTCCTTAATAATCTTTTATATCCAATCAAAGTTTGTTTAGCTGCATTCTCCCAAGTATATTTGCTTAAAATTTTTTCTTGTAACTTTTTATTACGAGGCGAGGAAAAAGCATTATCAACAGCACTACGAATGCTATAGAGATCATCCGGTTCACAATAAAAAGCATCATCACCAAAATACTCTGTTGTTGTTCCTCTACTGCTAATAGCTAAATTGCATCCCATTGCTGCAGATTCAAGATTTACTAAACCCGGTGTATCAAGCCAACTAGGTAGGGTATTAACTTTACATATTTTATAGAGTTCATAAAGCTTATCATTGTCAATTTGGGGAAAATAATGCACTTTAGGATTTGAATCTAAATATTTTTGTATCTCAGCAAAATAGTTTTTATGGTTATCTGATACAGCTCCAACCAGAATTACTGTATAATTTGAATCGTGGAGAGCTTTAAGAAGATTCAATTGATTTTTACGTGGTTCAATTCGTCCCACAGAAATGACCGCATCTTTAAATTTTGAAAATTCATTAGCGTCTGAATTATTCAGATATTTCAAGGCATTATCTTTATCTATACCATTCGGAACAACAACATAAGCATCTGAATGAATCTTAAATGTTTCAAATAATTTCTGTATCTCCATCTCAGAATTTGGCAAAAATAAATCAGTGTTCTCAACAACATAGCGTTGCATTTTAGTATATCCAACAGTAACTAAATTTTTAGTTACTCTTCCCCTTGATTCTTTTGATTTAATCATACGAGCAAGCGCTTTAACTCTCTCAATGTTATCAATGGATAGGAGATTACTAATTAGCTTTCTAGCGCCAATCTGTGCTTGTTTTTCAAAGTCTTCCATTGGCCAAAAAATAGTTGAAAGAGCAACTTTTTTACCTTGTTTTTTGGCATTTTGCATTTGAACATAGGTTTCCTGGATACGAGTGACATTCGTTAAGTGTACTAAATCATAGGCGGATAGGTCTGGTTCTAATTCCAAACTAATATCCACTTCAACTCCAAGTTTTTCAAGCTGTTCCTTGGTCTTCTCGATCTGAACTGTATCTCCACCACGCATTGTAAAGAAATTTTTTCTGCTCTGGATTAAAACTTTCAAACTATTCCTCTATTCTAAACTCTTCCTCATAATCTGCCACAATTTTCTGCCATGTAAAAGCTGCAGCAATTCGCTCACTAGATTTCTTATCCAATTCAGAAATAGCTTTTTCATCCAATAGTTCTATTTCTTCAATAATCTGAGCCAACTGTTCTTTATCCCAATAAATCGCTCCATCTGCTCCTACTTCACGATTGAATCCGACATCTAACAAAAGATTCAACTTAGTGGAAGAAAGAGCTTCGAGTAGTGATGGATTAGTGCCACCTACTTCATGACCATGGAGATAAGCAAAGGCGTGTTCGCGAATATATTTGAGTAATTCTTGATCATAAACGGTTCCGACAAACTTGATACGCGAATCTTTATCAAAACCCGTCTCTTGACGCAACTTCTCATAAAACTTATTCTGCTCAACATTGGTAATCAAAACAAGATCTTTTTTGGAGTGAGACCTCATGAAACCACGAATCATGGCTTCGTAATTATTTTCAGGGACAAAACGTCCAACTACAAGATAATATTCATTCTCTCGAACATTTTTTTTATCATACCAAGAACGAACTTTTTCATCTAAAGACGTTAATTGCGATTTGGTTATATCCGTTCCATACGCAATATAAGTTGTCTTGGGTTGATAACGATTATAGTCTTTGTGAATATATTTTTCAATATTTTTACTATCACAAATTAATAGATCTGCATGTTTCACCATCAATCGCTCAGAGTATTTCCAATATTTACGAACAGGCAAGCTCCACTTAGCTCGTAGCCATTCGTGCCCGTCCGGATTAACCATCAGAGTTCCTCCAAGAGCTTTGATTTTTCTTTTTATACTTGAAATAAACGGACCAATTCGGCAGGCTAAAATATAAAATATCGGTGCTTCGTCCCTGTTTGTTTTTGCTATTTCAATCGCCTTATTTAGAGCAGCAATATCATAGGAAATGGCGCGAGCTGGACCAATGTTTGGAACATCAATATTGAAACAAATTGCTCCATTATGCTCAAAAAAATCTTCTGTAATGCCAGATTTTGCTGAATTTTCCCTCATGCAAGCAACATAATATTGAATATTTTTACTGTTTTGAAATTCTGTTAATTTCTCTACAAAGGTTTCAAATCCACCATATTTAGCTGGAATTCCTTTAGAACCGATAATATAAACTGTTTTTATCATTTTTCTTTCATCAAAAATAGAGAAGAGGAAGTAAGACTACTTCGCTCCGTCTTTCATTAGCACAACTTTAATTGTTTTGAGTAAGATTTTGATGTCTGACCAAATGGTCCAACCGTCAATATAAGCGACATCTAATTTGACAACTTCGTCAAAATCAGTAATACTGCTGCGACCACTAATTTGCCACAGACCAGTGATACCTGGTTTGAAACTCAAACGCCGTTTTTGTTCGGGAGTATAGTGCTCATATTCATCTTTGGTTGGTGGGCGCGTTCCCACAAGACTCATATCTCCTTTAAGAACATTATAAAATTGTGGTAATTCATCCAAACTTGTTTTTCGAATGAATTTCCCAATTGGAGTAATCCGAGGATCATCATCTATTTTAAACATCCCACCACTCATGGTATTATGTGCCATCAGTTCTTTCTTACGTTCTTCGGCATCTATGTACATAGAGCGGAATTTGTAAAATTTAAAGATCCGACCGTTTTTCCCAACACGTTCCTGAACAAAAATAGCTGGTCCACCATCTTTACGAATCATTGGCACTAAGAAAATCGCTGCAATACCACAAAGCAAAAGTCCAAAGAAAGAGCCAATAATATCTAAAATTCGTTTGGCAACAATATGACTATAATTGTAGAAATTTGTTGAGAACGTGACTACGCTAAAACCAGCAATCTCTTGAAGCCTCTTCTCACCAATTTGAAAATCTAAGGCGTTAATATTCACATTAACTGTGATTCCCATATTCTCAAACTGAATAACCAAATCCTCAATAGAATAGTAATCACTTGGCAAACTAATAAAGACTTCATCAACAACGGAACGAGTCGCAAATTCAATGAGACGTTCTCGCGGAACAACATCGAAGTTGGGATGCTGATAATAGGAATTATCAAATACAGAAACAGCAGCGATGCAATCATTAAATGAGCAAGTTTGCGTTAGCTGCTGCAAAATTCTATCCAAGCGGCTTGAAACAGTAATGACTAGTACTTTCTTACTACTTTTTAGTCTCGGATGCACTCGCAGATAATATTGTTTAATCAACAAATTGATACAATAAATACAAACAGCATTTAAAAGAATAAAAAGAATAAGATCTTTCCGAGTTAGTAAAAAGCTACCTTTTGACATAAATGAAAAGAAAGTAATCATAACAGTATATAAGGCACTGTATTTTATCGTTTCTGTAAACTCAATCAAATAACCGCGTTTGAAAAAGTGGTAACCATAATTACTGATATAAAAAGCAACGATATGCAGCAATACTAGTATGATGATGTCTTTACTTGTTAGTTTTGAATTCAAGACTAAATTCATAATTGTAGAAATAGTGACAACAGAAAGTAGTTGTGTCAATACAATCTCTATTTTTTGAAATTCTTTTCTATTTTCAAACATCCCTACTCCTAAATTTACTGAACTTTATTTCTTGCCATAGTTCCCATAGTCTCCATAATTACCATAAGAACCGTACTTTTCTAACTGTGTATCATACTTATTTAAAATAACTCCCAAGAATGGAGTGCCTGTTTGCTCTAGTTGCTCCTTAGCTTTTTGTAAAGCTTTACGTTTTACATTTCCTGATTCAACCACTAACGCACTAGCATCACATTTTTGAGCAATGATGGCTGCATCAATCACAATTCCAATAGGAGGAGTATCGATGATAATATAATCATAATGATTTCGTAAAATATCAATCATCATCCCAAAGTTCTTACTTTGAAGAAGTGCAGTTGGGTTGGGCGAAATCTGCCCTGCTTCAATCACAAATAAATTTTCAACATTTGTATCACATAAACCGTTTGATAAATCAGCTGCACCAGCTAAATAATCTGTCAAACCTGTAATTTTGTCACGTGTTTTAAAAACTCCCGACATGACTGAATTACGAATATCTGCATCAATCAGCAAAGTGTTATAGCCTGATCGTGCAAAAGCAATAGCTAGATTAGTAGAAGTTGTTGACTTCCCTTCACCAGACTGTACAGAAGTAACAGCAATAACTTTAATATTTTCTCCACTAAGCTGAATGTTGGTTCTTAAAGCGTTGTAATATTCTTCTGACTTTTTGAGAGCTTTCTCTTTATTTTTAGCTAATTCTAATCTTGGCATCATTTCCTCCTATTTTAGTTTATCCATATTCGGCACAACTCCAAGAAGAGTAATTCCTAACGCTTCTTCCACATCTTCTGGCTTTTTCACTCGATCATCCAACACTTCAACGATAATAATAACCATTGAAATCAAGGCTCCTCCAGTTAAGAAACCAATTAAGGTATTGCGTTTGATATTCGGTGAAGAAGGAGAGTTTGGTACTTCTGCTTCTTCTAATGTCGTCACGTCTGCTACTTTTGTAACAGCTATAATCTTTTCAGCTGCTACTTGGCGAAGGCTATTAGCAACACGCGCAGCTTCCTTTGCATCACCATCTGAAACGGCTATTGAGACAATACGTGTATCGGTCGGAACAGTGACTGTAATCTTCTTAGCTAGTGCACTTGGCTGCATATTTAATTTTAAGTCAGAGATTACTTTGGCTAATACATCCTGCGATAAAATGATTTCCTTATAGTCTTTAACCAAGTACGATCCAGCCTGCAAATCTTGGTTTGTCAATGTGGAATTATCACTAGGCTGTCGATTTACTACATAGATCCTTGTAGAACTTGTATAATTAGGCTTTATAATAAAGGTATTATATCCTAAAGTAATGATAGCCATCACAAAAGCTGTCACAACGATGAGAAATTTTCGTCTCCATAGACTTTTAACTAATGATAGAACATCAATTTCCACCGTCTGATTATCTTGATTTTTCATTTCTTCTCCTAAATTAATTCGTCTTTTAATAATATTTCTTGATTTTCGCGAAATAGTGCATCAGCATATGCTTTGCCATACTTTTTAGAGATAATTTGGTAGGCTTCCTGCATATAAGGAGGTCGTGGACCTAAATTGTGCATATCACTCGCCACAAAGTGCACTAAATCCTGCTCCATAAAGAACTGCGCCCGTTTCTTCATGAATTTATACTTATCGCCACTAAATAACTTCGGCTTTAGGACACTGGAGCTATTGATTTGCATATAACATCCCATGTTGATCAAGTCTTGCACTTTTTTCACATCGTTTTCCAAGCAATGATAACGCTCAATATGGGCTACAACTGGTGTAATCCCTAAACGCAGAACATTATTTAAAGCACTGTGGATTTCTCTGTACGGAGTTGTCATACTAAACTCAATCAGAGCATAACTCGTTCCACCCAAAGTTGGAATAATTTTTTTATCCAATTTTTCTAAAATATCGCTAGTATAGTAAATTTCGGCACCATAAAGAATGGTGAGGTCGTCCGCCACTTCTTTAGCGATTTGCTGAACCTCATGAAAATTTGCCGCGATTTTTTCTTCAGGAGTTTCAAACATTCCCTTTCTACGATGAGAAGTTGAAATAATCGTTCGAACTCCTTGGCGATAACTTTCCGTCAAAAGCTCTCGCGTATCCTGACGTGTCTTGGGACCGTCATCTACATCAAACACAATATGCGAATGAATATCAATCAATCTTATTTACCTTCCATCACTTTCTGAATTGCCACTTTGGCTGCATTCAAGCTATCTTGATTTAATTCCATCATGTAAAGATTCGCATCTGGCATAGCATAAGACGGAAGGTCTGTCCGTCCCTCACCTGTAACAGCTTGAGAAGTCACAGTATAACTACCGCCAGATTCTAGTTGTGTATTAATGAGATTCATCATCGTTTCAAGACTCATATTGGTTTGAACTGAATTTTGTAAACCTGAAATAATCTCATTGTAATTCTTCAAAGCATGTGTTGAAGTCAACTTTTTAATAATTGCCGCAATTACTTTTTCTTGATTTTTACCACGGTCGTTATCTCCGCCACTCAATGAATACCGTTCTCGCACAAAGCCTAGAGCCTGCTCAGAATTTAGATGAACATCTCCTACACCAAAATGATAATTCCCGTGCAAACTTGTAAATTCTTGGTCATTATAAACGTCAATACCACCTAACAAGTCCACTAATTTGAGGAAAGAAGTGAAATTGAGTCGGATGTAATAGTTGGTTTTAATGCCATAGAGATTTTCCAATGTATGAATGGACGCTTCCACACCATAAATGCCAGCATGCGTCAATTTATCATTTTGATTGTTGCCACCATCAGCAATCGGTACGTAAGCATCACGCGGTGTTGTTGTTAATAACACTTTTTTTGTTTTGCGATTCACTGTCATGATGATATTCACATCCGAACGAGATACAGACGAAACGGGACCATAAGTGTCAATACCACTAACATAAATGTTAAAGACATCGTTGTTGGTAGCTGGTGATTGCGCATTTTCTATTTTCTTACTAATCTTATAAGTATAGATTTTCTTAATTTTTGAAGCATAATCTGGATGTTCGTTTTCGATAACACTTTCAAAAACACTATTTAGCACCATAGCCTTCGCTTCACCATTCCTCAAAGAATTATAAGCTGCCAGATAAGAAGAAGATTGATCAACCGTTAGATTGACTTTTTTAGTTTTTGCTAAGTTGTTTGTTAATGCCTTGATATTTTTTTCATCATTTGCTGTCGGAGCAAGAACATTTTTTACTTGGCTAATATCTTTAATGTCGCTATTTGCCGGTACCACCACACTCATTTCATATTCAGAATAGTTGGATGTTGCATTTAGACCATTAGACAAATCCAGCACTTCTTTAATGGCATACATCGCACCTGAACTAACTAAAATAGCCAAAATGAGAATAATAGTCGTTGTGACACGCGCTTTATTTTTAAAAATTAAAAAGCCAGTCACTAGTGCTACGGCTACTAGCAAGATTGATAGTAAAACATTCAAGTACCGAAATGCTAGAATGTTATACCGAAACATTGAAAAAACCAATAATGCTGTTAGCAATGCAAAAACGATTAGCAAAGCAATATTTAAGATTCGATAACCTCTCTTCTTAGAAGAGCGCAATCTTTTTTGGACCATTTTAAACCCCTACGTAGAATTATCCATTTTATTACTCCATTATAGCATAAAATAACTGAAAGTTAAACATTCTTTAAGAATTACAAAAACTTTAAATTATAAATGCGTTTTCAATGCAATCTTTCGCCATTACATTTTAAATAACAAAAAAGTAGGAACAATCAATTCCTACCTTGGTTCAAATTTATTCTGTTTTATCTCGATTAACCTGCTCAAAACTTTCTGTGCCATCATTCAATCTATCCCAAATAATCACTTTTCCAGCTTTGAGAGACTTTTGTACATCAATAATACGCTGATTAGAGGAACCTCGAAATTGTAACATGAGATTTCGTTTTGCCTTATCAAAACGACCATCTACCAGAATATCAATGAGACTAAGAAGTTCAAGTTTATCTGGTGTTTCCAGCATCATTTCTTCCCATGTATAGCCCGTCCAAGACCAAATATCTTTGTCAGGCAACTCTCGTCGAATACGCTTGACTAAGGGCAAGAGAATCCCAGTATTCAGAAAAGGCTCTCCTCCTAGCAAGGTCAGTCCTTGAACATAGGGCTCAGCCAAATCTTTCATGATTTGCTCTTCCAGCTCTTGCGTATAAGGAATCCCGGCATTGAACGACCAGGTCGCTACATTGTAGCAGCCCTCACAATGAAACATGCAGCCGCTGACATAGAGGGAATTACGCACCCCTTCACCATCCACAAAATTAAAGGCTTTATAGTCAATAATACGCCCCTTGCTTAACTCTTCACTTTTCCACTCACCTGGCTTCGGTGTATTCCATGTCATTTTTCTACTCCAAATCTATCCAATAGCGCTCTTTCCCGGCTCGTACATCTTCCAATATTCCGCCATTGGCCAAAATCACTGCTCGACTAGCTGGATTATCTACCGCACAAGTCACCAGCACTTGGTGAATATTCTTTGAAGCAGCAACAAGAAGTCCTTCTTTCAGCATCGAAGTGGCATAGCCTCTCCCTTGCATAGATGGACGAACACTATAGCCTATATGACCGCCGTGTTCGAGTAAGTATTCATTTAGGCGCAGGCGCAAATTTAAAAAACCAACTGCTTGTCCTTCATCAAATCCGACAAGTTGTATAGCTGGCACCCAGGTATCAGGAATATTGAGACCCATTTCTGCATCTCGGTTCCCAGCAATCCAATCTTCATAATCAAAATCCTCCTCGTTCCAAAAACCACCATCGTGTGCGGCATTTAAACTTTCAAATTCCATTATGAGAGCCATGACTGCGTCCTTATCTTCCAATCTTGGTCGTCTTAATTTCATATTTCACACCTTGATAGAAAGAGAGTGAGACTAGCTTCATGCAGACCTCACTCTTTCCCTTATTTTTTCTTTGCTTTTTGCAAAAATTGTTCTCGCAAACTTGTAACACGAGCTTTCTTGTTGATTCCACCTTTCGAGTGTTTTTCATGATAGCGTGTGACTTGTGCTTTCCCTTTATCGTCTAATTGATATTTTCCCATGAAAGTTCCTACTTTTCTACATGATGTCCTTCGAACTTGATTGTTGAACCATTCATGTGTTTAACACGGGCCGAAATCTCCTTGTGACGTCCATTTACCATCGGACGAGCTTGAGGATTTCCAAGATAACCACAAGTTCGCTTCACAACATCAACTGTCTTAGGATCGCTATTGCCACAGTTTGGACAAGTAAATCCACGTTCGGTTGGCGTGAAGTCCCCTTCAAAATCACACTTGTAACAATGGTCAATCGGAGTATTGGTTCCAAGATAGCCCACACGATCGTAAGCATAGTCCCAGACTGATTCGAGTGCTTTCGGATTTTGTTGTAGAACAGGATATTCACAGTAGTGAATAAAGCCTCCTGAAGCCCCAGCTGCTGGATAATCTTTTTCAAAATCTAATTTTTCAAACGGTGTCGGATTTTTACGGACATCATAGTGGAAACTATTCGTATAGTATTCCTTATCTGTAATATCTTTTACAAGACCAAATTTTTCTGTATCCAGACGACAAAAGCGGTCTGTCAGACTTTCAGACGGTGTAGAATAAACAGAGAAGTGGTAGTCATATTGGTCAGACCATTCTTCTACACGGCGCTTCATTTCACGAACGATATCGACTGTGAATTTCTTAGCTTCTGGATTGTGCTCCCATTCACCACCATAAAAGACTGTAGCCACTTCATATAGACCAATATAGCCAAGAGAAACCGTGGCTCTACGATGCTTAAAGAGTTGATCCACCTTATCATATTTACCTAGACGTTTTCCAAAAGCACCATATTGATAAAGAATAGGAGCATTAGCTGGAGTCGCTTCTTTGGTGCGTTCGACACGGTAGACGAGCGCATCTTCAGCAATATTCATCCGCTCATTAAAAATTTCCCAGAATTTCTCCATGTTGCCTTCAGATTCAAGAGCAATTCGTGGAAGGTTGACCGTCACAACGCCAAGATTCATCCGACCAGAATTGACTTCTTGACCGTTTTCATCTTTCCAGCCTTGTAAGAAAGAACGGCAGCCCATTGGAACTTTAAAAGAACCTGTTAATTCCACAATTTTGTCGTAAGACAAGACATCTGGGTACATCCGTTTCGTAGCGCATTCCAAAGCCAGTTGTTTAATATCATAGTTTGGGCTATCCGGTTCTAAGTTCAATCCGCGCTTCAACGTGAAAATCAATTTAGGAAAAATAGCTGTCCGATGTTCAGACCCCAGACCTTTAATGCGAATTTGAAGAATCGCTTTTTGAATTTCACGCTCAAAACGATTGGTGCCAAGACCAAAACCAAGCGATGTAAATGGGGTTTGTCCATTTGACGTAAACAAGGTATTGATTTCATATTCCAAAGACTGCATGGCATCGTAAATGTCTTTTTTCGTCTTTTCCCAAGCAAACTCTTCCTGTTTTTCAGGAACGACCCATTCACGCGCATCCTTCAAATGCTTTTCGTAATTCTTTTCAGCATAAGGCGCTAAAACTTCATCAATTCGATCAGCTGAACAACCACCATACTGACTGGAGGCGACATTGGCAATGATTTGAGAAATTTGCGCAGTCGCAGTTTGAATCGACTTTGGACTTTCCACCTCTGCATTTCCAATCTTGAAACCATTTCCCAGCATACCTTTGAAATCAATCAAGCAGCAGTTTGTCATCGGCGTATATGGGCTATAGTCCAAATCATGATAATGAATATCCCCTTTTTGATGGGCATTTGCTACATGCGGCGGCAGCATTTGCAAACCAATTGATTTTCCAACAATCCCCGCTGTCAAATCACGTTGAGTATTGAAAACATCGCTGTCCTTGTTGGCATTTTCATTGACAACCGCTTGATCTTTATTCAGCAATTTGCCGATTGTGAAGTTGATATCTGTTGCTTTTGAACGCGCAAAATCGCGTTGGGTACGGTAAGTAATATAACTTTCCGCAATAGCATATTCATTGGCTTGCAACAATTCATGCTCAACGATATTTTGAATTTCATAAATTTTAACACCAGCAGGGAAGCGTTCAATCACCTCTGCTACAATTTTATTGGTAATCCCTTCAAGTTTTGCTTCTAACAACGGCGTCATCGTCGTTACTTCTTGACTAGCTTTGACAAGCGCTTTATAAATCTTATCTGCGTCAAAAGCCACACGACGACCGTCACGTTTTTCAACATAAATATCAGCAAAACCTTGTACTGTTTCTTCTTTTAATGCTATCATGAGCTCCTCCATTCATATAAATCATATTATATCACTCTCATAAAAAAAATCAATATCTTGTGGTAAAAAACTTAAAATTTTATTTTAAACACAAGATATTGATTAAATCATTTTAATTTATAAAGCTTGAAATGATGAAGTTCCAGGTCAGTTTTCTCATAATTTTTCTGAATTTGTTTTTGCACATCTTGAAGAACAGGCACTTGATTATTCACTAAAATATAGGTTGGTGCATTTTCTTTCAGACTCCTAGCTAGCGCCATTTTATTTTCATCGGTTCCTTGGTACAAGCTAGGTGTTAAAATTGGTACTGCAGATAAGTGTCTACTCGCCTGATAAAGCGCTGCTGTTTTATCCCAAGCATAGATTTTATCAGTCTTCTTCGCTTTATCTTTGATATAATTTGCCGCAGAAACACGTTCACTTGCTTCACCTGAAGATAAAATATAGTGATTAACAAGCGGAGAACCAATTAAGTAAGTAACTGCTAAAAGCGGCAAGAAAGCATTTTTTGCAACATACATTCCTAAAATAGATGTAGATTTTTGTACACGGCTATGACGTCCACCTCTTTTAAGTTTACTTTTTCCTAACCACATACTGAGCAAAATCAGGAAGAATGGCAAAACAGGCAACAGCTGATAAGCGCCTTGATCTGGCAAAAAGAAAACAAATAAAACTAAAATTAAGGACGCGAAAAAACTAAATAGCTGCAGGAAACGTTCCAAAGAATTTGCTGGCAATGAAAAACTTCTCACCCAAGAAAACACTAAACCAATTCCAATGATTAACCCACCATAAAGTAAACCATTATACAACAAGTGCTGCCCTGCAAAGCGTAAGCTTTCCAACGGATAAAGAATCTGACTAATCGCAAGACCAAAGCTACCATTTAAAACCGTATAATAGCCTAAAGGATAAAATAGAAACGAAAAGCCTACAAGTGCTGCTAAAAATTGATAAAGGCCATGTACTTTTTTCTTTACACTAATATTATAAGCTGACAAAACAAGGAAAGCCACTAAATAAAACACGAGACTTGTCATCGGATCTGTCATAAACATCAATGTACCGAGCGCACCAAAACCAATAAAACCTCTGTCACTAGCTTCTCCTGCAACATAGCGCATCAGAAAGTACAGTGCACCAAATACAAAAGGAAAAGCAAAAATACTAGAATATAAACCGCCCCAGCCCAAAGCTAAGGTTAATCCATAAAATAAAGAAAGAATCTTTACAGAGGTATTCCTTACAGTTGTTAATTGGTAAACAATTTTAAAAAGAAAAATTCCTGCAACAAATAGGGCAAAGCACTGCACTACTGCAAATAAAATATTGCCCATGAAAAGACTACCCACCCAATTAGTTAGATAATAAAGCAAACCACTCGTTCCATAAATATTTCCATAAATAACCTGCCCCTGCGCCATTGCCCATCCAGCATATAAATTTTGAGATTGCAGATTAGTAGCAAAGTTGGTCAAAAACGGATTGGCAACACTTAAAACACTCAATAATAAGCTCCACAAAAATAAAACGACAAACGGCGTCGGTGTAGGTTCTACAAAAAAATTTTTCTGTTCACTTTCTTCGTGAATACTCTCTACTATTGGCTCTTGTTCAAGCATTGTGTCGTGCATAAAGATTCTCCTTGATATCAGTCTTATTTAGTATACCAAAATCTCCTCTATCTGTCAGCTTGATTCTGACACAATCTTCATCTTTTGCAAAAGCAAGGCATAATATTCCAAATCTCGAAAACGGTGATGACTTCTGTTTGTATACTTTTGTAAAAATTCTTGTTCTTCTTGTGTTAGATGTATCATTATTTCGCCTTCTTTTTACTAAATTATTCGTAAAAAAGAAAAAATTCCTCTCATACAAGAGAAATTTTTATAGCATCGGCGCAAACAATTCGACAATCTCTTTGATTAAACGTTGATACCAGGTATTTTTAATAGTATCCTCATGAATTTCTTGAGAATTCTCAAAAAGGTTTTCAAAATCTTGTTTTAAGTCAAACATAGAAGGCGTTTTATACATCAAAATAGCATTTTCATAGTGGTGAACCAGACTTCGATAATCAAAGTTGATTGTTCCAACCACACCAAAATCATCATCTGCCACCACATGCTTACTGTGAATAAAACCTGGGGTATATTCGTAAATCTGCACCCCAGCTGCTATCAAGTCTGGATAAGCGCCTCGCGTAATGAGTTGAATCAGCTTTTTATCTGGAATGGAAGGGGTCACAATCCGCACATCTACCCCACGCATAGCTGCATTTTTAATGTCTTCTGTCAAGTCATAATCAATAATTAAGTACGGTGTAGCAATATACACATAATCTGTCGCTTGACTGATAATATTTTGGTAGACATTTTTACCCACTTGAGCTTTGTACATAGGCTTAGGTCCGCTTCCATACGGAATATAAAGTCCTGATGCATCTATTGCTTTGTTGTCCAAATGATATTGATCAAAATCGCTAATGGTTCCACGGTTGATATACCAGTTCATAAGAAAAAGACGTGTCAAGGCCTTTACTGCACGACCATTTAAACGAATCCCACCGTCTTTCCAGTGACCAAATCGCTCAATGTGATTAATGTATTCATCTGCTAAATTGACCCCTCCAGTATAGCCAATCTGCCCATCAATAACAAGAATTTTACGATGATCTCGATTATTATAAGCTACTGTCATTCGCGGAATCACTTTGTTAAATTTATGGGCATCAATCCCCATAGCTTGTAATCGACTGGTGTAGTCGCCAGGAAGAGTCGCCATACAGCCAATATCATCATAGAGCATCTTCACTTCAACACCTTGAGTTACTTTCTCACGCAGAATATCCAAAATACTATTCCACATGAGACCTTCTTCCACAATATAATATTCCAAAAAGATAAATTTTTCTGCCTTACGCAAATCTTCCAGCATTTTTTGAAACATTTCTTCGCCTAAAGGGAAAAATTGTGATTCCGTACCGTCATATACATCCGCATTATGATCCATGCTAAGAAGTGATTTGATAATCCCATAAGCTGACTTATCTGTATTTTTCAACTCTAAACGCAACTCATAACTATTATCCTCACGAAATTTCATTTGATCCATATTCTTCAACTGTTTCAATTCACTTCTAGACAAACGACGCTCGCCAAACATCAGATAAAGCAACGGTCCAAAGACTGGAATAAAAGCCACTAAAAGCCAGGTTACTTTACTTTCTGGGGTCATTGAACGATTGACAATCGCCAAAATCGTTGCCACACTGAACAAAATCACAAAAGCAATCCATAAAGTAGGCGTCCATCGACCGAGCCAAAAGAAAAACCAAAAAACAAGCACCAGTTCTAACACCATAGTAATGATGCTAAAACCATATTTTGACATCAATAGCTGAAATTTCCTAAAACTCATATTCTCTCCCTATCAGTATTTAGTACTAGTATAACGGGGATTACCTAATAAATCAAGCCAAAGTCAAGTCTTGCTTGATTTTCAAATCATTTTTAAAACTTTCAATAAAAAAGGGAACCTAATTAGACTCTCCATTTCTCATTAGGTTTCCACCTCTAGACTTATATTTTTTTCTTGATGAAGTAAACTGCACCCACTAACAATATCATATCCATAAAGATTGCTAAGTAATGAACAGCTGTTCCTGTTTTAGGCAAACCTTTCTTCGGCGGTGTTGCTGGTAGGGTATAGCTATTTTCAAAAGCTTTAACATCCTGATCATATCGACCTTTAGTTTCTAGTATACGCGAACTATTGTCTGTAACAGTCACTGTTACTTTGATCACTTTTTTATCATAGATTATACCTTGAAGTTTCGTATCTTTTTCAGTAATCATATAATGATATGTTCCCACTTTCGCGTACTCAATAGTATCGAAAATCACCTCACCATTAACAGCATTTTTCTTGACTTGGTGGACATTATCCTCTGTACCTTTGAGTTCAAACTCAAATTCACCTGCCTTTAAATCACGTCCAATTAATAATTTCTTAACTCTCAATTGACCTCAACCAATCCTCGTTTATTGAGAACTTCCAAATCATAAGTCTTCTCATTATTAAACTTATCCGGAGTAATCTTAAACTTTCGTTTAAATGGCTAATATCCAGCCGGAGCTTTTATTTCTTTAATTTTATAAGTATCTTTTAATAGATTCAGACTTGTTACTTCCCCTGCACTATCTGTGATAAATTCCCCAACTGTAGTACCGTTGCGATCTCGTATAACCCTAAAGATAGCTCCCGTTAAAGGCATGCCAGAAACTTCATCCTTTTTATGCAGCGTGATTGAGTAAACATAACCTTCTGCATTTCCGCCTGCTTCTCTGTAAGTAGTCTTCACTATGGAATTTATGATTTTTATTTTACTTGACCAAAGTGAAACAATATTTTCAACAATTTCTCCATTCTGTAAATTATAGTTTGCTTTAGCTTTATAGTTAATACGATAACCTTCTCCTGCTTTGATATGACCTAAATCAACCGAAAATTGTGAGTCAGATATGAAATTGATTGTAAATTGTTCCGTGACATTTATTTTATTCTTCAATACCCAACGATTATTTACAATCACCCACTTACCTTTTTCAATTTTGAAACTGTTCTTAATATAAGAAATTTTAGGAGTACTCAGAATGTCTGTTACTTTGGCATCAGAAATCTCTTTACCAGACTGATTAATAGAAATGTGATAACTGATAATCTTATCTGTTTTATAGCTACCTGATTTTGTAAGATCTGTCTTTTTAACTTGTCTTCCCCCTTCAAAATCCACCTTTCCTACTGGTACTGTATTTCGATTTACCGTAAGTTGAAAAAATTCTCTCTCGCTGTTCGTTTTTATCACCTATTACACTTCAAAAAGTTAGTCAAATTCTCTTCCCTCATCTTCTTATTTCTAAATTTTTTCTGAAATACTAAACTTTTTTCATTCTCACATAACTCCAGTATAGAGAATCACTAGCGAGCGCAGATAAAATCCACGAAGCGAACAATTTATAAACCATTTGGAGCGGTGGGTAAAACAAACACAATTTAAAGCAGTGGTTATAAAAACTGATGAAATATCTTCAACCTCCTACATTTGCAAGCTACTATTTAGTTTTTCTATTAAGAGTCATTGCTCCAATATCAAATAAGTTATTGCTTCGTTAAAACGACCGTATCATTTTCGCCGTTTTCTTGCTCAATATCCTCAATTGTCAACTGATTGCCATTAATCATATAACGCTCAATGTCGTCACCAATCGTCATTCGCTGATTTGTTGGATCAATGCTCACTTGTTTTACTTCTTTCTTACCATTTGGCTCTTCTTCTGTCCACGTGCCACTGTTTCCCTTGATAACCAAAGTGATCTCATCTTCTTCGTCCATACCTTTATAAGTACCGTCTAATTTTTCTACCGAATTTTCTGCAATAGTTGACGAAGTGCTGCTCTTACTTGAGACTGTAGTTGATTGACTGCTTGAGATAGATTGAGATGATGATGAAGTTTGATTAGACTTGGCACACGATGTCAAAATGATAAGCCCTATTAGAAAAAATGTGGCATAGCCAAGTTTCTTTAATTGTACCATTTGATTCCCTCCTTTTTTGATTACATTTCTATTCTACTATTTCTCGTTTCAAGCAGTCAATTCTTTCTCCAAAAGAAAAGCACGAACTTCTGCAATGAAATAAAGAGAACCTGTCACAAAAAGAAGCTGACTATCAGTAGATTTTTTAATGAATTGTTCAATAAACTCCCGATAAGAGGAAACATAGGTTTCAGTTGTCAGATTCCACTTATCTATTGCACCGTCATCCTCAAATGTCGTTATCGTCAACCGCACATCTGGCAATTCTTGTTTTAGATAAGACAGCATTCCCTGATAATTTTTACGTTTCAAAGCACCGAATAAAAGAAAAATTTCTTTTTGTTCTTGCTGGCGAATAAACTCCACCAAACGTGACAAAGCGGGTAAATTGTGAGCCCCGTCCAAATAAATTCCTCTCTCAAAATATTCCAGTCTCCCTGCCCAATGGGTCTCTTGCAAAGCCTTGCGTATCCATTTTACTTGTGGTTGCCAATTTTGCTGTTTCATGAATAAAAGAAAACTTTGCAAAGCAACAGCTGCATTTTCTTCCTGATAAGTACCTTTGAGACCCAGCTGTAAACCAACTATCATTTTATCTTGATTAGAAAATTGTCCTTTTGAAAATGAAAAATCCCTACCATATTCATACAAAACAACTCCCAACTCATCTGCGCGCAATTCGCAGACCCTTCTGGCTTCTTCAGCCAGCGGCCCGATAACAGCTCGTTCCTTTTTCTTGAAAATCCCTGCTTTCTGCTCCGCAATTGCTACTATGGAGTCTCCTAATGTTTCTTGATGATCCAATCCTACAGACGTTACAACCGCAACATCTCCTATCACTACATTTGTTGCATCTAAAAGTCCACCAATTCCCACCTCAATTAAAGCCACATCTACCTGCTCTTCTTCGAAATACAATAAAGCTATGAGTGTTAAAATTTCAAAATAAGATAATGGATCTTGTGTCTGCAAAAGTTGCCTTTCCATTGCTTGAATACGGCGCCCAATTCTAACAAAATCCTTGTCAGAGATTGGTTTATGATTGACACAAATCCGATCATAAATGCTCACCATATGAGGTGACGTAAAGGTTCCCACCTTCTTTTTATGCTCTGCAAATAATTGACTCATAAAAGCAATGCTTGAGCCTTTTCCGTTCGTTCCTGTCACATGAATAATGGGATAATTTTCTTCCGGATGATCCAAAAGACTTATAGCCTGCCTCATTCGCTCTAAACCAGAGCGAAAATTTAAACCAATGCGACTCTCTAGCCACGTTTCAATTTCATTCATATTCTTCTCCCAGCAAAAAGGGAGTGAAACAGAACCAGACTTTGGTTCATGTCACACCCCACAATTCACTTGAATGGCTGGAACTCTTGCTCCACATGGGAATTAACCAACCACTCATTCGTATACCATAAAAATAACTATTCACACAGCCTTTCAATCTCTTCATTGTTTGTAATACGAAAAGCTAGTGTACGCAATTTTTATTCTTCCATAAAGCTATTGAAAACTTCTTCAATCATATCCCATTCAGCATCTGAATCTTCTGGAATTGGTTGGAGGTCACCCTCTGTTCCGTCTTCATTTTCAGTAAACGAGTAGGCTTGAATTTCTACCTCGCCATTTTCATCTTCTTCTGCGCTAGCTGGAATCAATAGAACGTAGTTTTTCCCAAATTCTTCTTTTCCATCAATGGTCAAGAGAATTTCAAACAAAGTTTCGTTTCCTTGCTCATCCACTAAAGTAATTAGTTCACGTTCTTCGTGTTCATGGTCATGGTTATGATCGTGTGCCATGTTTTCTCCTTTATTTATTAAAAATTTCGATCTAAATAATTTTGTAATATAAGCTGCGCTGCGAGCTTATCAATCACTTTTTTTCGCTTCTTTCTGCTCACATCCGCTTGCTCAATCAACATTCTCTCCGCAGCTACTGTTGTTAGGCGCTCATCTTGGTATTCAACTGGCAAATGAAATAGCTGCTCAATCTTAGTCCCATAAGCCTGACTTGCTTCTACACGTGGTCCGCTTGTATTGTTCATATTCTTAGGAAGACCTACAACAAACTTGTCCACCTTATATTCTTGGACAAGTTCAGTCAAACGCTCAAAACCAAATTCTTCTTGTTCTTCATTGATGGGAATAATTTCAAGCCCTTGAGCTGTAAAACCAAGTGGGTCACTAATTGCAACACCAACTGTTTTTGAACCAACATCTAACCCCATAATTCTCATTAGAGATCAATGCCTTGTCCTTTCAAATAATAACGAACTAATTCTTCTACAATCTCATCACGTTCGTATTTACGAATTTGATTTCGTGCATTATTATAGCGAGGTACATACGCAGGATCACCACTAAGCACGTATCCTACGATTTGGTTGATTGGGTTATAGCCCTTTTCATTCAGCGACACATAGACATCTTTCAATGTTTCACTAATCTCTTTTTTGTTTGAATCATCAAGATTAAAACGTACTGTCTCATCTGTAAATCCCACAATTACACCTTCTTTCACTAGAATACCCATATTATAGCACATTTCAAGACTTTTCACAAATGAAAGGGGTTGAAAAAAGCTGAATAAATTTCAGCTTTTTTTGTTTCATATACACCTATAAAATCATGGATTTGCAACTTCTTTAGCACCAGCTGCTTTGACAGATTCAATATATTGTTTGGGTGTTAAATTTTTGATAGTTGAAAACATAGAGCCATATGTATCCAGTTTTGATGCTTCATCAAGGTTGATTTTGCTCATATCAATATTGATTGCAACTTTAATAATATAGTCTTTTGTAATGTCTGTTTTAACATCAACACCGCCCAAAGACTTAAATTTATCCAATCCTGCAGCCTTTTCAAAAGCAGAAATCAAGTGCGGCTTAGTGCTTTCTAAATCTTGACCCGCTAATGCACTCTTCATATTTTCAGGAAGTATTTGTTCAAGATTTATC
Source organism: Streptococcus sp. AS20 (assembly GCF_000524255.1). Lineage (NCBI taxonomy): Bacteria > Bacillati > Bacillota > Bacilli > Lactobacillales > Streptococcaceae > Streptococcus > Streptococcus sp. AS20. The sequence continues at coordinate 130,301 of NZ_JANS01000012.1, read as the reverse complement.
ACAAACTTCTTAAAGGTTTTTCCTTCATAAGAAATAGTTTGCGTAAGTGTTTGTTCAATCCCTTGGACAGTCTGTTTTTGTTGAAAAGACTTGGTCACAACAGAATCCTTTTTCACAACACTCGAACCAGTCTTACTATCCCCTGACTGATTCTGACCGGATTTTTGACCACAAGCTGTGAGCAGCAACAAACTTGCTCCTAACAAAACAACCGATTTTCTCATAAAAATATCCTCCTTGTATTTTAGAGCTTTATAAGAATAGTATACCATCTTTTGTAAGCGTTGTCAAAAAGAGCCGTCTAAAAAATCAATTCATGTTTAACAAGTTATTGATTGACTTCCGTTGCACCACTGGCAATCTGATCTTCAACATATTCTTTTGGTTTCATTTTTAAAAATTCTTTTAATTTCATATTCTTTAAATACTCAGTATTTGCGGCTTTATTAACATCCAAAACTTGAAAATCAAACGTATGAGTTCGCTTCAATTCTTGCTCATTTATAATTTCCAAAGAGGTTGAAAAGCCTTGCAAATTTTTTGCTTGTGTAAATTTTTCATCTTCAGCCAAAGATTTTTCCAATAATTTTTGCGCCTCAGCAACTCCAACCTCAGCAACCACTTTTTTTAATTCTTCTTTCATCGGCAAAATTTGTTCAATCGTTAAACCTAAAAATTGGTTCCCTTTGTAAGTAATTGTTTGCGTTTGCTGAACTCCCTCAGCTGTTTTTGGAAACGATAATTTTTTCGTCACAACCGTTTCTTTTTCAGCATTTGCAATAACTGGCAACGTACTATCAATAGATTGTTTGCTTGCTTTTGATTTTGTTTCTTTCTTTTGACCACAGCCTACTAAGACTGTAAGAATAATGGTTAATAAAATTAGGCTTCTTTTCATAGATTAACTCCTCCTCATTCTTTATTTTATCATATTTTTAATATCAATAAACATTGAAATAAAAAAGAGTGGAAATCCCACTCTTTACAAGGCCGCGCGTAAACGCGCTTCTGTATTTTCAACATTACGAACCGAGCGAGGTAGGAATGCACGAATATCATCTTCTTTGTATCCTACTTGAAGACGTTTATCATCTACTAGAATAGGACTTTTCAAAATACGTGGCGTTTCCATAATCAAATCAATCACTTCACTCACACTCAATTCTTCGATATCTACGCCTAAACCTTTTGCATAACGATTTTTTGAAGACACAATACTTGCAACCCCATTTTCAGTTTTTGTTAGAATATCTAACAACTCTTCTTTTGTAATCCCTTCTTTACCAAGATTTTGTTCTTTATAAGTTAACTGGTGAGCATTGAGCCATGTTTTTGCTTTTTTACAACTAGTGCAACTTGAGACAGTATAAATTGTAATCATGTAAGTACTCCTTTCGCCACACGGTACTATTATCATACTATATTATACCATAAAATCCCTCCGTCTTACGACCTATTTTTAAAAAATTATTCCTCAATCTCAATCGCATCGTCCAAGTCTAGAGTCACTTCCTCTACTTTGTTTGCTGATTTAATTGCTTCTGCATTTTTTTCATCTTCAGTATCATTCTCAATCAAACCATAGTGAACTCGAACCTTGTGATCAATTTCATCAAAAATTTCTGGATGATCTGCTAAGTATTTCTTAGCATTTTCAGACCCTTGCCCAATCTTTTCATCATTGTAAGAATACCACGCGCCCGCTTTTTTGATAATATCTAGGTCTGTTGCAATCTTGATGAGCTCACCTGTTTTGGAAATTCCTTCACCATACATGATTTCCACAAAGGCTTCTTTAAATGGCGGAGCCACCTTGTTTTTCACAACCTTAATTTTGGTTTCCTTACCGACATTAGTGTCCTTTTCATCACCAGTTCCCTTGATTTGAGTATTGCCACGGACATCCAGACGGACAGAAGCATAAAATTTAAGAGCTCGACCGCCCGGTGTTGTTTCTGGATTTCCAAACATAATACCAACTTTTTCACGTAGTTGGTTGATGAAAATCGCAATTGTCTTCGTTTTATTAATAGAAGCAGATAGTTTACGCATAGCTTGACTCATCATACGCGCTTGCAAACCAACATGGCTATCTCCGATATCACCATCAATTTCAGCACGCGGTACAAGAGCTGCCACAGAGTCGATGACCACCAAATCTACTGCACCAGAATCAATCAATTTCCCAGCAATTTCTAGTCCTTGCTCACCAGAATCGGGTTGAGAAAGGAGTAATTCATCAATATTAACCCCAAGAGCTTGCGCATACGCCGGATCTAGAGCGTGCTCAGCATCAATAAAGGCCGCAATTCCGCCTTCTTTCTGAGCCTGAGCAACAGCATGGAGGGCCACTGTCGTCTTACCAGATGATTCTGGTCCATAGATTTCAATAATTCGACCTTTTGGATACCCTCCTGCACCAAGTGCAATATCTAACGCCAAGCTACCTGAGCTCATAACTTGAACTTTTTGTTCAGCGCGCTCACCCAAACGCATAATTGCCCCTTTACCAAAATCTTTTTCGATATTTTTAAGTGCATTATCTAACGCTTTTTGACGTTCCTCACCAAATTTCTTTGAAATTTCTTCTAATTTTTTTTGTTTTTTCGCCATTTATTTCTCCTGTATAGTGATAAATTAATTTTCTCGACTATCTAATTATTATAGCATATTTTCTTTTTTTAATAAAGTTTTTCGTAACTGATTGAAAGCATGCAGAACGGCTATTTTTCGTACATCAGTCCGACTACGACCGGCAATATTAACCTTAAAAGATTGTACATTCTCTGTGGTTGCTAAGCCAATATAAACTGTCCCTGCCGGATATCCTTCTAAGCTGTCTGGACCTGCCACACCCGTCAAACTCACTGCATAGTCACTGGCAGTCAATTTTCTAGCCTGCTCAGCCATTTTCTTTGCTGTAAAAGCAGAAACAACTCCATATTTTTTCAAGTCTGCCAAAGGAATGTCCAGCATGCGGCTCTTTTCCTCCATACTGTAAGTAACAAAGCCACCACTAAAGACATTGGAGGCTCCAGAAAAGTTTGCCAAAGTTGCTTGAAAAAGGCCAGCAGTCAAACTTTCGGCTGCTGTAACAGTCTTGCCTGCTCTCCTCAACAATTCAAAAGTTGTCTGCGCTAGAGAATTATCATCTCCATAAGCATAGAAAAGGTCCACTAAACGTTGTTTCTCAAAAGTCTGTACAGCTAAAATTTTCTTTTCCAAATAAGCAAACTTAGTATCTGCTTCTTTTTGACTGCTAGCCTTTGTGGACAATCGCAATGTCACCTCTCCCGTCTTAGCATAAGGAGCAATGGTCGGATCGATCTGAGCATCAATTAAATCTCCTAAAAGAGTTACTAATTGACTTTCACCAATGCCAAAGAAGCGCAAAACTCTTGAATACAATTTTTGATCCGTTGCTAAAATCGGAATCAGCTCATTGTTCACCATAGGTTTTAATTCACTAGGTGGACCAGGCAGAACAACATAAGTTACACCACTTACTTCAATCACGCCCCCCACCGCAAGTCCGGTTTCGTTTTGTAGAGAAGTCGAATCTTCCACTATCTGAGCTTGCCGCTCATTATTTGGTGTTCGAACATAGTCCAGTCGACTCGCGAAGAAACGATCTAATTTTTCCATAGCTACTTGGTCAAAGACCAACCTGCGATTTAAAAATTTTGCCAACACCTGCTTGGTCAAGTCGTCTTCTGTTGGACCCAAGCCACCACAAAGAATGACAAGATCGCTCCGTTTCTTTGCAATTTCCAAAATAGATAAAAGACGATTTTCATTGTCACCGACAGCAGTCTGAAAATAGACATCAATCCCTAGACTCGCTAACTTTTCCGATAAAAATTGAGCATTCGTATTGATAATTTGCCCGGTCAGAATTTCAGTACCTACAGCAATAATTTCTGCTTTCATAGAACCTCCTATCTTACTATTCGCAATTTGGTCTTATTTTATCATAAAAAAGATTAAAATTTGTTAATAAAACAATTTTCAAGTTGCTCAGCATATCATCTATAGTATCTTGACAAACAAAAAGAGGCTATGCCTCTTTTTGTTTGTCAATCAATCTAATATGACTGTTCTAATGAGCCACTAATCTGTGTGATATCAACGACCTGATCAACTCGTTCAAAAACATTTGGATCATGCGTCGCAAAAATAACCACAGTGTCTGATGCAACCAAACTAAGCAACAAATCAATAATTGATTTTCCTGTTTGCTGGTCAAGAGCGCCTGTCGGCTCATCTGCTAAAATGACCTTCGCTTTTTTTAATAATAATCGCGCAATTGAAACCCGTTGGGCTTGACCACCGGAAAGCTCATAAATTTTGGACTTCATGACAGACTCATTTAGTCCAACCTGTTTTAAAGCTATCAGAATTTCTGATTTACCCGCCAATAGTTTCAAGTTGTCGAAAACTGTTTCTTCTTCCACCAAAGCATAATTTTGAAAGACATAGCCCAGATAATGTTTAAAATAATCTTTTTCCTTCATTTTCCAAATATCTTGCTTATTGAGCAAAATTCTGCCTTGATCTGGTTTTTCTAAACGAGCAATTGCATTTAACAATGTTGTCTTTCCAGAACCCGAAAGCCCAACTAAAGCATAGGATTGATTCCTTTCAAAATGTAGATTGACATGGCTGTAGACGGTTTTTCGTCCATATTTTTTCGCTAAATTTTCTATCTCAATCATAGTATTTCAAAATCTCCTTTTATAATCTGAACACGATTTTTTCTGACGTTCATTAAAGCAAAGTAAGACATAGCAGTTATCTCAAACGCATAAAGAACTCCTACTAAACCAACTACTAAGAAACTACCTTTCATCACTAAAATTGTCAATGCACTGACGAATAAAATGCCTGCTATCAATGGCAGTAAAGACTGAAAAATTTCTAGATAGCTACTTGCTCCTAACAAACTTTGTAAAGAAATCTTTTTCGCTTTTTGTTTCATGCGAGTGGTAATATATTCATAAATAATAAAGAACTGCGCCAAGACTAACATCAGTAGAGCAGTAATCGTCCCTGTCAGTTGGCTAACAATGTTTTCACGAGCTAATAATAGTTGCTCTGAAATATTTGTCATACTAGAAAAATGAGTCAAACCAGCTTGGCTAATCTTTTCTTTTATCCATTTCTGTTTAAAAGCTCCTTTTGTTGCAAGAACTGTATAATAGTTATCAAAAGCTGCATCTGCTGGTAGATTGTGAAAATTGATTTGCACTAAAATCTTGTTCACTACTTCTTGTTTAGCCAATAATTCATCTGGACCGTCTTTATGGTTAAAAAGAAAAGTCTTCTGTCCATCAGGAATTTCTACGATTTGAAAATCCTCAGCTTTTAAAGCTGAATATCGGAAGTGCTCATAGTTAATTATCTTACGAATATTGTCTATGTGAGCCATCTGACTTTTTGGAATATAGATAACACCTAAGCTTTCTTTCGGTGCTTGCCCATACTTATTTTGAGGATACAATTTTTTATTTTTATTCATCAATCCTGTATTGACATAGAACAATGTTTCTGCAATTTTACTATCGACACCATTTCTTACCAGCTCCTGCTTAAATTCTTCCGGAGCGTGCTTAGTTCGATCTGGGCTAAGGCTAGATTGCTCTGAATAAAGCCAGCCATCTGTCCCAAAAGATTGAATCAATTGTCTATGCTTCGCAGCATTTTCTTTTATAAATGTTGAATCAATTTGATAATTTTCATCAGTATGAGTAGCGGTATTTTCAAACCAAGTGATCGCAGCATAATCTTGAGCTATTTTCCAATTTCCCAAAACAGCTATTTCTTGGGCAGATTTGGAAATGGTTTTAACACTTTCCGATGCAGTCACGCCAAAGATAAAGCAAGATAGCAAAATTCCAAAAAGCCAGATATAAAGTACTAATGGATTTGATTTTTTATTCTTCAAGACAGTTACAGCTCCCATAAGGCGAACATTTAAAGCAAAAAGTAGATTGACAAGTAAGCTAATAACCATCAAAATAAAGAGATTGAGAAATAATAATAAGCTAAACGTCTTAACATAAACATTTACCATACTACCTTGCCATAAAACAAAAAGTAGCCACACAAGGATTCCTGTGCTAATCAAAATAGTAGAATCCAACCAAAGTGAACGCCGAAATTCTCTATCAAAAAGCCCCAGACTGCGCTGAATCATAGCTTTTTTAACATAAAGCATTTTGACTGCAAAAAGAAGCACAGCAAAAACAAAAAATAAAGTCCAAACTGCCAGAGAGCGTAAATTCATAAATAGAAAGTTGATTGGCACTAAGTACCACGGAAGGTCTGCTCCTGTGTAAGTCAAGCCAAATCGCTGCAATTCTGTTTTTAATTCTGTCGGTAGCGCCTTACTAGAATAATACATACCAGTCGCGGTACTTGCTGCCAAGACTCCTCGATCCGTGATATAGGATTGATTTTTGCGCTGTATCTTTCCAAAAACAAATGTAGCTTGCTGACCACTTTTATCTAAAAAAGGACGATAAATAGTTAATTGCTTTTTATCTGCAATTTCCTGTATTTTATCAAAAATTTGGTTTTTATCAACCTCACTAGAGCCCGTCAATGAAAAAGCTGCCTGAGCCGGATAAGGAATGTCATTCCCAAATTCTTTAACAGCACCTAAAGATAAAAATGATATTAGTAAGACAAATAAAGAAAGAACGGTTAGCCGCCACTTCATACAAGACTCCTTTACAACAAAAACAAGGAGGGAAAAACTGAAATTCTACTATGCAGGCATTTCCCTCCACGATAAGTTTATTAAATCGTATGACTATTAGAATTCATACCAAGAATAAAATGACTTTGCTTGAATCCATGACCAATGTTTTGTAGCTCCTGAATTTGCCCAGCCATAATTTGATTTGGCATAGTCTTTTACATTTCCCCATATATCGGTCACAGATGAGCCGCTTCCAAGACGGATTGGTGCTTCTAAATAATAATGCGAGTAGGCCCATCCATTTGATGTTACACCATAATTCCAAGTATCCTTATAAGTAGGATGAGGATGCTGGGTATCTGCCGAGACCCCACCTCCAGCCAAAGGACTAAGAGTAAGGGCAAGAGCACCAATAAGTGCTAATTTCGTAAATTTATTTGAACTATTTGATATGGGTTCCTCCTTTATATATATGATATATCAAATATTGTCTTAACTAGTATAGACTTCCATTTGATGAAAATATCATAACGTGTTATTTCCTAATTTGAATGAAATGTAAACATAATTCACACCTTACTTATTAAAATGGCCAGATACTTGGATACAGTAACAAAAGTATCATCAATTGTAAACAAGCTGTTCTCATATTCTCCCTCCGTTTCTTTATAAATTTTCACTTCTATGTTATAATATTTGAAATCACTTTTTTGAAAACGCTAACTTTTTTTCACACTATATTATTCTGAGAGGTTTATAGGTTTGTTATGAGGTATGATTTCGGAGCTGTTTATAAAGAAATTCGCAAATCAAAAGGTTTATCGCAAGCAGATGTATGCGGAGAGGTTCTATCCCGAACAACTCTGGCTAAATTTGAAAGCGGGAAGGCTACTCCCAAATACGAAAATATGGAATTTTTACTACGTCAAATCAATATGAGTTTTGAAGAGTTTGAGTATATCTGTCACGTCTATAACCCTAGCCCCAGAAGTATCATATTTAACAAAGCTTTAAATATAAGCTCTATTAGTGGCACACAAGATTTAGAAGAGCTACAAGAACTCTGTGAAAGATATCTTCGTAAGGAATACGATTTACCAATTAAGCATATTCATGATTTGTTAAAACTTTTCATTTCTATTAGAAAAAACGGAGTTAAAACATTAACAGATGAAACAATCTCTATCACCAAGCAGTTTTGGAATTATTTAGAAAAAGAAGATACTTGGTATAAAAATGATTTTAGGATTCTAGTATCTATTTTACATCATTTTTCGATGGATACCCTACATTTGATTACTGATAAAATTTTGGAAAATTTAGAGAAATATAAAGACTATAAAAATTTTCAAAACGATCGCTTAACTCTTCTCTCAAATTTAGCAGGAATTTATTTGCACCATAATGAATTTCACCAATGTGAAAAAATTGTCACACTAGCTTTAGAGACTGCACAAAAGTTAAAGAGGTATGATGCTTTAGCTTTATGTAATATTCGATTAGGAATTTGTCAAAATAATAATAAATTAATCAAAAAAGGATTGGTCTTATTAGAAATCACAGATGAACTGGATTTATTACAAGATATGAAACACGAAATCAACCATTTCCACAGGTCTTAGCTTGTGGTTTTTTATCAACTAGGTTCAAATTCTTTCCATATTTTAATTTATACAAAGAAAAACCAGACAGTTCTTGCTGCCTGAGTTTCCTTGGTTTACTTGTGTTAGATAGAATCAAATGTGATAAAATAAAAGAATAAAACTTTAAGGGGCTTCCATTATGTGGGCAATTTTTGCATTTTTTTCTGCTTTGTTTGCAGCACTGACATCTATCTTAGCTAAAATTGGGATTGCCGGGGTTAATTCTAATCTAGCGACGGCTATTCGAACAGTAGTCGTCGTTTTGATGGCTTGGGGTATGGTTTTTTTAACTAAAGGACAAATTGGTTTAGCTAACATCAGTAAGAAAAACTGGATTTTTCTGATTTTATCAGGCCTAGCAACAGGCGCTTCTTGGCTTTGTTACTACCGAGCATTGCAAGAAGGAGAAGCCTCCAAGGTCGTTCCTATTGATAAGCTTAGTGTTGTTCTCACACTCATCCTTGCTTTTATCTTTCTCCACGAAGATTTTACTATGAAATCCTTAATTGGCACCATCTTGATTACCATTGGAACCTTAATCATGGTTTTGTAGCGTTCGGCATATTAAAGAGACAGTTTTTTCTCTAAACTGTCTTTTACGTTATTCGACTGTCATCCTTTGATTCCATTTTATTGTATGTTTAGTGAGGATATAGTACAAATTTAGCAATATTGGTAAATGCTTTTATGCCTTATTTTTTAGGATTCCATTCACAACTTGTTTCATGATCATTGACCAATCCTGCTGCCTGCATGAAAGAATAGACACAAACTGGACCGACAAACTTGAAGCCTTGCTTTTTCAGCGCCTTGGACATGCTTTCTGACAACTTTGTTTTAGTCGGTGCTTCCTTGTAGTTCGTAATTTGATTGTCAATCGTCTTGAAATCTACAAAGGACCAGACAAAGTCATTAAAAGAGCCAAACTGCTTTTGAACAGCCAAAAAAGCTTGGGCATTGGCTCTGGTTGCATAGAGCTTCATCTTATTACGGATAATATCCGGATTGTCCAAAAGACCATCCAAGTCTGAATCTGTCATCTGAGCAATTTTCTGCGCGTCATAGAAATGAAAGGCCTCCCGAAAAGCCTGACGTTTATTCAAAATGGTCTCCCACGAAAGTCCCGCCTGATAGGTCTCCATGCAAAGCAGTTCAAATAACTTCCAATCATCATGAAGGGGTCGACCCCACTCTTCATCGTGGTAGGCTACATACAAGGGGTTGTTCATTTTTACCCAACCACAGCGTTTGGTCATGCTTCTACCTCCTATTTCACCAACATCTTGAGAGCTGACTTGATATAATTTTCAGCCGTATCTGTTGTGCCTTCAAAGAATTTCTTGATTTTCTTGAGTTCAGCAGCCCTGTAGCCCAGAGCCAGCATGGCTTCCATGGCTTCTTCCAACTCTTGGTTGTCCGATGTCACTGCTTGGGTCTGAGGCGCAGCCACTTGGCCAGCCGCCACGACCTTGTCTTCCAAGTCCAACACCATCTGCTGGGCTGTCTTTTTGCCTATCTTGGGAAACTTGGTCAGATAGGTGATGTTTTTCTGCTCAATGGCTTGCACTAATCCAGCATTATCATCAGCTGCGATTATCGCAAGAGCAGAAACGGGGCCAATACCAGAAACCGAAATCAAATTGAGAAAAAGCTGTTTTTCGTCTTCTGTGCGAAAACCGTAGAGGAGCTGCGCATCTTCTCTAATCACTTGATGAACAAAAACCTGAATTTCTTGATTGAGCTGACCTGAATAGGCATAAGGGTTAGCCACATGAAGGATATAGCCAATTTGTCCTACTTCCACCACAATATACTTGGCTGTAATTTTACTTAAAATTCCTTTGAAATATTCGTACATCATGTCTCCTTTTCAACCCTTTTAGTATATCATATTTTGGAGTTAGAAAATAAAAGAAATCATTCTATCCTTTTGAAAATCACTTTACAAAATTCTTGGGTAGTTAGCTATTTATCCATGGATATCTATCTTGCTCTTCTCTTAACTATAAATTTGTATAGCCTAGTATTGAGGTATTCATAATATCTATCAAGAGAGACAGTCTGTCAATCCTTTTGTCAAGCTCGGCAGAAAGTCTCTTCTCTTGTCTTTTTAGCTATAGGACTTTTCATAAGGACAAAAGCCATTCAGTAGATCTACTAGCTGAAAGTCTTGCAGATGATTTTAAAAACAGCTTCAGTCATTGTTAGCTGAAGCTGTTTTAGAGTTTCTATAAATAGTTTCAATACTTGCCCAATTCTCGCAAGCTGGTGTGGTTTTCCTGAATGCGACGGAACATTTTTTCCATATCAGATTTGGTAAAGTTTACCAAAACTGGACGACCGTGAGGGCAATTGTAGGGATTGTCACATTGCGATAACTGGAAGATCAAATCACGTGCCGAATCATTATCTAAGCTATGATTGGCCTTAATAGAGCGTTTGCAACTCATCATAATCGCTAGTTCAGCTCGGTATTTCTTGATAGAAACTTCCTTGGTAAGGAGCAGCATATCACACATCTCATAGATACCCGACTCGATTTCCTCTTCCTTCATCCAGATAGGGTATTCCCTCAGAATAAACTGATTGCTGCCGTATTCGTCCAAGAAAACTCCGACTTCTTCCAGCAGATTCATCCGCTGCTTGAGCCGCAGCATATCGTCCGCTGGAAATTCAAAGATATAGGGAACCAAAAGTTGCTGCTGACTGTCATCCACATCACCGATTTTTTCCCGATAATACTCATATTTGACTCGCTCCTGCGCTGCATGCTGGTCGATAATATAGAGACCACCATTTCCTTGTGCAAAGAGGTACGTACCATGCATTTGCCCAAAATATTCCAGTTCTGGAAAAGTTGAAGTTTCTTCTCCATCTAACTTATCTAAAGCTCTTTCTAAGCTTGATTGATCCAGTTCTGGATGATCTAGTTGATCGTAAGAAGGAGTTTGCCTTGCTGCAAATTTGACAGAAACTGCTCTGGAAGCAAGCATATCTGTATCAGTATGCTGCTGATCAAATGTAGCATTTTCCTCAAAAGGAAGATTGCTTTCTGATACTTGAGGTCTAACAAAAAAGTCATTTCTCTCTTTGTCATAATAGAGTCGGTTTTCTTTGAGCGGAAGACTCGTCTGCTCCGACTTATTTGCTCTGTTAATGGTTGATTTTGCTAAATTCTCCAAAGCATCCGGAATCAAATCCTGTTCTTTTAAACTCGCAGCAATAGCTTGCGAAATCAAGACCATCAGTTCTCGCTCCTTGGAAATCCGCACTTCTTGCTTGGTCGGATGAACATTAACATCTGCAAGGTAAGGATCAATCTGGATAGCAATCACAGCAATCGGGAATCGCCCAACCATGAGCTTACTACCGTAACCATCAAGAATAGCTCGATTGAGCAGGAAATTCTTGATGTAACGACCATTGATGAGAATGGTGATGTAGTTACGATTGGCACGCGTCAACTCTGGTAGACTAATATAGCCTGATACTTCAAAATCCAGATTAGAAGCTGAAATTTCAATCATTTTTTTTGCTGTTGTTAATCCATAGATACCAGCAATTGCTTGACGCAAATTTCCTGTTCCTGCTGTCCGAGTCAACTCTTTACCATCATTGAGCAAGATAAAAGCGACCTCTGGATGAGCTAAGCTCAAACGGTTAATCATATCTACAATGTGAGATAGTTCTGCTTGTTGACTTTTCATATATTTCAAGCGAGCAGGCGTGTTGAAAAAAAGGTCTTCCACTTTGATTTTGGTACCCTTAGGGCAACTACTTGGTTCCACAGTTTCAATTTCTCCCCCCTGAGCAATTAAACGCGTCCCATGTGTTCCACCATTTGTCGCAGTTTCAATTGTCAAGCGTGAAACAGAAGCAATAGACGGAAGCGCTTCACCACGAAAGCCCAAAGTCCGAATCCGAAAAAGGTCGGCTTGCTTCTTAATTTTACTCGTTGCGTGCCGCCGCAAAGCCAAGGAAACCTCCTCATGCTCAATTCCTTCACCATTATCGATGACTTGAATACTCTTGAGCCCTGCTTCTTCAATCTCAACTATAATTTGAGTGGCACCAGCATCAATGGAATTCTCTATCAACTCCTTGACCACGCTGCTAGGTCGCTCGATGACCTCACCAGCCGCAATCTGATTAGCAAGATTTTCTGGTAATTCTATAATTTTTGACATAGTTTTCTCCGTAATTATTCTAGCTACTATTATAACATAAAGCCGTTTTTCAATCAGAACTCTAGTACGAAAAGAATTGTAATTACTCCTTCGCAAAACAACCAAATAGACAGGCAAAGCAACCACTTAGGCAAAAGCTCTTGTTTTCCCCTCTAAAATAATGTTTAATAGACTTAGGAAAAACGAATCCTCCTTGCAACGAAAGTCAGCAGCAGGCAAGATACAATCTAGAAAGAAGGGATGTTTATGAAAGTTCAATTGCATATTGATGAAAAATTTTCAGAAGAAAAGGTTGTCATTGAAGCACCAGCTTTATCGGATGCTATTCAACAGTTGCTGGTTTTCACTCAACATCTCGGTGGCACTAAAACCATTCGAGCCAAAAAAGAGGAGGAGATTTACCTATTAGATACTGCTGAAATTCAGAGAATTTACACTGAAAACCGCCAAGTTTGGGTTGAAACAGCGACAGACACTTATCTCTTAGGACTTCCACTTTATCAAGTTTTGGAATTGCTTCCCACTGATTTTCTACAGATTTCCCAATCTGAAATCATTAACATCGAACATATCGATCATCTGAAATTGACTGGTAGTGGTCTGATTCAGATTGCAATGAAAAACGGTCAGATAACTTATTCATCTCGCCGTTATCTCAAAGTCATAAAGGAGAAATTACAGCTATGAAAAAAACATTATTCAGAGATGCTCTAGGAGGTACTGTAATCGGGCTACTCCTATCCACCATCTATTCTTACTTTTTTGCTCCTGTCTATCATCCACTTAATCCTTATTCAGCAGTTGGTCTTTGGATGGAACAGCACCATATTCATGAAGCTTTAGTTGTGCTCTATTGCGCAGTGATCTGGAGCTTTATTGGCTTGCTCTTTAGCCTAGGAAAAGAGCTTTTCAAAAAAGATTGGAGCATCCTCAAAGCAACTATCTGCCATTATGGACTTATGATTCTAGGATTCATTCCTCTAGCTCTTCTAGCTGGCTGGTTCCCTAGCAAACCCATTTTTATCTTACAGCTGATTTTAGAATTTACTGTTGTGTATCTCATCCTGTGGGCAGTTATGTCTTATCTAACTAAAAAGAAAATTGAACAAATCAACAATGGATTGAAGAAACAGAATCAATAGTAAAGAAACAAAGCTCTATAATATCTGTAGTGCGTAAATCCACTTTGGAAATTACAGAGCTTTTGGGGTGTTTGAAAAAAGTCCCATAAAATTTTCAAAATTCGTATCTTTATTGCATCGAACATAGCAAAAGAGAAGACGAAGCCCGTCTCCTCTCAAACTTAGCTATAACAATTAACAAACTTTCTTTTTATTCTCCTGGCGGAATTGGAGGCATAAACAGCTCTTTCAGATCATCAACTGTATCTGCTCTCATCCATTCTGGCATTCCTGGTTTCCAGACTAAGGTTGAAGAGAGGAACTGCCCTGATAGAGACATTTGTGTTAGGCTATTTCTATCATAAGGCCCAGATGCTTGTCCATTGACAGCAATATGATAAGCAGTTGTTGGAATCGGAGGAGGTGAAACAACTGACTGTTGTTGGGAGTTGCCCGACATCATATTATTCATAGCTCCAGCAATATTTTGGCCTACAGCACCTCCTACTGCCATTCCTGCTATCATAGCAGCGGGGTTGAAGCCTGCATCGCCTCCCAGAGAAACTGTTCCCGAATCATTAGCGCCCATTTGTCCCAATGCATCAGCGCCAGCAATACCAACTTCTGACTGCTTTTCGACTTGAAATGCACCTAAGTTTGCAGATTGTGTTTGCTTATGCTGAGCATATTGTCCTTCTTCACGTTGGATACGTATCCGTTCAACATAGTCTGTTGTTTCAGCCTCTATTTTAGCTGTTGTAACATCTTTAGTGACTGAAATAAGCTGACGATAGCCTTGACTTGATTTATCAATCTCTATTGTAGCTATATCAAGACCTGAAACAGTGACACCAAAATTCTCCTTTAATCTTTCCATGACATCATGTTCAAGAACTTCATTAATTTGTGAAATTTTGCTTTCAAGAGTAATGACAGGAATGTTATTCTCTATAGGAGCATTCGTTACAATATGTTTAGCATATCGGGCCACGGAATCCCGAATTTGCTTTTGAAAATCATCAAGATTAAAAGTATTCAGCCTGTGTAACTTGATAAATTCTTTATAATCAGTAATTTTAAAATTAATCGTACCACGAACCGCAACAGGTACTCCAAAATCTAAAAACCTTGGATCATAGACATCAAAAAACGGCACTGCAAATTTCACTTGGATAATTTGCGCAAGATTGATGAAATAAACTTCTGCTTGGAAGGGTGTCCCACCGTCATAAGCCGCACCTACTATGCTTGCTAAAACGGGAAAGTTCGACGTCTTAATGGTCTGGTCATGAGGACCTAAAATATAATCTTGTATCGTCCCGTCTTTTTGCTTATATACAAAGACGGCAACTTCTCCATCTTTAACACGTAACGAGGACCCCCAGCGGATAGCATTTTCTCGATCGCCTGCACCTTGTGGAACCCCTCTAGGATGCCATTTCCATATTAAATATGACGGTTCATCACAACGAATTTCATCCATGAAACCGCCTGTTTTATTCATACCAAATAATTTCATATCCTTCTCCTATAACTTTTCAATATTTAAACACGTTGTTTATTTTCTTTTTCTCCAAGGAAGAAGTAGAAATGATCCCAATAGTAAAATTAAGCCAAGTAACGCACTAATACCTCCCAAAAATATAATAATGCGCCCTATAAAATTATTGCTATCTATTTCTTTTTCTATAACGCTAGCAATAAGCATTAATCCCAGCCCAATTCCAAAAGATAAAATAAATTGCAATTTTTTAGAGTTTTTAATAGTTCTGACAAAAGCTTTTAATCTTTTATGTTTCTGAGCCTGATTATACAACTGATGAATATAGTGAAATTCTTGAGTATTCCCAAAGGAAAGAGTTGCTTTCTGATAGGCTTGTTCCAACTTTGTATCCCAAGCTTCATAATCATAATCATACGAATTCATATTTGAAGTCGCTAGAATGACAAATTCATAAATATCTTCTTTTGTATTTGGAATATAGAAATTTCGAATGATACTAATTTTTTGCTCTGCACTTTCAGCCAACTCTAATTTGGTTGCTAATTCATCCACTCTGCTCTTGCTCTTTGATCCCCTTAGCTCATATCCACAGCTTGGACACGAAGACATAAAGGAGTTTAGCATCTCAGCACAATTCGGACATTTATATAATTCCCCATCATATACTGTTTTTCGTTGCGATGTATCAGTTTCTCCCTTAGCTGTACCACAGTTACTACAAAAATGTGCACCTTCGGCAAATATTTGGCCACAATTTGTACAAAATTCCATTTTCTTTTTCTCCATTCTCCTATTTAACACCAATGTAGCTTAAGCTATATAGCCTCATTATACAACATTCCCACCACCATGTAAATATAAATTATTGCCTCAGCAACAAGCCTTTAAGCAATTACAAAAAAATAATATGCATTTGGAAGCAGATTATCGCTTCGATTAGTATAACGAGAGATGGATGTCATCTCTGACTACTTTTGAGCAAACAGAAAGCAATGCTTCCTTTGACTGACAGGCGCTGCTGCGGTCAAAGGAAGCGTATCTAAGCTTAGTTAACCTTTCAAGGCCAAGGAAAAAGTGTAGTTGTTTGCTTGCAGATCGAACACTTAAAGCGAACTGTCAGATTTTCGGTCGGCTCTGATACCCTTTTGTAGTAGCGAAAATTAATAAAAATCAGAGCTTGATTATCTCGTCAAACTCTGATTCCACCATTTCACAACTTCTTTTTCATCTCAGCTACAGCTAGCATCACTTCCATTGGGGTCATATTATAAATATCCAACTGACGTAGTTCATCTAAAATAGGTGATTCAGTTGTTTCTGTGAATAAAGATATTTGCTCAGATACTTGATTTTCCTTGCTATCATTAGCTCCTTTATTAGAAGGATTGAGAGATGGTTTCTCATTTGCTTGTTCTTCTAGTTTTGCTAGTATCTGGTCTGCTCTCATCAGCAAATCATTTGGTAAACCTGCAATTTTTGCCACATGAATCCCATAAGATTTATCCGCAGGACCAGCCTCAATCTTATGAAGGAAGGTCACTTGCCCATCTTTTTCTAAAGTTGCCACATGAACATTTTCTAACTGTGTCAAGCTAGTTGACAAGTCTGTCAACTCATGATAGTGTGTGGCAAAAAGGGTCTTTGCCCCTGTTCGATTGTGGATATATTCAATAATCGCCTGAGCAAGAGCCATCCCATCATATGTCGCTGTCCCTCTTCCCAACTCATCAAAAAGAATAAGAGAGTGTTCTGTTGCTTGAGAAATAGCATGATTTGCTTCCATCATTTCTACCATAAAGGTTGATTGTCCAGATACCAAGTCATCTGCCGCACCAATTCGAGTGAAGATGGCATCAAAAATTGGTAATTGAGCACTCTCAGCTGAAACATAGGAACCCATTTGAGCCATAATAACAATAATCGCTAATTGACGCATATAGGTTGACTTCCCACTCATATTTGGACCTGTAATTAGCTGAACGTTGACATTTTCATCCATTGAAATGCTGTTAGGAATATAGGTTTGTGCACCCATGACCTTTTCTACAACCGCATGCCGTCCCTTATCAATTTCAATGGAAGGATGTTCAATAAATTCTGGGCGTACAAAGTGTTGCTTTTCAGCAACTGCTGCAAAACTTTGTAATACATCAATCGTTGCCAGAGTTTGTGCCAAGGATTGCAGACGCTTGATATATTTGCCAGCTTCTTCACGAATACGCATAAAAATCTCATATTCTAAATTAGCAGATTTTTCACGCGCTTCCAACATTTCGCCTTCAATACGAGCCAATTCCTCTGTACCAAATCGTTCTGAATTTTTCAACGTTGCTTTTCGGAAAAAGTGGCTAGGTACGTGCTCCAACTGTGAATTAGTAACATGGAAATAATAACCATCTTTTTTATTGTAATCAATTTTTAGATTATTAATCCCACTAGCCGCCCTTTCTTTCGCTTCGATATCAGCAATCCAGCTCGTACCATCTCGCATAACCACTCGATACTTATCTAAGGTTTCATCAAAACCAGTTTGAATGATATTCCCTTCAGTAATAACATTTGGAGCATCGGGAGAAATTGCCGACTGAATCAAGTTTGCCAATTCTGGAATGTCATCCAAGTTTTCAATCAACTGTCCCAAAACAGGATGATCAATTCCTTGTAAAATTCCCTTAATCTGAGGGACATTGCTCAATGTTGCCGCCAACTGCAATAAATCTTTCGGATTGGTCTTTCCAAACGAAACACGACTGGCTAAACGCTCAATGTCATACACACCTTTGAGACTATCTGCTAAATCACTGCGCTCAAAAAAATAATCTAGAAATACCTGCACGACATCCTGCCGCTTAAGGATTCGCTCTTTGTCAATCAAGGGCTGCTGAATCCATCTTCTTAAAAGTCGCGTCCCCATAGCTGTCTTGGTCTCATCCATCAGCCAATACAGACTACCGTGCTTCTTTCCTGTACGTGCATTCTCTGTTAAATCCAGACTTGCCATGGTTGCATAATCCATCTGTAAGAAATCCTTGATTTCATAATGATGAACTCGCTTTAAGTGACTAAGCTCACGCAGCTGCGTCTGATGAACATATTCTAACAGTTTTCCAGCTACTTGATGTTCTAAGCGAGACAATTCATCCCCTAATAGCTGAACATCTTCAAAAGCAGTTCCCACCTGTGATAATAACAAATTCATTTGATTTGCCAACACTTGGTGCTCTGATTCAG
Organism: Streptococcus sp. AS20; assembly: GCF_000524255.1. NCBI lineage: Bacteria > Bacillati > Bacillota > Bacilli > Lactobacillales > Streptococcaceae > Streptococcus > Streptococcus sp. AS20. The sequence goes on along the minus strand of NZ_JANS01000012.1, from coordinate 111,912 downwards.
GTAATTCATATCCTAAGACCACTTCACGCGCTCGCAAGTTCCGAATTTCTCCACAGACCATGTTAAAGTCACTAAGACTTGTGACCTGAAATTCACCTGTAACCAAGTCCATGTAAGCCAGCCCATATAAATTTTCTAGTTTATCTAAAGCTACCAAGAAATTATTTTGACTATCTGGTTTTGAAGAATCAACGACTGTCCCCGGTGTGATGACTTGTACCACCTCACGTTTGACTACACCAACTGCTTTTTTAGGATCTTCCACCTGCTCTGCAATCGCTACTTTATAGCCCGATTCAATTAAAACATCAATATACTGTTGCACCGAATGGTAGGGAACTCCTGCCATCGGGATTGGATTTTCCGAATTTTTATTACGGCTAGTCAGAGCAATTTCTAAAATCTGTGCTGCATTGATCGCATCTTCATAGAATAATTCATAAAAATCTCCCATGCGAAATAGCAAAAAAGCATCCGGATAATCTTTTTTTATATCTAAATACTGTTGCATTCCCGGAGATAGTTTTTCTTTTGTCATTCTCAACCTTTCCGTTTATTAAATAGCAATGAGAGTCGGACAGAAATTAAATATTTCGGAGACACTTAATTTCGTCATCCCACTCACACTACATCTTGTCATTAGAACTATATAAATAAAGGAAGCTGAGCGCTTCTATCTCAGCTTCATCATCTTCTCCTCTTAATCCATTTTCTCAAGGAGCTGCTCTTCCATTTGTTTAGCAGCTGCTGTATCACGACAGATCACTAAGAGCGTGTTGGCTCCTGCTACCGTTCCTAAAATCAACTCTCCTTTATTAGCATCCACGAAGTTAGCTAAAATAGAAGCGTCTCCTAAGCGCGTATGAAGAACCAAGGAAAATTCAGCCCGAGAAACTCCCTGCAAATGATAAGATAAGAATTCAACCAGATCAATCTTGTTTGTTTCATCCGCTAAAACATAATAAACTTCATGGTTTTTCTTGGCTTTCGTCAAGCCAATTTCTCGTAAATCTCGAGAGAGTGTTGTTTGTGTGACAATAACTCCTTGTACTTTCAAACGATCCTGAATATCTTTCTGTGTGCTTAGTTTCTCTTCCTTAATTATTTTCTTGATCAGTTTATGACGCTCAGTTTTTTTCATTTTATCCTCAACAATGTATATTTATACTCTAAATTATATCAAAAAAATTGAAGATTCGTCAAAAAATATGTTAAAATACTAGTAAAAGACCAAAGGAGAAACCATGAATAATAAACAATTGATTGCAAGCGAATTGGCTAAGGTCATTGACAGCTTAGACCAAGATGCTATTTTTAATTTACTAGAACAACCAAAAAGCTCAGAGTTAGGCGATATTGCCTTTCCTGCCTTCTCTTTAGCAAAAGTAGAACGTAAAGCTCCTCAAATCATTGCTACAGATATTGCAGAAAAGATTGATACGACAAACTTTGAAAAAGTGGTAGCAACAGGTCCTTATGTAAACTTCTTTCTTGATAAATCAAAAATTTCAGCTCAAGTTATTAAAGAAATTGTAAAAGAAGGAAATAACTACGGGCAACAAGATGAAGGGCATGGAGAAAACATCACAATTGACCTCTCCAGTCCTAACATTGCAAAACCCTTTTCAGTTGGTCATTTGCGCTCCACCGTTATCGGAGATGCTCTCTCTAATATTTTCCGTAAACTAGGCTACAACACCATTAAAATCAACCACTTGGGTGACTGGGGTAAACAATTCGGACTTCTGATGGTCGCTTATAAAAAATGGGGCAGCAAAGAAGCTGTTGAAGCCAGTCCAATTGACGAGTTATTAAAACTCTATGTCCGAATCAATGCGGAAATTGAAACCGATCCTGAACTTGATGACGAAGGACGTCTTTGGTTCAAAAAATTAGAAGACGGTGACCCTGAAGCTACGGAATTATGGCAATGGTTCCGTGATGAAAGTCTGAAAGAATTTAACCGCATCTATAAATTGCTTGGTGTTGAATTTGACAGCCTAGCCGGTGAAGCCTTCTATAATGACAAGATGGACGAAGGAATTAAGCTCCTTGAAGAAAAAGGATTGCTAGAAGAATCTAAAGGAGCAAGCATCGTCAATCTTGATGATGTCAACCTTCCGCCAGCTATGATTAAAAAATCTGATGGTGCTACTCTCTACATTACCCGTGATATTGCCACAGCTATGTACCGCGCCCGTACTTATAACTTCGTCAAAAATGTTTATGCTGTGGGTCAAGAACAAGCTAACCACTTTAGACAATTGAAAGCTGTTTTAAAGAAAATGGGATTCGGCTGGAGCGACGATATGATTCATGTAGACTTTGGTTTGGTGACAAAGAACCGTCAAAAATTGTCTACACGTAAAGGTAATATCATTCTGCTTGAACCAACCCTTCAAGAAGCTATCAGTCGTGCGAAGAACCAAATTGAAGCTAAAAATCCTGATCTTGAAAACAAAGATACTGTTGCTCGTGCTGTCGGTGTGGGAGCTGTCAAATTCTACGATTTAAAAACAGACCGCCGCAACGGTTACGACTTTGATTTGGAAGCAATGGTGTCCTTTGAAGGAGAAACAGGTCCATATATCCAATACGCTTATGCGCGTATCCAATCCATCCTTCGCAAAGCTGATTTTAAGCCAAGTGTTGAAGCAACATATAGCCTTAAAGATGCTGAAAGCTGGGAAATCATTAAACTGCTGCAAGATTTCGCCCGTGTTGTTAAACGTGCAGCTGACAATTATGATCCATCACTCATTGCAAAATATGCTATCAGCCTTGCACAAGCATTCAACAAGTTCTACGCTCATACGCGTATTTTGGACGAAAGTCCTGAACGTGACAGCCGCTTAGCTCTCAGCTATGCAACAGCTGTTGTTCTAAAAGAAGCTCTTCGTCTTCTCGGTGTTGACGCTCCAAAAAAAATGTAATTATTTTAATGGTATCATAAAAACCTATCGATATATCGATAGGTTTTTGTCTTATAGCCCGTATAATTCTTCGATTTTTAGACCAATTCGTTTAATATCTTCATTCAAGCCACGAAGCTCAAATGTATCTAAGACTGGAAAGCCAAATCGTTCTGAATATTGTTTAGCTGTTAAACAATATTGGTGGTTAAAATTACGATTACCACTGCCAACAATGCCAAAACAACGCTTATAATTTTCTTCAAAAGCAATAAAATCACCTAAATCATTGGTAAGAATTTCGACATCGCCATTGTCCAGACCATTTCCACCTTCTAAGTAAGTTGGCAAAAAAGCTATAAAAGGCTGAGACATGGCATAAAATGGTCGTCCTGCTTTCACCATATCTTTTATATCCACTTGCTCAATCTCAACGCTTTCATGTCTCTCTTGCAAAAATGCAGATAAGCGTTTGATAAAACTCGCTGTATTTCCACTCAAACTAATATAAACTAAGGAAATTTTCATAGTTTCTCTCTTTCTAAAATTAAAACATATCTATCATTCTCTTAAAATTTTAAGCTGATAGATATGTTTTGTCAACTATTGCAATTCTTTTTTTGCTAAGTCTTGTTGCTGCCGTTTCATCTTGAAAAAGACAATAACAAGGAAAAGAATATTAAAAGCAAAATAGATAATAGTCAGAATTCTTGTCGATGAAATTGCTGTAGCACGCATCGTTTGATCTTGATAAAGATAGTTTAGCGGCATCCCACCTACGTAATTGTAAATTGTTCCAATAATTCCTAATAATACATAGGCAATATAGGCAAAATTAGCGTATAAAATGTTTTTCTTAACAATGAAAACAACAGCAGCTATCAACAACAGAATAGAAAGGATAGTTAATAATTTATGGGGACCATTATGAAGAAAGACAAGACTCTTTTCAGTCACTTTCACTATTTGTTTTACAACTGTTTCAGATAAACCTTTGTAGGAACTTGTATTCGTTATTTTTTCACTGCCAAAAAAAGTTCCTATGAATGTAAACGATGATAAAATGGCTGATACCGTCAGCAATACATATAAATAAATTGGTCGTTTTTTCACAATAAGCCTCCTGCTTAAAAGAGTTTTCAGTTTTATTTATTATAACGTAAGCAGTAAAAAAAGGCAACAAAAATAAACAAAGTTACAGAAAATGTCATTCTGCTTATACTATCAAAAATCATGGAGTCTGGGACAATATCAAACTACTCTTGTTGATATACGAGCAGGCTAGTAAGTGATCACTCAAAGCGTTGCTTTGTGGTTTCGTCTTATTCCCTTATTTGCCTTACACTTATCAGAATAAGAAGAAATGAAAGCCACATAAATAAAAAATCTGGGAAAATCCCAGATTTTAAACTAAGCGTTCAAATGCCAAATTTCATTGTTATATTGGGCAATGGTACGGTCTGCTGAGAAGAAGCCTGCTTTCGCAATGTTAATCAGAACTTTTTCAAGCCAAACATCACGGTCTTCATAATCCTTAAACATACGTTCTTTCGTTTTGATATAATCTTCTAAGTCAAGAAGCGTCATGAACCAATCTTTATGAATCAATTCATTATAGAGACGTTCTAAGCGTTCTTTCTTACCAACTGCGAGAACCGTATCACTAACAATGAAATCAACCAACGGTTTGATTGCTTCACGAGCATAGAAATCTGATGATTTGTACGCTTCTTTCGCATACAGATCAATAACTGTTTCAGAATCTTCACCAAAGATGTAGATATTGTCTTGGCCTACCAATTCAGCAATCTCTACATTAGCGCCATCCATAGTACCAAGTGTCAATGCACCATTCAACATGAATTTCATGTTACCAGTACCTGAAGCTTCTTTAGAAGCAAGAGAGATCTGCTCAGAAATATCACCAGCTGCAATTAAGAAGCTAGCTGCAGTAACATTGTAATTTTCAACCATGACGACTTGCAAATATGGAGAAACTTCTGGGTCATTAGCTATCACCTCTGACAAGCAAAGAATCAAATGGATAATATCTTGAGCGATTGTGTATGCTGGAGCAGCTTTACCACCAAAGAAGACCGTAATTGGACGTGCAGGAATATTCCCAGCCTTGATGTCCAAATATTTATGAATAACATAAAGAGCATTCATTTGTTGGCGTTTGTATTCGTGAAGACGTTTGATTTGGATATCAAAAATAGAGTTTGGATTGATTTCAACACCTTGGTGTTCCTTCAAATGACGAGCCAATTTCCGTTTGTTGTGAGCTTTGATTTTTTCAAGTTCAGCTTTTACATCAGCCTTGTCAGAAAAATCAAGTAAATCTTCTAATTTTGAAGCATCATGATGCCAATCACGCCCAATCAAGCTATCGATATAATTTGATAAACGTGGGTTTGCATGCATGAGCCAACGACGGAACGTAATACCATTTGTCTTATTGTTGAATTTTTCTGGATAAACATCGTAGAAAGCTTTAAGCTCTGAGTTCTTCAAAATTTCTGTATGAAGTGCTGCAACACCATTTACACTATATCCATAGTGAATATCCATGTGCGCCATGTGTACTCGATTGTTTTCATCAATAATTTGAACAGCCGGATCTGCATATTCTGCTTTTACGCGTTTATCCAATTCTTTGATAATTGGAACCAAGTGTGGAACAACTTCTTCCAAGAATTCAAGCGGCCATTTTTCCAATGCTTCTGCAAGAATAGTATGGTTTGTATAAGCAGTCATATTACGAACGATTGAGATTGCTTCATCAAGCTCAATCCCACGTGCAGTCAAGAGACGAATCAACTCAGGAATGACCATTGATGGGTGAGTATCATTAATTTGCACAACTGCGTAGTCAGCCAAGTCATGAAGATTGCTCCCTTTTTCAATCGCTTCATCAAGAATCAATTGCGCACCATTTGATACCATGAAGTATTGTTGGAAGATACGAAGCAATTCACCTTGCTTATTACTATCATCTGGGTAAAGGAATAGAGTCAAATTACGAGCGATATCTGTCTTATCAAAGTCAATCCCATCTTCAATGATACTTGCATCAACTGAGTCAAGATCGAACAGACGAAGGCGGTTTTTAGTAGCCGTCTTGTAACCAGGCACATCAATATCATAAAGAGTTGATGTTAATGTAAAATTAGCAAATGGTACTTGATAGCTACGGCTTGATTTTACCAACCAATTTTGTTCAGTTAGCCAGAAGTTTGGAACTGTTGTTTGCTCATTATTTTTCAAGACTTGTTGGAACAAACCAAAGTGATAATTTAGTCCAACACCATCTCCATTCAAACCAAGAGTCGCAATTGAATCAAGGAAACAAGCAGCCAGACGTCCCAAACCGCCATTTCCAAGTGAAGGTTCTAATTCTACTTCTTCAACTTCAATTAGATCTTTACCAGCGTCTGCTAACTCTTTTTTAACATTGTCATAAAGGCCAAGGTTAATTAGGTTGTTTGACAAAAGTTTCCCAATCAAAAACTCGGCAGAAATATAGTAAAGCTTCTTTTTACCAGTATTAACTGATTTTTGTGCACTAGCTAATTTTGTATAGTTTAAAAGGGCAATATACAATTCTTCATTGCTACATTCAGCAATTCCTTTTTGATAATTTTTCTTAATATATTCTTGTAAGTTTGACATTTTTTCTCCTAGACTAGAAAACAAACACTAGAGTTCATTTTCATGATTTAATAATTTTTTATTTACACGACGATATGTTTTCGTCAAGCTATATAACTCTGCTTCAACCACAGGATTCAATTCATCTGCTGTCATACGCCAGGACCAATTTCCACCAATAGTTGATGGATAGTTCATGCGAGCTGAACCATCTAATTCAAGCAAATCTTGCATGGTTGCAATTGCCATAAAGCTGACAGAAGCAAAGATAGTCCGTAACATAGCATGAGGTACTGTTTCATATTCCTTACGATTGGTGTATTGAGCCATATATTCACGTGTAGCATCATCAATTTCATCGCGATACCAACCAAGAACAGTATTATTATCGTGCGTACCTGTATACATGACAGAATTGTTAGGTGCTAAGTGTGGACTATCAATGCTTTCGCTGTCTGGATTAAAAGCAAATTGAGTCACTTTCATACCAGGGAAGCCTGTCTTTTCACGTAAAGCAATCACTTCATCGGTCATAAAGCCCAAGTCTTCAGCAATAATATTCAGATCACCTAACTCTTCTTTCACTGCTTTAAACAAAGCATAGTCAGGTCCCTTAACCCATTTACCAGGAGCTGCTGTATCGGAACTAGCAGGGATTTCCCAGTAAGATTCAAATCCACGGAAATGATCAATACGCACTACATCATAAATCTTGAAGCTTTCACGTAGGCGTTTAATCCACCAACTATAACCATCTTTATCCATTGCTTTCCAGTCATAAATTGGGTTCCCCCAGAGTTGGCCAGTTGCAGAGAATTCATCTGGTGGGCATCCCGCTACGCATGTAGGCTGCCCTAGCTCATCTGTTTTAAAGAAGTGTGGTTGTGCCCAAACATCACAGCTATCAGCTGCTACATAGATTGGCATATCGCCGACAATTTCAATGTAATGTTCATTGGCATACGCTTTTAATTCTAACCATTGTTTAAAGAAAAGATACTGCGTTACACGATGATAAGTCAATCTGTCAGCTAATTTTTCACGATAATGAGCTAAACTAGCTGCTTCACGACGCCGAAGAGCCGCATCTGGCCATTCAGTCCAAGCTTTCAAGTCAAAATATTCTTTAATCGCCATGTATTCAACAAATACTTCAAGCCATGATGAATTGTCAGCCACAAATTTTTCATAGGCTGCCAAATCTCCACATTCTAAGAAACGTTTCACAGCTTTTTCCAAAACAGGTCTGCGATTGTTAAACACTTTCGCATAATCTACTTTTCTTGGATCCTGACCAAAGTCTAACCCTTCAAGATCACTTTGCACAAGCAATCCTTCTTCAATCAATCGATCAAAATCAATAAAATGTGTATTTCCCGCAAATGCAGAGAAAGATTGATATGGAGAATCTCCATAACTAGTTGTTCCTAGTGGCAATATTTGCCAGTAACGTTGCTTAGTTCTCACCAGAAAATCGACAAAATCGTAAGCACTTTTCCCAAATGAACCAATTCCATATTTTCCTGGCAGAGAAGAAATATGCATGAGAACACCACTTTGACGCTCTTTCATCTTTTTCACCTCAATAAATTTTTCTGTTAAATTTTGCATTCATTTAACGAAAACGTTTGCGTTGATTTGATTATAACTTAATTCCAAAATGGACGCAACCATTTTTCTGCTTTTTTTATTATTTTTTAAAATATTTTGGACAATCCTCTCCTTTTCTTCTATATTCTGTCAACATTTTTGAGTGAGAAATAAAAAATTTTTAAGATTTTTAAAAAAAGTGTTGCAACCGTTTTCTATTTATGGTATACTAATCTCAGTTTAAGAAAACGTTTGCGTAAACTAATTAAATTATCATCTTATTATTTTATTCTTTAGGAGGAATAAATCATGAAACATAAAGTGTTGAAAAGTGTTGCAGTTCTTGGAACTGTAGGATTAGCTAGTTTGTTACTAGTAGCTTGCGGTAGCAAAAATAATAAATCAGCTTCTTCTGGTGATGGTAAAAACCTCACTATTTACGTAGAAAAACAATACGAAAAATATGTAAAGAAAGCAGCTGAAGCTTTTGAAAAAGAAAGTGGAACAAAAGTTACTATTAAAACTGGAGACCAACTTAAAGGTCTTGAAAATCTTTCACTTGACAACCAATCTGGCAAGGCTCCAGACGTTATGATGTCTCCATATGACCGCGTAGGTAGTCTCGGTTCAGACGGCCAACTTTCAGAAGTGAAACTTGACAAAGGTTCAATGACTGATGACACAACAAAAGCACTCGTAACTACAAAAGGTAAGACTTATGGCGCACCTGCTGTTATCGAAACATTAGTAATGTACTACAATAAAGACCTTGTTTCTAAAGCACCTACTACTTTTGCTGAATTAGAAGAACTTGCAAAAGACAGCAAATATGCTTTTGCTAACGAAAATGGCAAAACAACTGGGTTCCTTGCTGACTGGACAAACTTCTACTACACTTATGGTCTGCTAGCTGGTAATGGTGGATATGTCTTTGGTAAGAACGGTACCGATCCTAAAGACATTGGACTTGCAAATGACGGTTCTATCAAAGGTGTTGAATACGCTAAAACTTGGTATGCAAAATGGCCAAAAGGAATGCAAGATACTAAAGGTGCCGCAAACTTAATTCAAACTCAATTCCAATCAGGTAAAACAGCTGCTATCATTGAAGGCCCTTGGAAAGCCGCATCATTCAAAGAAGCTAAAGTGAACTATGGTGTTGCCACTATTCCTACACTTCCAAATGGTAAAAACTATCAAACCTTTGGTGGTGGTAAAGCTTGGGTCATCCCTGCAGGATCTAAAAATGCCAAAACAGCTCAAAAGTTTGTTAACTTCTTGACTTCGACTGAACAACAAAAAGCTTTCTATGATGCTACAAACGAAGTACCTGCAAACACAGAGGCTCGTAAATACGCTGAAGGAAAGAATGATGAATTGACTTCAGCTGTTATTAAACAATTCCAATCTGCTCAACCTATGCCAAATATCTCTGAAATGAGTACTGTATGGGATCCAGCAGCAAGTATGCTCTTTGATGCTGTAAGTGGTAAAAAAGATACTAAAACCGCTGTAAATGATGCCGTTAAATTGATTAAAGATACTATCAATCAAAAATTTGGTAAAAAATAAAACAGATTGAGGTAGGATAGAACTCGATTGGCAGCACCAGTCGAGTTCTATATTTTAGACAAAGGAGGCTCTGATGACTACACAACAACAGCCACGTAAAGCATTGCTGCTCTCCCTCATCCCAGGACTTGGGCAAATTTATAATAAACAAAAAGCAAAAGGGGCTATCTTTTTAGGAGTTACCATTTTATTTTTGATTTACTTTTTCGCCATTGCTGCTCCTGAGTTAGGAAACTTAATTACTCTCGGTGAGGTGCCTGGACGCGATAACTCTCTTTTCATGCTGATTCGTGGTGCATTCCACTTTATTCTTGTCATTGTTTATTTCATCTTTTATGCTCTCAATCTAAAAGATGCTTATACTATTGCGAAACGTTGGAATAATGATTATCCAGTTCCTACGACTTTCAAAGATATGTTAAAAGGAATTTACGCTAATGGTTTTCCTTACCTATTGATTATTCCTTCATATATTGCAATGACTTTTGCTATCATTTTCCCTGTATTGGTTACTCTTTTAATCGCCTTTACAAACTATGATTTCCAACATTTGCCTCCAACCAAGCTCTTGGATTGGGTTGGCGTGACAAACTTCACTAATATTTGGCGACTTAGCACTTTCCGTTCTGCTTTTGGAGCCGTTCTTGGTTGGACTATTATCTGGGCACTGGCTGCCTCAACTGTCCAAATCGTTATTGGTATTTTTACCGCTATTATTGCAAACCAACCATTTATTAAAGGAAAACGCATTTTCGGCGTTATCTTCTTACTGCCTTGGGCTGTCCCAGCATTCATCACTATCTTAACTTTCAGTAACATGTTCAACGATAGTATCGGTGCAATCAATACCCAAGTCATTCCGCTTCTTGGTAAAGTATTGCCATTCTTAAATGGACATCTGATTCCTTGGAAAACAGATCCGACCTGGACTAAAATTGCTCTAATTATGATGCAAGGTTGGCTTGGTTTCCCTTACATTTATGTATTGACACTTGGTATCTTGCAATCCATTCCAAACGATCTTTACGAAGCAGCTTACATTGATGGTGCAAATGCATGGCAAAAATTCCGCAATATCACTTTCCCAATGATTTTAGCAGTTGCTGCTCCTACACTCATCAGTCAGTATACTTTCAACTTCAACAACTTCTCTATCATGTACCTCTTTAATGATGGCGGTCCTGGTACAGTTGGTGGTGGTGCAGGTTCGACTGACATCCTCATTTCATGGATTTATCGTTTAACGACAGGTGCAGCTCCTCAATACTCAATGGCTGCTGCGGTAACACTTATCATTTCTCTTATTGTGATTTCAATCTCCATGATTGCGTTCAAGAAACTACATGCATTTGATATGGAGGATGTGTAAGATGAATAATTCTATTAAATTTAAACGCCGTTTAAACCACTTTTTAACTTATTTCTATCTAGTGGCTTTATCTATTATCATTATCTATCCTCTCTTGATTACGATTATGTCTGCTTTCAAGACAGGGAATGTCCTTGCGTTTAAGCTAGATACAGATATTAATTTTAGCCTAGAAAACTTTAGCAAGCTTTTTACTGAAACTCTTTATGGGACTTGGTACTTTAACACTTTAATCATTGCTATCTTGACAATGATTATCCAAACAAGTATAGTTGTACTAGCTGGTTACGCTTATAGTCGTTATAATTTCCTAGCTAGAAAACAAAGTCTGATCTTCTTCTTAATCATTCAAATGGTGCCAACAATGGCTGCCCTGACCGCCTTCTTCGTTATGGCTTTGATGTTAAATGCGCTCAACCACAGTTGGTTCCTCATCTTCCTTTATGTCGGCGGTGGTATCCCAATGAACGCTTGGCTCATGAAAGGATATTTTGATACTGTGCCTATCTCGCTTGATGAGTCCGCTAAATTGGACGGTGCTGGTCACTTCAGACGCTTCTGGCAAATTGTACTGCCACTCGTTCGTCCAATGATTGCTGTACAAGCTCTCTGGGCTTTCATGGGACCATTCGGAGACTACATCTTATCTAGTTTCTTACTTCGTGAAAAAGAATTCTATACAGTTGCTGTTGGTTTACAAACCTTTGTTAGTGATGTGAAGAATTTGAAGATTGCTTACTTCTCAGCAGGCGCTATCCTGATTGCTTTGCCAATCTGTATCTTATTCTTCTTCCTACAAAAGAACTTTGTATCTGGTTTAACAAGTGGTGGCGACAAGGGATAATCTTGTCCCACCCTCTTTTATTTATAGTTGTATGATAGCTAATAAACTTTGCTTTATTAGCCATTACCTGATTATAAATTTTTAGAAAGAGTGTCTTATGCTACCTTATCCATTTAATTATTTTTCTAGTATTTACGGTTTTAAAAAGCCTTTTGCCAACCGAAAATTACTGATCTGGTTTCAATTGATTTTCACAAGCATCTTTTTAATTTCCTTATCCATGATACCAGTTGCTGTGCAAAACGCGTCTCTCAAGACTTATCCACTCACTACTTTTGTAGATGGTGTTTTTGACCCTGTTACAAAGGAAGTAATGGACGATATCACAGAGAATGCTAAAATAGAAAATCATCAATTCAGCTATGCTGGTCAGCAATCAACTCACAATAGCAAAGCAGGAACTGTCCTTCTAGGGAAAGAACAGTCTACCTTAGGAGAAAAACTAACACTTGCTTTTGGATCCAAACAACTGATTATCAGCAAAAAAGGAAAAAAACTGGCAAACATTCAATATCAGCATATCAATCAAGCTGCTCTAAAAAATAAAAAGTCGCTCAGTGCCGCCATTTCACAAGATTGGTTTCAACAAAATCGTGTGACAGTCGGTCTATTTCTCGTTCTCCTTTCTGGCGGTCTTTTGACACTGAATTTCTTCATCATCATCTTAGGAGCTACCTTTTTCCTTTATTTAACGAAAAAATCACGTCTTTTTTCTTTTAAAACCGTCAAAGAATGCTATCATTTTGCTTTGAATTGTTTAGGTTTGCCAACTTTGATTGCTGTTGCAGCAGGGTTATTGTTCGGTCAAGCCATGACCACTATGATTACCATTCAAAACATTCTTTTTGTTCTTTATCTCGTCATTATTTTCTATCGGACACATTTCCGTGATGAAAAAATGAAAAAGTAGGAGGTTTTTTATGCGAGTTACTATTAAAGAAGTTGCTAAATTGGCAGGAGTTTCGCCTTCTACCGTTACCCGTGTTGTCCAAAATAAATCCAGCATCAGCGATGAGACCAAAAAAAGAGTCCGTAAAGCTATGAAGGAATTGAATTATCATCCTAATCTCAATGCACGTAGTCTTGTTAGCAGTTACACACAAGTCATTGGTGTTGTTTTACCTGATGATTCCGATGCTTTTTATCAAAATCCATTTTTCCCTTCAGTATTTCGTGGGATTGCTCAGGTAGCTTCTGAATTTCACTACGCTATTCAAATTGCGACCGGGAAAAATGAAAAAGAGCGCATGGAAGCTATTTCCCAAATGGTTCTAGGGAAACGTGTGGACGGGCTCATTTTTCTCTATTCTCAGGAAAATGATCCATTAGTGAAAATGGTTAGTGAGGAACAATTTCCTTTCTTAATTTTAGGAAAATCTCTTTCTCCGTTTATTCCTTTGGTGGATAATGACAATATCCAAGCTGGATATGATGCAACAGAATATTTTATCAAAAAAGGCTGCCGCAATATTGCCTTTATCGGTGGTAGTAAAAGACTATTTGTAACGCAAGATCGTTATAAAGGGTATCAAAAAGCGCTGGAAGATTACCACTTAGAGCTTGATCCTCAAAACACAGCATTTGCAAATGAATTTTTGGAAGAAAAAGGATATCAATTCACAAAACATCTTCTAAATCATGATTCAAAAATTGATGCGATTATCACAACAGATAGCATGCTAGCAGAAGGGGTCTGCAACTATTTAAATCAAAATCAATTATCTGTTCCTACTCTAGCTTTTGACTCTATTAAACCCAAACTTGACTTGACAGCTTATGTTGATATTAATACGCTAGAACTGGGGCGGATTTCTTTTAAAACTATCCTGCAAATTATCAATGATACCAAAGAAAATCGACAAATTTGTTATCGCCAAGTAATTCCACATCGCATTATCGAACAATAAAGAAAGGAAGTTTATGGCTTTCCGAATATTCCAAGCCTACTTAGATGACCAAAGTCTCATCACTATCGAGTTAGAAAAACAATTTTATACTGAACAATTACAATTTACAATCGAAACGGTCGATAGCCCACAAATTTTACAGATAAGAGCTCTGGAAGAACAAGACGACTTCGTGCAATACAGCCTTACTCCTCTAAAACCGCTAGATTTAACTGAACATTATTGGATTTACGACCAAGATCGTAATAAAACGTTCTTACAATTTCGCCATATTGTAAGAAAGCCAATTTTTGACCAGACGTTTGCTTACAACGAAAACGATTTAGGAGCTCATTATACCCCGGAAGCAACAACTTTTAAGCTCTGGGCACCAATTTCTGAACAAGTATTACTTCATTTACAAAATACTGTTTACCCAATGACTCTCGGAGAAAAGGGAGTGTGGCAAACAGAAGTATTCGGAAATTTTGATGGAGCTGCTTATTACTATCTACACAAAGTAAATGGTCACTGGGTAGAAGTTCACGACCCTTATGCTCTATCGTCCGAAAGTAATTCTGGAGCTAGTTACATAATTAACTTAGAGAAAATTTCTCATCCTATCCATCGAGCACAGACACAAATGTCAATGACAGAGGCCATTATTTACGAGATGAGTGTGCGAGATTTTTCCATGCAAAAAGAAGCTAAGTTTACTTATCCTGGTAAATTCAAATCTCTGACAGAGTCTCCGCAGTTGCAAAAACATACTTTAGGGATGGAGTACATCAAACAATTAGGTGTAACTCACATTCAGCTCATGCCTTTGTATGATTTTGGCAGCGTTGATGAAAATCATCCAGAGCTCGTATATAACTGGGGATACGACCCTATGCAATACAACCTTCCCGACGGCAGTTTTACAACTAATCCACATGATCCATATGCAAGAATCGTTGAATTGCAAGAAGCCATCACTACTTACCACAAAGCTGATATTAGCGTTATCATGGACGTTGTTTATAATCATGTCTACGATCCTAAAGCCTATGCTTTTGAAAAAATCGTTCCAGGTTATTTTTTCCGCTACGATCACAACGGTAATTTAACAAATGGTACATTTTGTGGAAATGATGTAGCAAGTGAACGAGCAATGGTTCGTAGCTATATTAAGCATTCCCTCAAACAATGGTTAACGATTTACGGATTCGATGGATTCCGCTTTGACCTCATGGGGATTTTAGATATAGAAACCATGAAACAGATTGCAGAGGAGTTGCAATCTCTCTATCCGAACGTCTATCTTTACGGAGAAGGCTGGCGTATGAATACGGGGCTAGATAACAATAGACTGGCTCACCAGTTCAATGCTGACAAATTACCAAGTTATGGTTTTTTCAATGATCATTTTCGCAATACAATAAAAGCAACCATCGCAAAAGGCGAACAAATACAAAAAACAAATTCCATAAATTCTATAGAGAATATTTTAACTGCCAATATTGGTTTTACAGGTACTGAACACTTTATCGCACCGCAACAAGCAATCAACTATGTAGAATGCCATGACGATGCAACTGCTTTTGACTATTTTGCGATACAAAATCCCAAGATTGATTTAAAAGAGCGACTTGACAATGCTCGACTTGCTCTGCATCTCTCTTTGTTGACACAAGGAGTACCATTCATTCATAGTGGTCAAGAATTTTTCCGTAGCAAAAATCTCATTGAGAATACTTATAATACTCCAGATACTATTAACCGTCTAGATTGGCTACGCTCAATTGAATATGAGAAAGATGTGGCATTTATCTGTCAGCTCATTCAATTCAGAAAAAAACATCCACTCTTACGTTTGAAAACACGTACAGAAATCAAAAATTGTTGCTCTGCCCAATGGCTGAATGAATCTATAGTCAAATACAAAATCAAAGAAAAAGAAAATCAAATCACTATCCTCATTAACTTTGGGAACAATTCATTTATCTATCCAAATCAGGATAAACAAGCTGTGTTTATCAACTATCCTAAAATCAGCCTTGATACTCCTCTCGATGCTAACAAAGATTACTATATTGTCCCTGGAAAACAAGTTCTCGCACTTAAATAATTATGGAAAGAAGACTTGCTTTGTCAGCCCTGCCCACTTTTCAAAGCTGTGCTTTTTGAACCCAGCTCTTGTATCATTGATTTACTTCATTCTATACTTTAAAACAAAAACTCTTTGGCTCACTTCCTATTGATTTTGATCTTAAAAAAAGGCAGACAGTCTTAAAGGTGTCTAACAAAAAACCATCAGATTAGCTAATTCAGCTAATCTGATGGTTTTATTCTTCCACGAAACGTCCAAGAATGTGAACATTATCCGCTACCGATACAAAAGCATGCGGGTCTACTTTTCGCATGATATGCTTGAATTCATTAAATTCAGCACGCGTAATAACTGTAATCAAAACTGCTTTTTTCTCATGATTGTAGGTACCTTCTGCACCATTGATAATCGTTGCACCACGATGCAACTTATTGTGGATTTTTTCAATAACGGCTTCAGGATAACTGGTAATAATCATAGCTTGCATCCTCTTTTGCTTGGTAAAGACGGCATCTGTCACCCGACTCGAAACAAAAATCGTAATCATCGAATAAAGCGCATATTTCCACCCAAAGGTAACACCCGCAATAATCATAATCATCCCATTGACAATAAAAGAAATATTTCCGACATTTCTGCCTGTTTTCTTCCGAACTGTCAAACTGACAATGTCTGTCCCACCACTAGAAATATTGGAACGCAAAGCAAAGCCGATCCCCATTCCCATAATGACCCCACCAAACAATGCATTGATAATTGGGTCATTTGTTAAACTCACTTCAGGAACAAACTGGATAAACAGTGAGCTCATGGAAACCGTAATAAAAGTAAACACCGTAAACTTGTGCCCAATCTGATACCAAGCCAAGATCATTAGTGGGATATTGATGAGATAAAAAGTTACAGAAACAGGAATGGCAAATCCCAAAAAACGTGTACTTAAAGCGGCTAAAATCTGTGCCAATCCCGTCGCCCCACTTGAGTACACATGCCCTGGTTGAAAGAAGAGATTAACTGCAACTGCAGATAAAAAACCATAGATTAGTGAAGCAGATATTTTTTCATCATACTTCTTGCGGGAGATACTTTTAAGCACTTGTATCAATTTAAAATTATAAGCCAAACGGCGCAAATAATAACGAAATCGTTTATAAATCTTAGTTTTCTTCATGAGTTTCTACTTGTAAACTTAATTCCTCAAGCTGCTTAGTGTCAACTAGACTTGGCGCCTGTGTCATAGGATCACTTGCTTTATTATTTTTAGGGAAAGCAATCACTTCACGGATATTTTCCTCACCAGCTAGCAACATGACAAAGCGATCTAGTCCGATAGCCAACCCACCATGTGGTGGAAAACCGTAATCCATAGCTTCTAGCAAGAAACCAAACTGATCAGTAGCTGCTTCTTTAGAAAAACCAAGGGCTTTAAACATTCGTTCTTGCAAATCTTTATGGTTAATACGAAGACTTCCACCACCCAATTCATAACCATTCAAGACAATATCATAAGCAATAGCACGAACTTTACTCAAATCACCTTCTAACTCATGAGCTGTGTCTGCTTGTGGAAGGGTGAATGGGTGATGTGCACTCATATAACGTCCTTCCTCTTCTGACCATTCAAACATTGGCCAATCCACTACCCAAAGATAATTAAATTTCGACTCATCAATCAAGCCTAGTTCTTTTGCCAAACGGACACGAAGTGCACCCAAAGTTGCATTAGCAACTTCTACAGTATCAGCTACAAAGAGAACCAAATCATTTTCTTCAAGCTGTAAAGCATCCGTCAACTCACTTGTCAAGTCTTTCAAAAATTTAGCAATTGGACCATTTAATTCATCTGAGACCACTTTGACCCAAGCAAGTCCTTTTGCACCATATTGTTTTGCCTGCTCTGTCAGCTTATCAATATCTTTACGAGAATATTTATCAGCAGCATTTTTCACAACAATAGCTTTAACTACTGGTGCTTCTGAAAAAACTTTAAAGTCAACCTCCTTGACAATATCTGTCAAGTCTTGCAAAAGCATTTCAAAACGAGTATCTGGTTTATCGCTTCCATATAAAGTCATCGCATCATCATATGTCATTCGTGGGAATGGTAGCGTAACATCAACTCCCTTCGTTTCTTTCATCACTCGAGCAATCAAGCCTTCTGTAATATCTTGGATTTCTTGGTCAGAAAGAAAAGAAGTTTCTAAGTCAACCTGTGTAAACTCTGGTTGACGGTCTCCACGCAAATCCTCATCACGGAAGCACTTCACAATTTGATAATAACGATCAAAACCAGCATTCATCAACAATTGTTTTGTAATCTGAGGACTTTGTGGCAATGCATAGAAATGTCCTTGGTTCACTCGACTTGGCACCAAATAATCACGCGCACCTTCTGGAGTTGATTTCGTAAGAAACGGAGTTTCTATATCAATAAACTCAAGCTCATCTAAGTAATTACGAATTGAATGTGTTACTTTAGCTCGTAATTTCAAATTTGCCAACATTTCAGGACGTCGAAGATCTAAATACCGATAACGAAGGCGCGTATCATCGTTCGCTTCAATACCATCTTTAATTTCAAATGGAGTTGTTTTGGCTGTATTGAGAATTGTCAAAGTCTCCACATGCAGTTCAACAGTTCCTGTTGCAAGTTTATCATTTGCCTGCGTACGTGCTTCTACTTTTCCAGTCACTTCAATAACATATTCGCTTCGCAACCTTTCGGCAGTTCCCATGACTTCTTTAGTTACATTCTCAGGATTGATAACCAGCTGCATAATGCCTTCGCGGTCACGTAAATCAATGAAAATCAAGCCTCCCAAGTTACGACGACGGGATACCCAACCTTTTAAAGTGATTTCTTGACCGACATGTTCACTACGAACACGTCCAGCATACATTGAACGTCTCATTTTTATTCTCCAAACTTTTAATTCTTTTACTATTTTACCACAAAAGAGATGAAAAAGAAGTCCGCTTTTCAAAAACTTCTTATCTTAACCTAATCTCTCATAAAAAGGAGACTAAGTTTCATTTCTTAATCTCTCTTTCATATAATTCAGGATGCAAAACCTTAACAACATAACTTAAGGCTAAGCGCAACAGTCCTGCCGCTAAGCCAAAAATCGGTGCTAAAAATCGAAAGAAAAAGTCTCCTCTCACAAAATAAGCAATACCACCTATTACTAAAAAAACTATTATAAATTGAAGTATAGATGGAATGACAATTTTTTTCATCAGTTATTCAACCTCTGTTCACCTTACACAAATAATAGCAGAAAGCTGGTACCTAGCTTTTGCACTTCTCAACTAAAATCCTACTTGCTTAAAAATTACTTGAAAATCTTCTTGGATCTGATTTAAATCGACAATTAATTCTTCACGCGTTTGATTGTTTTTGATAGTGACTTGTTTGCTTTCAATTTCACTTTCGCCAAGAGTTATTAACACTTTAGCACCAAAGGTGTCTGCTGACTTGAATTGCGCTTTCAACTTACGATTTAAATAATCACGCTCAGCTGTAAACCCTTGCTTGCGAAGTGCTTGCACAATTTCCAATGCTTTATTATTAGCACCTTCTCCCAAAACTGCAATATAAACATCTAAGCTATCTTCTAGCGGCAATTCCACACCTTGCTTTTCAAGAACGAGGAGGAGGCGTTCCACACCCATTCCAAAGCCAAATCCAGCTGTCTCTGGCCCACCAAAATAAGCAACAAGGCTATCATATCGACCACCTGCACAAATTGTCAGTTCATTACCTGCTACATCTGCGGTAAATTCAAAAATCGTATGATTATAATAATCTAATCCACGAACCATATTGGTATTGATGATATAAGGAATTTCCAGCGCCTCCAACAGCGACCGCACAGCTTGAAAATGAGTTTGGCTTTCTTCATCTAGATAATCCAAAATAGACGGTGCATTTTCAACAGCAAGTTTATCTTCTTTTTCCTTACTGTCTAACACGCGAAGAGGATTCTCTTCCAAACGCCGTTGGCTATCTTTAGACAGATTTTCTTTCAATGGCATCAAATAATCAATCAAAGCCTGACGGTAAGCGGCACGACTCTCCGCATTCCCTAGACTGTTCAACTGTAACGTCACATTGCGAATACCAATTTCATTAAAAAATTGGGCTGCCATAGCAATCGTCTCCACATCTGTCGCAGGATTGTTTGAGCCAAAACACTCTACACCAATCTGATGAAATTCCCGCAAACGACCAGCCTGCGGACGCTCATATCGAAACATTGAACCCATATAGTAAAGTTTTACCGGTTTTTGGATTTCTGGTGCAAATAGCTTATTTTCCACATAAGAACGTACGACAGGTGCTGTCCCTTCAGGACGCAAGGTAATATGGCGATCACCTTTATCGTAAAAATCATACATTTCTTTCGTCACAATATCGGTGGTATCTCCAACAGAGCGACTGATCACTTCATAGTGCTCAAATAGTGGGGTGCGAATTTCTGCGTAATGATATTTTTTAAATGTTTTGCGAGCAAATTCTTCTACATATTGCCATTTGACAGAATCCTTTGGAAGAATATCTTGTGTTCCCTTTGGTTTTTGTAATTTCATAGTCTTTCCTCGAATTTATATAATATAATTATTGTACCACAAGTCCGTTATTTTGCGGGACATTTGAAAATATTTCCCATAGAAAACTTCCCTTTACTGAAAAAACTGGCTAGTTTGTCCAAAAATTTGTCAAGTAACTTTACTTTACAAAAAAAATTTGATATACTACTAAAGTTGATGAAAATCATCATTGAATAGATTTTAAAAACTAAAAGGAGAATTTAAAATGGCAGTACCTGCACGTCGCACTTCAAAAGCGAAAAAAAACAAACGTCGCACTCACTACAAAATTACAGCTCCATCTGTAACTTTTGATGAAACTACTGGAGATTACTCACGTTCTCACCGCGTATCACTTAAAGGATACTACAAAGGACGTAAAATCGCTAAAGCTGCTGCAGCTGAATAATAGAAGGGAGATATCATGCGCGTAAATATTACACTTGAACACAAAGCATCTGGTGAACGCTTGTACCTTACTTCTAAAAACAAACGTAACACTCCAGACCGTCTTCAATTGAAAAAATACTCACCAAAACTTCGCAAACACGTTGTGTTTACAGAAGTGAAATAGAGATTCACTACACGTCAATAGACGTTAGAAACTTTGATTTTATGCGATTCTCGAAATTTTAAATTTCAGTACATTGCAATAAAAATCAACCGAATCACTACCTTTTTCACTACCTTTTTTTGAAATAAGAATATAGATTCGGACGATTAAAAGCAAGAGAAACTTCATTATGAGGTTTCTCTTTTTATATTCTCGCTCCACCATCTATTTTTCTTATCGTTGTGTTATAATGGAATAGATTACAAATTCATGCGTATGGTTTTAAAAATCTCATCAAAAAATTTTTAATTAAATCTGTCTATTCTATATTCTACAATTCTTTAACTGACTTTTGATGAACAATATTCGCGTGATTTTCGCGTGATTTTCGCGTAACTGTTTAAGATAAAGTCCCAGAAATACGATGAAATCAAGGATTTTAATTTCCTTTAAAATTTTCTTTTTCGCGTGACAATCGTTTAAAAGCAAATTTAAGTAACGTTATATTTTAGAAAGGAAAAATATGAACTTAAAATTTGAAGGAGTTGATTTAGAATACAAAAAAGCTAAAAACAGTCTTCCAGAATCCTTCTGGGAAACCTACTCAGCATTTGCAAATACTAATGGCGGAAAAATAATTCTCGGGATAGACGAAAAAAATATTGACCCCTACCAAGGAGTTAACAATCCTCAAAAAATACGAGATAATCTATTCGCTTTAGTCGCAAACAAACAAAAAGTCAGTTGTAATCTACTTACCGACAACGATATCGAATACGTTAATATCCCAAACAAAAATAAACAGCTTATTGTAGTCACTGTAAGAGAAGCTAATCCTGACCAAAAACCCGTTCATCTTAAAAATGATTATCGTAAATCATATAAAAGGTTAGGCGAAGGCGACGTTCAACTTGATAAAGAAGAACTCAAATATCTTATGACTAGTTCACATGATGATATTGATAGTGAGTTACTTAATAATTTTGACGAAAATGACCTAAATTTAGATACAATAGAACATTATAAGCAATTATTAATTGAACTTACTGGTAAAACCAAATACAATAGCATTTCTTTGAGAGATTTTCTAATCGAAATTGGTGTATTTAAAAAAGATAGGACAGATAATATATATAAATTAACCGCAGGAGGACTGATATTCTTTGGAAAGTATAATTCTATCATTTCTCGTTATCCCAAATTCCAATTAGACTATTTTGAAAAAGATACATCTCTTTCAACTAGGTGGAACGATAGAATTTCAACAGGTGATATGATGTACCCTGATTTGAACATGTTTGACTTTTTCAATTTAGCATATAATAAATTAACCACTACAACAAATGATAGATTTGAGCTCAGTAACGAATCTGCTCATCGTTTACCATTCAAGAAAGACCTATCTGAATCTATACGTGAGGCTTTAGTGAACTGCTTAATGCATGCTTACTATGATTTTGATTCTCCTATAGTTATTACAGCATACCAAGACTTCTATGAATTTAAAAATCCAGGTAAGATGAAAATTTCTATTCCCGAATTTATACATGGTGGAACTTCCAAAACGCGAAATAGTACAATCTCTTCATTATTCCGTAGAATTGGGATGTCAGAAAAAGCTGGGTCAGGTGGACCAAAAATTTTTGATATTTCCGAAAAATATAAACTAAAAATTCCTGAAGTAAGTACAACTTTTGATAGTACTATTGTTACAATCTGGAAAGTAGATTTACTATCTTCTTATGCAGATACATCAGATATTGAAAAGATTATACTTGAATATATCATTAAAAATGGCAGCATTACTAAAAATGATATCCTTGAAAATTCTCTAATGACTGAGTATAAATTTAGAGAAAACTTGAAATCTCTACAAAATAAAAAGTATATTGAAATAGAAGGTAAGGGACGTTCTACAAGATATGTTCTCCCTAAAAGTTCAACTGAACAATACCACATTATTAAACAACAAATCAAAAGTCTTGGAGATTTCATGACCAAATATTAAATCTTTTATTCTCATTCCTAAAAATTTTTGAAATAGCGTAGTCTTTTCTAAAATTTGTGGAATTCAAAACGCAGGCTCAACCCAGCCTGCGTTTTTTATTTTGTCACAACTTCTTTTGTTGCTTTGATTTGTTTATCAGCGTACAAGACAACATCTTTAATAACTAATTTTTTAATAGCTTGTACCAAGGTTGCCATGTAATCAAAATGGATTTCTCCCTTTTTATTGACTGGTAATTTCATCAGTTTATCCTTGACTACGTTCCAACCACCTAATTTGTTTTTATAGGAGTAAATTGGTAGGTCTGTAACTTTATTGATACTCGGAACGATAAAGAGATAGTCATTCGATCTTAGTTGTTTATCCGAACCAATCCAATCAATGGCATAAGCGTCAGACAAGACGGTAAATTCTTGCGATTGGAAGTAAGCTCTATAAACATCGCTGTTAGACGGGATAGAGATAACATTTTGTAAGACGGTTGCTCCTTCTTCAGGAACGTAATAGTTTAACCCTTGATTCATAAAACTAGAGGTCAAGGCTGGTAAGCTGAACTCTCCTTGTGGCTCTTTTGGCAATTCTTTTGCTTTATAAGGTAATTTCTTGGTTTTGACTCTATCAAATAAATCACCCATGCGAAACTCTTGCCATTGTTGATTCTCAAATACCTCTAAAGCGTCTTCTTCATCTTGGGTTAGTTGGTAATCTTTAAAACCACTTACTAATAGATACGCCTCGAGCGCTTTTATGTAATTTTCCATATATGAAAATGCTATTTTATTATTGAGGGTTGGAAATGAAACAAAATCATTTTGAATTTTTTGTTTTGAAATCGAGTTTCCCCAACTATATAAAGGTTTCAAGGATTTATACAAAGCAGAAATCATATAAAGCTGAATTGGTTTCGTCCTATGTATTTCATCTTTGAAATACAGTGCCAAGTTATGACTATCATTTGAAAAATAATCTTTTTCTTGATAAGAAATAACAAGTGTTTTCCCACCAATAAATATAGAATTTCCCTCATCAATCATTTCTTTATCATATGATATAAAAGTTGATACAGAGTTATTGTTCTGAGTTGCTGTCACATACGGAATAGAACCACTATTTTCTGTTATCCAAGAGCTCAAGATATTATGAGTATTTTTCACTTCAAAAATATCTACTATCCGATACTCTTTCCACACGCCCCCACTATCTTCAAATTCTTTATTAAGTTCTTGAAGTTGAGGGCTTATGATTTTTTTGAGTTATCTTCTCCTCTATTCTGGATTAGCTGAGCGACCTCCCATGTTAGATAATCAGATATAGTTTTTCTAAAATCATCTATTGTAGGTATCGTATTTAACTGAACGTGATGGTCAAAATTCCAATCTTCACCATGCTTTTCACCAGATAGAGCAATAACATCTTCAATGTACTCTTTTTCTGTGAAAATGTTCAACTCATCTTTACCAAATTTAACGAGATTGACCACCTCTTCATAACGTCCTACCGCATTATCGACATCTTGTAGGTTTGTGCTAGCTTTTGATTTCTTACGGTTCGAACGTTTATAACCATCATTGCGTAGATCAATAAATCTTACTCGCTGCTTAGCTTCGTGTTTTTCCCCAACCTTAAAAACATAGATAGAGGTTTGAACGCTAGACTTACCAATAAAGATATCCATTGGCATTTTGATAGACGCTAATAGCGTGTTGTGCTCTAAAATCTTCTGATTGATTTCTTTGGCTTTTCCTGAACCTGCTGAGTCTTGGATAATAATAGAAGCATAACCACCTTTCATCATAGACAAGGCACGCTTGACAAAGTTCATCCCATTTCCTGTTTCAGAGTAAGGAGGATTCAAGAGGAAAACATCTGCTGGGAAATGCTCATTGTCTTTACCGTAACCATATTTCCCATCAAATTTCTTCAAACTATCATCTTGCAAGATATTACTTGAACCATCTCCCATAAGAATCATATTCAAAACCGCCAACATGTAGATTTCTGGAAGAATTTCAATCCCAAGAATTTGTTCCGCCTTGATTTTCTCTTCCTTTTCTCTGAGTTCATCAGGGCTTGTAATTTCCTTTTTAGCGTCATCTAACATCAGATTCATGGCAGCCACCAACAGACCACCTGAACCAGTCGCAAAGTCCCAGACATAGGAATCTTTATTTACTCGTGCTAGTTTCGCCATCAGAAGTGCCACGTACCGAGGAGTTAACACCACGTCATTTTGGTCATCTCCTGCAAAACTCAACCATCTAAACATGATATTAAAGAGCTTCCCTGTAAAGTCCGTATCCACTCCGATTTTGTAAAAATAACCTAAGTCGTCAATCACTTCTGTAAAGATTTCTTTGAGAAGAGACACCCCATTCCTTGGGTCTGAAAAGCTAGATTCAAGAATCGTAGGCTCTAGGTGACGTAAGATTTGTTTCTGTTTGGCTTGTGGTAAGTTCTTTTCTTTCAGAAACGCCTTGATTTTACGGATTAAAATATCTCCATCTGTATCACCTTCTTCGTCAGAAGATTTTAAATCTGCTGGTTCTAAGGGCTTCACCTTACCTGCAACCCCTAAGTTTGCCATGATACTAGCAGCCACTAGATGGATACGTGCCAAGGCACTAATATTTTTCTGCTTATTAAAGAGACTTTCATTTATCTTTGTT
This sequence comes from Streptococcus sp. AS20, assembly GCF_000524255.1. NCBI lineage: Bacteria > Bacillati > Bacillota > Bacilli > Lactobacillales > Streptococcaceae > Streptococcus > Streptococcus sp. AS20. Next base: position 86,179 of record NZ_JANS01000012.1, on the reverse strand, counting down.
AGAGCGTCTTCAATCCTGTCTTCCCGCTTTTGGTGAATCAAACGTAATTCAACTTCTGACAATTGTAGTTCTTTTACATTTTCCGTAAACTCATCAAAGTTTTCAGGCTTTAAGAAAGATAAATCTGAATACTCACCAACCTTTTGACCGATACCATAGTTAGACTTGGAAACATAGTAAACACCAAAACGTGTTTCAAGGTTGCCTGCCTCGTCCTCATCTCCTGTAATCCCAATAGCAATGACATCTGTATAACTAGAATATTGCAGGATAGCATTGGCATAATGAACCGCCCCATTTACCGCGTAACCGTTGATATTGGTATAGTTAGGCTCACCCTTTTCTTTACCGCTTGTTTTCGTATTGGCGACATGGTCTTCTTTATCTAGCTTTTCAAGTTTGTTGCTACCCCATTTAAGCTCAATCATGATTGGGTAATAGTCTAGTTTGCTATCCTTCAATAATAGCTTGACATCAACTAAGTTTGCTCCCTCACCACCTGTTTTAGAGGGAGCTTTTAATAACGCTTTGTCAATCTCTGGATTCACACTTTCATTTTGTGTCACAAATTCCATACCGTAGGAAGTCAACCACTTCTCTACTTCACGTTGAATTTTTACTTCTTTACTCTGTTTTGTTGCCATTGGTTCTTTCCGTTTTAATTTTTAAAATATTTTCTACACTACATAATTATATCATATTTCACCTTCCTCTCTCAGTTTGTTCCAGGTTTCATTTCTATGTTTATGTGTATCATATAAAGACTTTATATAATCTTGCCCAGCTTTAATAATGCCATGTTGAAATTTTAACTCTGTCTTAAAAATTTTGTCCTCCCTATACGGAGAATAAACCGTATCATATAACAATTCACGTTCTATTAAAGAATCTAATTGGGATACATCTTTTTTCACAATAGAATATACTCTATGTCCGATTGATTCTTCAATTGGTAACTTGTGTTCCCTCACAACCTTCAAAAATAGATTGACAATATCATCACAACCAAATTGATTTTTAAATGTAACTCCCTTGTTTACATACTCATCTTTTCCATTTACTTTTGTCCTTACGTATTTTGATGAATCAAGAAATTTTATAAATTCATTTTGAAAATCTTCCTCAATCGTTTCTAGCAATTCCATCTCAGCTAAATGTCGAGAAATAGGGACATGTTCTGTATATAGTTGCTCCATATCTACATCTAAAAAGTAGGAATTATGCTCATTTAGAATTTCTGTATAAGCTATTGTCTCAGCAAAATAAATATCATCCATTAGCGTTTCATCAAAAATTAATTGCTGTTGTTCTGTCAGATTTTTAACAATCAATGCCATCATTTCAGGAATGTAATTTTCAATCTCATCGTTGTCTCCCCAATATATCACTCTACAATGGTATCTATTCTCCTTATTTGGTAGTTCTTGGCCATTGAGTGTCTCATTAATTCTTTGGACTGCTGTATCAGTAAGTAAATATGGATTTCTTTTGGTTCTTCTACCTGCTACAATCCATGAAATGATATTTGAGTTTTCAGGATAAATTTCAAAAAAACTCAACTTCCTACTTGAAATCATTTTCTCTATTCTTTCTGAGGCCCTCACACAGAAAAAACTCTGTAAATCTTCATTCATCTTTTAATACCTCTATTTATGTATTTGCGTAATTATATTATATCAAAATGCACTACTTTTGCATAACAAAATGAATTATACTTTAAACATACAAGGAAACTTGTAAATAAATTTAAAGTCCTTATTGATGCGCATCAAACGGACGGATTGAAACGAATATGAAAACTCAGACGATAATGGTCGAGTTCTACATATATCTGTTTATCCGTTTATTTGGTGTGCCTTTTTCACATCTATCGGTATTCAGTATGGCTCATTAAAGTTTCTTTCCGTCCTAAAAATGGACTTAGAAAGAGGCTATCATGCCAATAAAAACATTTAACGACCGTCTCACTCCACAGGATTATATAGATATCCAAAAATGGGATAAGATACTGAAAGATGAAGATAAGTCTTTCGAAAATGCTAAACGAAGAGATAGATACCATAATCTTAGAAGTTTAGATGAAAACATTTCAAACGAAGGACGTCAAACAGATAGATATGATTTAATCGCTAGTGATTCGTTAGATGGTGAACAAGCTTATCTCTATAACGAACTATTAGAAACTGTGCATAATTACATATCTACCCTTCCTAAAAACGACCAAATTATTATGATTGGAAAATTAAGAGATAAGCCAATCTCATCGTCTGCACTGTCTAAAATTGTAGAATGTAGTGACAAAACCGTGACAAATCACTTTAAAAGACACCAAGAAGTGTTACAAGATATTTTAAAAGACTATAGATAGTCTCCGAAACTGGTAATTATATGATTGCCAGTTTTTTTGTAGAAAGCACTCTAAATTTTACGTTAAAAATTTCTTTATACATTAGATAAAAAACAAAGCAATAAAAATTTCAAAAATTTTTTAAAAACTCTCCGAAAATCGTATCCTGAATCTCCTATAAGATAGAAAGGAAAAATTAATAAGTCCAGCTCCTGACTTTAAACCGAGCAAGTCAACTATACTTTTGTGAACAAAATAGAACATAAGAGGTGTTTCAAAATGAAAATGAAGCCACAATACCGCAAAGGCGGATACTCTAACCAAACAGCCGAACAATATGTTGACCTTCAAGCACCTGTCTACTTACTAAGTGATGAGATTGAAGCACAACAGAAATTTGAGGATGGAAAGCCGACAGGTGAAGTTGTCGCCTACAAAATATGGTTTGGGCAAAAAGGGTTACCTCCTTTTCAGGTGAAATTTATTGAACAGCCTGACCTTCCCGAATATCTTTCTCTTGTCACCTTTGATAACTTACAGGCATGTGAAGTTAACTATAATGTTTACTTCAAAGCTGACGGATTGAAGGAGGTGAAATAATGCTTCAATCTCTCATTAAAAGAGAGTTGGAACAATACCTGTTGCAGAGTCTGAACATGGGTTTAGGCTCTGTTCTTCAAGGTGAAACATCTTATACCAACTCATTCGATATTGCAGTTAAAGAAGATGGATTTATCTTTATTCCACGCCTTCCTTGCGGTTTCATTATTGATGATGACTTATATCAGAAAATTTTTTTAATTGCTAATGCGTCATTATATCCACAGTATACATTACTAAAGCAAAATTCTTCGTACTTTGTCGCATTAAAAACAGATGACATCCATGTACAACGCGGATTATTTTTTCCGTGGAAGAAAGGAATTTCTCAACGTCTAGTGATTTCAGACCTTGAACAGTTTACATCATCAATCAAAGGAGACGCTGTTCCTATCATGGAAAATCTAGTCATTAATTATGATAAGGTAACATCTATCGCAATTGCTGGTAACTCAGGAAGTGGGAAAAGTTATGCTTTGACGTATTTGTTAAGCGCATTAAAAAATATTTCTGATTTGATTATCGTTGACCCAAAATTCGATACTCCTTCACGATGGGCAAAAGAATACCAAATTCCCGTCATTCATCCACATGAAAACCGCTCCAAATCAGACTTTGTATCAGAAATTAACGAAAGTTTGAGCCAGTGTTTGACCATCATTCATAAAAGGCAAGCCATACTTTTTGAAAACCCTAGACACGACTTTAAACATCTAACTATTGTCATTGATGAAGTACTCGCCTTATCTGAGGGAGTCAATAAAAATATCAAGGATTCCTTCTTCTCCTTATTGTCTCAAATTGCTTTATTAGGGCGGGCAACAAAGGTTCATTTGCTCCTTGTCAGTCAACGATTTGACCACAATACAATTCCTATATCTGTACGTGAGCAACTCAATGTACTTATTCAAATTGGAAACATTAACAAAAAAACCACGCAGTTTTTATTTCCAGACCTTGACCCCGAAGGCATTGTCATTCCCATTGGAAAAGGAACAGGACTTATCCAAGTTATTGATAATGAGCACCCTTATCAGGTTTTGCCTCTACTCTGCCCCACATACTACACAAAGAAAGGTATTCTCTAGCCAATGAAAAGAAATTATTATCAACAGATATTCAATATCTGTACCTTATTCTTGACTCTAATTGTTCTGTGTTCTGTCAGTTCGATTGTATTTAGTATCATCATGAACACATTACATAGCATCTCCTACTTAGCCTTCTTTTACCAGTTTGTAAGTGCTCTTTATATGAGCAATTTACTTGTTGCTGTTTTCTCACTCTTTCTTTTTCTAATACTTATTTATTATGAAGTGTTCTCACGATTAAAAGAAGACAGGTTAACAAACCTATGGAAATCTGTTTATCAGACATTTACGATGCGTATCTTTTTAAAACAAAGTGAACACTCTGAAACTGTAACAACCATAGAACAAGAGAAGACAATTCACTATAACCCCATTAACAAATACTTTAACCGAGCGGTGCGAAAAGCAATTGTAGACATTCGAGAAGATAAAGTTACACTGTTGATTCGGATTCCTAGAACTCAACAGGCAACAAAAATTCTAAAAGATATAGAAATGCTTATCAGCGAAGAAATAGCCAATCGTAATCCTGATTACTACTTCTCACGACCTGAGCGAAAAGGGAAGTGGCTGAAATTTACCGGTACTAAACGAGAATAGATAAAAAGAACGGTGCTGTGGCTCACGTAGTGAAAGCCAAACAGCGCCGTTTTTAGTTGTTATGATTATGGAATTAAGTGGGGTTACTACGACCCCCACTTAATCCAATAATCAATAATCAGAAAAATTTTTTCTTAAAAAAACTCCGAATTTAGCTCTTCAATCTCCTAATAGATAGGACGATAAATTAAGAAAGGTAGAATTCTATTGATGGCAAAAGAACAACGTTCAAATAAGTGGGCTTTTCTATTCTATAAGGAAAGTGCGCCCGAAAACTATATGGAAATCCTTGAAGAAATTCATGTTCCATTTGTTCTGTCACCGTGGCATGATAAGGATGTAAACAAAAAAACAGGAGAGTTTAAGAAAGCACATAAGCATGGAGCATTCTATTTTGATTCTCTCAAAAGTTACGCTCAAGTGTCAGAACTTATCAAAGACAAACTCAGCGGTCCAGCTCACGTTGAACCTGTCATCTCACCAAAAGGAATGTATGACTATTTTACTCATGCAGAGAATCCTGAGAAAAGCCCTTATGATATTAAAGACATTGAATGTGGCTGCGGGTTTAACCTTGACCAATTTTTAGTACAGCAAAATTCTGATGATTTCATGACAGAAGTGATTGATACGATTGAACAAAATGACTTTACAGAATTTGAAGAACTGGTTTGGTATGCACGGGATAATAACACCGCTTTGCTTGGACTAATCATTGAACGAACCTACTTTTTCGCTCGTTATTTGGATTCACGTCGACATAATCCAAAACGACTAGAAAAAGTTATTGAAGACCAGGAAGGAACAGTCGATGGACACGATTAAATTAAACCAAATTGAAAAGTTACTTAATGTACTTATTGCTATCATCCAGAAAGGAATAGATAATAATAGTTCTCACGGAATCGTCACTCAGAAAGAACTATTGAAAATTTTGCAGATTTCTCCTAACACGTTGAAATCATGGGAAAATAGAGGGTTAAAACGACTTGAACCTCCAATCGAAGGGGCACGGACTGTTTATTACAAAATGGGGGATGTCATTGAGTTTTTAACCATTTAACTTCAAAAATATGCTAGAATAGAATTATCAAATAAAGAATGTGAGGGTTCTGTTCTAGCCTTTTAATTGTCCGTGGAAAGAGGCTAATATGAGTAAAGAAATCATTCGACACAACAATAAAAAAATAACTAAAATCACCAGGCAAAACGGTGATATTAGTTACTCCATAAAGGGTGTTTATATCGGAACTGATACAAAGACTGGAAAACGCATTACAAAAACTATCACAGCTAAAACATTAAAAGCTTTAGATAGAAAAATTATTGAAGCGAAAATTCAGTTTGAGAGTGCTGGTTCCACTATAAAAGAAACTATCCAAATAGACAACTTTGAAAATTTGGCTGAGGTTTGGTTCGATAATTTTAAAGTATGGGTTTCTTCTCAAAATACTATAAACCGAGTTAGAGGCTATCTTGATACATACATTATTCCTCATTTCGGTGACTACAACCCAGAACAGATTGAACCGGCTGATATTCAACTTTGGGTAAACAAACTAGCTAGAAAAGCAAAGAAATCCGTTGAATCTGGTGTAAAACGTGCTCCAAAAGGAAGCGCGAAGGACTTTGGAGCAATGGTACACAAAGTTAGTGATATCTTTGATTTTGGAATTACAAATTGTGGTTTGACGTTTAACCCGGCTAAAGCAATCAAGATTCCTTCTAAACCCAAAGCTAACAAAGAGCGTATCATGGTATTGCATGATGACGACCTAAAACATTGGTTATCCTATCTTGAAACATTGGAAAATACCCGAGCCAATAGGCGGTTTAAAATTATTTGTAACACACTTTTAGCATCTGCATTACGAATAAACGAGTTATTGGCGTTAGAAATATCTGACCTAGATTTTGAAACTAATGAAATTATTGTCAGTAAAACCCTAACGTGGAAAAGTGCAGATAAGAAACTAGGTATCAAAGGTGAGATGATTTGTAAACCAACTGCAAAAACCGATTCTGGAAACCGTAGGGTTCCCATCCCACTGTCAATCATGGAAAAACTCAAGGAATTTTATGAGGAGATGGGTGCTTATTTTGAAAAGCATGAGTTGCCAAAATCCCCACTTGTTTTTCCAACCATATATGGCAACTACATGTGCGACAGAAACGAACGTGCAACCCTAAAAAAACGTTTATCTGCTTTAGGACTACCAGACTATGGCTTTCATCTGTTTCGTCATACACACGCGTCTATGATGTTAAATGCTGGTATGAACTGGAAAGAACTGCAACATAGAATGGGACATAAATCCATCACAACAACTATGGATACATACGCTGAATTAGCACCTACAAAGAAGTTCGAGGCAGTGGATATTTTCTTAAATAAGATAGAAGAACTAGCAAGCTGATTTTATCACTACCTTCATCACTACCTTTAAACTTTAAAGCTCTACAATCCTTGATAATATAGGGTATATAGGTCGATTATTTAACCCTTACAGAGGTAAAATAATATAACATACAGAAAGCCTATGAAATCAACATTTCTAAGGCTTTTTCTTTTAAGTTTAGCAAAATAACTGAATTTTAACTGATTATGATTGTTCATATCAAATAGGGGAATGTTTTTGATATAATTATTTTGAAAAACATTAAGGAGCTTAATATGAAGAAGCCTATAAATAATAATTGGGGAGAAAAAATTTCTGAAGTCTCTAAACAAATCAAAGAATTTAAAATAACTTCTTTTTATATGTTAAGTACAGACTTATATAAAATTAATAATAAAAAATTAACACAAATTATTACTAAAAAATTTAAAAATCATCCAGCCACAATAATGGTTTTAATAGGTACCAAAGATGGTCAACTTATTGCTAAAAAAAATGAATTTTGGAATATTCCCTCTGAGATACATCATTTGAAAGAAGCGATTGATGAAAAGACTAATGACTATCTTGACTTATACTTTATTAAACTTGAGAAGGAAAAGCAAAATTGGTTAAATAACGCAGAAGGTAATCAATTTATTAAATTTATCTTCACTCCTCTTATAGAATTTGGTAAAAAGAGCGAAATATACCTCTACTTTGTAACACTTACCGTATATCAAAATGGGGCAATAGTAATTGATTTATTTGAAGATTTGAGAGATTCTTTTTATAACATCGATTTTCTACACCCGTATACCAAAATGATAGCCAAACTCTTTCCTGATTTTAAAAATAAAAATAAAGCATACTCTTTGAACTCTTCTCAACAGTTAGATGATATTTTAAATTATATAAAAAAAGAATTATCTTCAATAAACGGAGGAATTCAATTAAGCGAACGTTTTTTTACACTCCACTTCATTACCAATATGAAAGATATGAATAAATTAGAATTCTTTAAAAAAGACAAATTGTATACTTGGATGATTAATGCTCCATATACTTCGCATGCTCTATCCTCTATGAATAAATCAAAATATTACATAGCAGACTATTTTGATTTAGAATACATTAACTACATAAACAAAGGCGCTAATTATATCATTTGGAATAACAATGATTCTAATAATTTTGAGTTCAATTTTCTACAACAAGCTAGTTTCTTTTTGGCTTCTGCTACCCCGTTTTTTCAATTAGTTTGCCTTGAAGAAACTATTATGGACGGACTTGAAAAATTCCACCTCTCAAACGAAAAACATCTTATTAATTTTAATGAATGGGCTCACAATTATAAAAAATCATATATTTTTATGTACCGACTTAATTATAGACCTATTTTTGAACTTTTTAATCATCTTAAAGAGCACTCTGATTTCACTCACGATGAATATGTAGAAAAAGTAAAGCAAGAGGAATATGACTTAATTAAAGAAAAATATCAATTTAATGAATTACGAAATACTAAACTTATGGAAGCAATACTTTTTATTATTGCTTCCGTATCTGTTCTTCAAGTAATAAATATCTTTACTAATAACATTGAGATTTTATTGATAAGTTTAGCTAGTCTTATTGTTATTTCTATTTTTATAATCATATCAAGAAATCTAAAATAGCTGAATTTTAACTGATTATAATAATTTTGTTGATAACAGATTTAACACTTTTCAACAACTCCTTAACAGCGGAATGCTCCATTTTTTTCTCCTCATTCCTCATTCTCTCCACCAATACAGCATTCTTCATGCTCATCTAAACTTTCATCTGCTTGAATGGTGACTTTTTTAATTCCATATATTTTAAGATGTTGGCGAATAAGCTGTTGAGTTTCTGCTTGTTGTTCGGGATGTTTCATGCAAATATGAATCATCGCAAATTTTTCTAGTCCATCGGTTGTCCAAACATTTAACTGAGTTATTGCTTGGATATTCTCAATTGTTTGAATTTCTGCATAAAGATCGTTCAAATTCACATCACTCGGTACGTGATCAAGAAAGATTTGAACATTTTCCCAAAACTTTGGTAGTGCTTTACTTAAGATAAAGGTCGAAATGATGAGCGAAAGCAACGGATCAAGAAAATACCAGTTTGTAAAACGAAGAATAAAGGATACGAAAATAACAGCCAACCAACCTAAAATATCTTCTAGGAAATGCAGACTAAGAATAGATTCATTGTGTGTACGTCCATGACTAACCACTCTGCTAGCTGCAAAGTTGATCACAATTGCAAAAATGCCTAAGACAAGCATACCGTCGTAGTTCACCCGTTCAGGTGCAAATAATTTAGGAACATTTTCAACCAGAATAAGAATAGAACCCACTATTAAAATGGTAGAGGTCAACATGGCTCCCAGTAAACTATACCGTTTATAGCCTAATGTATAGTTTCTATCACCTCGTCTATTGGAAATTCTTTCAAAAAATGCTGATAAGCCAATCGCTAAGGCATCACCCGTATCATGCACCGCATCTGCTAGCACAGCACTAGAATTAAAAAGAACACCAAAGGTAAATTCAATAATTGCAAAAGAAAAATTTAACAGAAATGCAATCCAGACATTTTTACTTGATTTCATGATCTTCTCCTTCTAATTGCACATTGAGATTTCATTTTATTTGTTGTATAATGTATTCAAAACAAAACACTTTGTTCACTTATATTATCTACTATTTTAATGGAGGAAACAAGAAACAAATCTAATGCTTCGTTTGATAGCGTACATTTAGGGAGATTTGTTCGGAAACGATGGATAGACGAGTTAAAAAATCACGCGCAGCCATTTATCAGGCTTTCATCACTCTTTTAAATCAAAAGAGTTATGAAGGCCTCACAGTCCAAGAAATCATCGACCTTGCAGATGTAGGTCGATCGACTTTCTATGCTCATTTTGAGACAAAAGAAGCACTACTTGAAGAAATGTGTCAAGATTTGTTCCAACATACATTTGTCGAACGATACCAAGCAAGTGAGCTTTTTGATGCAACAGCTCATATTTTTTACCATTTCAGGAAAAATCAAGATAAAATAGCCACTTTATTATTATCTAAAAATATCTATTTTATTAATCGTTTAAAATTAGAGCTAGAACACTATCTCTTTCCTCTCATTCGCGAAAAGCTATTGACACAAAAATCTAATTTACCAGAACCATTTTTAAAAAACTATGTCACAACAACTTTTATCGAAACAGTTACTTGGTGGCTAGGACAACGAAATAAAATTGAAGAAGCCACTATTACATCCTACTATCTGGAGCTCATGCACTAATATAGAGCTATAATTTCAGCTATTTCTATGGTATAATTTTCTAAGAACCCCTTAGGAGTATTTATGAAAAAACAACATTCTATCTTTTTATTACCAGGAATTATCATGGTGGGTGTCGCTTTGCGGACGCCTTTTACAACGCTTCCAACTGTTTTAACGAACATTGCTAGTGGGCTTCATGTTTCGGTGAGCTCACTTGGTCTTTTGACCAGTCTGCCCTTGATCATGTTCGCTCTCTGTTCTTCATTTTCAGCGCGTTTAGCAAGTAAAATTGGGCTAGAAAAACTGTTTGCTCTTGTCCTCGCCCTTCTTACAATCGGCTCTTTAATTCGGATTTTTAATCTACCACTCCTTTATATGGGAACCATTCTTATTGGAGCTTCCATTGCAGTGCTTAACGTATTACTTCCAAGCGTCATCCAAGCCAACCAACCGCATCGGATCGGGCTATTGACAACGATGTATATCACTTCTATGGGATTATCAACAGCTATCGCTTCCTCTATTGCTGTGCCCATAACAGAAGCCAGTTCATGGAAAGGGTTGGTACTTTGTCTGACAGCCATCTGTCTTTTAGCATTTTTAGTTTGGTTGCCAAATACTTCCTACAATCACTACTTAGTCAGCAAAGACAAATCAAGTCAAGGCAATACTATTTGGAAAAATAAAAAAGTCTGGGCTATTATCATTTTTGGCGGCTTGCAGTCACTACTCTTTTACACTTGCCTAACATGGTTGCCGACGATGGCCATACAAGCTGGCATTTCAAATGCTTCTGCTGGATTTTTAGCTTCTGTTTTTAATCTGATTAGTCTGCCATTTTCAATGACCATTCCCAGCTTGACAACTCGACTCTCTCCTCGTTATCGCCTCATCATGCTTGGTCTAATATCATCATCCGCTCTTATCGGCATTAGCATGTTACTGATACAGACAAATAATTTTATGTATTGGCTCATTATCAACATTCTAATTGGTACAGCCGTAAGTGCACTCTTCCCTTATCTTATGGTTACTTTTTCAATGAAAACTAGCAGTCCTGAGCAAACCGCACAGCTATCTGGATTAGCACAAACAGGCGGGTATGTCCTTGCCGCTTTTGGTCCAGCTCTCTTTGGTTACAGTGCAGATTTTTTCCGCTCTTGGATACCAGCTATTATCATTTTGCTTGCTCTTACAGTCATTATGATTATTGCGCTCTTTTATGTAGAAAAATCTGATAAAATTTTATAAAAAAACGAGAATGAAATTCGAAACTAGATTTCTATGAAATCACACGTTCGGCTTCATTCTCTTTTTTCTTTAACAAAGTTTGAGACATTCTTCTAAATCAATATCTTGCTCTAAATGCTCCGGTGTCCAAGGGATGAAAATATCTGGTATCATTCCTTTATCATTCATTCCTTGTCCTTTATCAACGGCAAGGCTCCGTGAAGTCGGAAATACAAATTCATAATCGCCAAAATCCACTGTGCAGCAATTAGAATAATCTAAAATTCCTAGAGTTGGTCTACCTATCACGGTAACTTTGTCAAATGCTTTCATCATCGAAACGAAATTATCCCCTGATGAACCACAGTAGACATCCGACAAAATAAACAATTTTTCTGGTTTTGCTTGTCCAGTCACATCTGGTAAAATCGCTTCATCTGATTGATCATAAAGTACATACCCCTTGTCTTTATTGACAGCCAATTCAGTTATAAACTGCTCCAGCATATTTCGAGTTTCAGGCGAAATATCTTCTTGCCTTAGCATTGCTTGAAAATCTTGTAAACGCAGTTCTACATTACGCTTAGTATATAAAATTTCCATACCATCATCAGAAAAAGTCACGTCCTTAAAACTTTTGCCATCAGAAAGTGCATATTGCAATAAAGGAAAATACAACGAATCCGATCCACCATGATTAACACGCACATCAACAATAACATTCTTTGCTGTGCTAATAGCCGAGCTACTTTCTTGGTATAAGTTTGCAATGGCTTCTTCATCAAAGAAATTTTCCATTTTCAAATATAGAGTTTCTTCTGATAATTGTTTATATTCAAAAGCAGGAGTGTGTGTAGTCAATTTTGTTTCCTGTACTGAAATTGTCTGCTCCTGCCCATTTCGCAGCAAGGTCACCGTATCAGATTTAGCCACAAAGTAGGCCCACTCCATATATTGGCGCTCTTCTGTCTCACTGACAAAATAATCACGATACACTTGATAAAATGCTGGAATTGTTTGATTATCTATCAAAATTATCTGGTCTGCAACGCGTAAGTCCGTATCAGGATTTGCATTCAGTACATATAGTCGATTCTCAAATTTTCTCAGCCGAAACCCTAGTGCCTGCCGACGTTTGGGATGAAAACTAACGTGACTAATGATTCCAAAACTTGCCAGATAACACCGCATTTGATAAAGAAAATCCTCATCCTTCATCTCGTTTGTGATTTGCCTGCGATACATGTCTGGATCTGCTCCTTTTAGATCCTTTTTGGTTGACGAATCCTGTTTCATCATCGCCACAACCTGTTCAAAAATTTCAATTTTCGTTATCAAGTGTTCTCCTCCATGTTTCTTCATCTGGTAATAACCCTATTTTTGCAATTTTTGACACATGACGATTACCAGCTACATAAAAGCAAAGTGGCTCTTCTCGCCAATGATCTGTACAGGTGACGCCGATTCGTGGACGTGAACTAATTTGCAAAGGAAGTGCATCGGCTGCCAGTTGCAAACGTGATTCTTGCAAATTCTTCCCATCAAAGGCTTTACTAATCCCTGCAAATTTGGTTAATTTCCCCGGACCATTAGCAAGTAATGTACCATCTGGTAATTCCAAGGCCCGAATCAAGACGGCTTCTGCTATATTTTCAGCCCTCGTCACTAAATTCAGCATCTGATGACCGTAAATCTGATAGACATACCAATGCCCTGCTGATAAATACATAGATTCATTTTTCGGACTGCGTTTACCATGCGCACTATGGCAAGCACTATCTTTTGCACCCAGATAAGCTTCCGTTTCAACAATTCTTCCTACGGGTTTTCCATCCAAACAAAGTTGCATGCCAAGCAAGGCTTTTGCTGTGGCAATTGTATCTACTCGCATCAGCTCTTGAAATTCTTTTGAAATCATGGTCTTATTATAACATGAATTTCACACAAAAAAGCAATCGTATTTGTCCAACTTTTGAAGGCCGTACAATCGATTGCTTTTTTCTTTAGGAGATTAGTATGAGAAAAGGTTTTTAGGATTATCTATAGTATAAGAAAGTTAACTTAAATTTGCCTTAAGGCTTTACAGTTGAATCTCATTACAAAAAAACTTATAAATCATTAAAAAAACTTGAAATAACTTATGTCCTATGTTAAAATGAAATCATAGGAGGAAGAGTATGTATCAAGAACAACGATTAAATAAAATATTAGAATTACTTGCAGAGAAAAGACAGCTTTCTGCAAAGGAAATGGTTGACTATTTTCACGTTTCTAAAGATACCATTCGCAGGGATTTTGCTATTTTAAATGAGCGTAAGCTCGTACAACGGACTCATGGCGGAATCCTTCCTTTAGAAAACAAACAACAAATTCTATCCTTCAATGATCGTAGCCAAAAATTTACCAAGGAAAAAAGAAAAATTGCTCAAAAAGCGTACGAATTGATTGAGGAAGAACAACTGCTTTATTTTGACGTCTCAACAATTATCTTGCAATTAGCTCAAGTGATGAATCAAAAAAACACTATTTATTCACATTCTTTGGACAATGCTATCATGATCAGCGGGCATGAACAAGTTGATTTTCATCTGTTGGGGGGTAAATTCTATCCCAAAAACCGCTTCTATTATTCCTTAAATGAAGCTGAATTATTAGAACATCTTCAATTCGATATTGCTTTCTTTGGAGCAGCAAGTTTGAAAAATGGACAAGTTAGCTATGAGGATGCTGAAGATGCCTATATTAAAAAACTAGTCATGCAACATAGCCAAACAAAAATATTGCTAGCCGAGCAGGAGAAATGGCAAAAAAATTCCAATTATATTTTAAGCGATATCAGTTCATTCGACTATTGGATTACAGACCAAAAGCCAACTACAGAAATCAAGACACTCCTACCTGACACTTTAAAAATCATCTACTAAATTTACGGAGGATACAATTATGAATAACCAAAGTATTCGTTTGATTGTCAGTGATATTGATGGAACCATCTTAAATGACCAACATCAGGTTGACAAAAATCTGAAAGAGCAAATTCCGCTTTTAAAGAAGAAAAACATTCCCTTTGTCTTGGCATCTGCTCGCTCTCCACTTGGTATGAAGCCAATCGCGCACGAACTAGGGCTTGGTGATAATCCCTTAGCTTGCTACAATGGTGCTCTCGTTATTAAAGGTAATCCGCAACATTATGAAACTATCATTGAACACCCTTTGGATAAAAAAGAAATTCGGACTTTCATTGAATTAATCAAGCAAGAATTTCCAACAGTTTCTATCAATCTATACTCTGGAAAGAACTGGCTAGCCGACCGTTTTGATAAGTGGATCCAGATTGAAGCTGACATCACTGGAGAAGTCCCCACAATTCAAAATCTACTCATTCTTGTCTTAGATGTACTTGTCCCAATCCACAAACTTCTCTTGATTGATGAACCTGCAATAATTCAGCGTCTCTACAATTATCTCCAAACTCTTGATTTTCCCAATACAGCTTTCTATCTTTCAAAAGATAATTATTTAGAGGTCACTGCTAAGAATGTCTCCAAAGAAAATGCCCTCCAAGAAATCGCTCAACACTATCAAATTCCGCTTCCTCAAGTCATGGCAATCGGAGATAATTTTAATGACCTTCCGATGATAAAGTTAGCTGGTTTTGGAGTCGCCATGGGAAACGCCCCTGAACCTGTGAAAGTTCAAGCCACCGCTATTACTCAAACCAATAATCAGCACGGTGTTGCCAAGGCCATTGAAGATTATATCTTGATTGGATGTAAATAAAATTGTCAAAGTGCTGGAACATAAACGTTCTGACATAATAAAACTACTGAGAAATCCTCTCTTTTTACAAGTCGTATCATCCCTTTCTCCCATTCTAAAAAGCTGAGAGAAATCTCAGCTTTTTATGATTATTTAAAATCCTTGGCATCGCCGTCATAATTTGCCCATTCTTTGCTAAAGAATCGATTATTTATCTGATAGTTAGGAGCTGGTTTTGGATTTGAAATAAAAGGATTCACAGCCTTATCAAACGCTAGCCAACCAAGCCATCCCATATGAATCGTATCCTGCATAAAGTAAGGTTTTCCGCCATCGTTTGAAAAGTCAGCAATATTCTTGAATCCTTGACTTTCCAGTTGATAACGAATTTTTTTCACAGCCTGTTGGTATTTTTCCTGACTCAATCCTGTATAAGCCGTCCATTTCGCATTAACGGGCGGAATCACAAAAATTGGATTGGTTTTTGACTTTGCGAACTGATTCAAGACAAGCTGCAAATCATTATACTCAGGAGATTTGGTATAAGAAAACCTTTTTTGCGTTCCTTTAAGTTTCTTTATGCGCTTTCGCAAGCGATGTTTATAAAACTTATTGTCAATTCCTAAGTCATTGTTTGTTGTATTCCTCTGAGCATCTCTTGTCGCAAATTTCTCTAGATCTGAGTAAGAAAATTTATCTGGCAATCGATTGACCTGAGGTTGTACTAATTTTTCATAATTCTCATTATGTTCGGAAAAAAGGGAGCTAAAAAGAGCGTCTTCGCGGTTATTCAAGCGGCTTATAAGGCGAATGTACTGTTTATCGAAATTTGACAGTTTCTGATTATCAGCGACTTTTTTTACATTATCTTTCATAGCTACTGTCGGATACAGTTGCAAGAGACGCTTCGCCGCATATTGAGCAGCAATGTCTCCTTCTTGTTGGTGCAAGAAACTAGTTAATTGATCACTATTAAAATATTGTTGAAAAGCTGCAGGGCTGTAACCTTTTTTTGTAAACCATTGAGGAGAAATCACATAAACAGCTGTTTTATTTTCTATTTGGGGGAGCATTTGTTGCATCCCAAAATATTGTGTGAGAGATGCCGCTCCACGTTGTCCCAAAAAATATGGACGATAATTCCGCTTGTATTTTTCAGACAAAACAGCAGGGTGCATACTATCAAATCGCAACCATTCACTTGACCCAAAGTAAGGAACAAAACGATGCTTTTTATCTGTTAAAGCACGTACTTTTTGTGTTCTTCCTTTGAAACTTCCTGCTGTCAAGGTAACGGCTGAACGTTTTTCTGATTGATAATCATGCTGCTGCTTAGTTGGATAGAAAAATAGTAAGGTTACAACCATCAAAAAGGCACAGATAACCGGACCTAAAATAAGCCATAAACGTTTAAGCATTACGAAGCTCCGTTACACCTTCAATAATTTTATTAGCTGTATTCCAATCGTCGCGACCAAATTCTGATACTGGAACATGAATATCAAAGTGATTTTCTAATTCAACAATCAATTCAACTGTTCCCATACTATCCAGAACGCCTGCATCAAACAAATCTTCATCCATCATGTCTGATACATCTTCCATAAACAATTCATCAATAATTTCCAATACTTCTGCTTTTATATCCATTAGAGAACTCCTTTTTATTTTTTAAACCATAAATCATTCAAAAATCCTGAAAAGATTAAGAATGAAAACATTACAACATTAAAGGTGATAAACATTCCCGCTACTTGCGTCCATTTGTTATCTGACAAGGGAGGTAAATTCTTCTTTTTCCGCTCTTTATTGATAATCTTCTTCTTTCGCACCCAAGCATCATTGATAACGAGTCCTAGACCATGAAAGAGTCCATAAGCAATATAATACCAAGTGACTCCGTGCCAAAAGCCCATGACTAGCATATTGATGATATAAGCTACACTTGAAGTGGTATTCCGATTTTTAAAAACTTTGTTTCGGATAAGTACTGTAACCAGACGCATAAAGACAAAGTCACGGAACCAAAATGATAAACTCATATGCCAACGATTCCAAAATTCTTTCAAATCATGCGAAATAAAAGGCTTATTAAAGTTAATCGGACTTTTAATTCCCATTAGATTGGAAATAGCAAGGGCAAACATCGAATAGCCTGCAAAGTCAAAGAACAAATCCAGTCCAAAGATATACATTACTCCTAGCGTTGGTAGATTAAACCAACCACCCATTTGTAATGCATACTGCTTCAAAGGCGGTAATATCATAGAGCCGAAGATATGTGCTAAAATAAACTTATATAAGAAACCTAGCATGATATAATGCACTGATTTCTCAAGCATATCCAACAATTCATCACGCTCAGGGATCTTTTCATAGTCTTGATTAAAACGTTTGAAGCGATCAATCGGTCCACTTGAAAAAGTTGGCATAAAGAGCATGAAACGTAAAAATTCCCATAAACTAAAGTCTTTGAGCACACCATCTCGAAGCTCAATCATCATTCCTACTGAACGGAAAGTTAAGTAGGAAATTCCTAAAAAGCCCAATAGTGATTGATGACCATAAATAGCTGGCGTTACCTTTACAAAGAAAAGCGGCAGAACAGAGAGTGCAACATGTAAATAGAATATCCACTTACTATCTCTTGTTTTTCGATAAATTTTATAAGTCCAAACCCAAAGCATTTGCCAAAGAACATAAAACAGTAGAGCATAGATTTGCGTTAATTTAGGTCCAATTAACATAAAAATGATGAAAGCTAAACTAACTAAGGCCTCATAAATGGGAAATCTCTTTTTGAAGAACAAACCAACAAAGATAGGCAAAACAGCTAAAATGATATACACAAAATATTGTGGATCCCCGTACGGTTCCAAATGAGGAATCTGTCTTATGAAATCCATCATCGATTGTTAACCTCACTAATCAAACCTTTAATATCAATCTTCCCATTCGGTGTTAGTGGTAAAGATTCACGATAAAGGAATTTTGAAGGCATCATATAAGACATCATAATATCTTGTAAGTCGTCCTTGATAGCTTTTGTGATGTCGATCTCACGCTCAAATTGTTCTTTCGCTCCGTCTTTCAAGATAACATAGGCTAAAAGATTTTGTACTTTATGATCTTTGTTATATCGCGGTACAGCCACAGCCGAGTCGACATATTTGGATTTGTTCAGATTTTGTGAGACATCTTCCAGCTCAATGCGGAAACCATTAAACTTAATTTGGAAGTCCATGCGACCACCGTAAAGAAGTAAACCTTCGTCAGTCATGGTACCGACATCTCCTGTATGATAGGCTGGTAGCCCTTCAAATTCAAAGAATGCTTCAGCTGTTTTTTCTGGATTGTTCATATAGCCTTTTGACACAGCGGGTCCAGAAACGATAATTTCGCCTTGCTCACCGTTTGGTAACTTGTTTCCATCTTCATCAATAACAAAGGTTGGTGAATCTAGTTTGGTATAACCAATCGGCAAGCGTTTCATATTTGCTAGCATATCATCTGTTATGGCAACGGCAGATAAAGCCACCGTTGCTTCTGTCGGACCGTAAGCATTGATAATACGCGCATTTGGGAAACGGTCACGCAATTTTTGTGCTGTTTTAACCGTCAATTCTTCCCCGTCAAAGTAGAAATGCGTAATGCTTGGCATTTTTTCAGCGTTGAAATCTTCCGATAACATCGCCATATCTGCAAAAGACGGTGTTGATGTCCAAATGGCAATCGGCAAATTCAAGATAGTTTCAAATAGCTGCTTGAAATCTTGCGTAATGGCAGATGGAACCGCAAAAAGTGTGCCTCCAAGTGCTAAGGTTGGCGCCCAATACATAACCGATAAATCAAAAGAATACGGTGGCTGTGCCAGCATTTGTGGCTGCTCTGGAGTCGCAAATTCCTTATCTGTAATCATCCAGTTAGTGAAACTGAGCAAATTATCGTGCGAGATTTGCACACCCTTTGGCTTTCCAGTCGTTCCTGAAGTGAAGATGATATAGTAATTATCATCCCCTTTAACAGAATGTGTAAGCTGGTAAGGCTTTTTTTCTGCAAAAGCTGCTTGAACTGTTGCTAAATCAAGAATTAGTATCGATTTATCTTTCAGTGGAAATTCATTGATTGCAATGATGAGACTAGGTTGTGCCACTTCCACAATTGCTGTCACACGTTCAAGGGCAGAATGACTATCAATCGGGATATAGGCATGACCTGACTTCGTTAAGGCTACAAAAGTCGCCAACATGTCGTATTCTTGCCCACCAAAAACTACTACTGGTGATTTCTCAGGAAGCGCAAGGCTATCAATCTTTGCAGCAAGGGAATCTGAGTCCACTTTCAAATCATGATAAGTATGAACTTCTCCGAGGACATTGTAAACTGGAAAATTTGGTTGAGACTGAGCAAAATACTCAATCGTTTCAATCATATCATTAATTACTGAATTGGTCACAATCTGCTCCTAAAATTCATTGTAGATAAAACCACCTTGACCTTGGCCAAGATAATTAAAGAAATAAAGCAAGGCTAAAAATATCACAAAATAAAGTAGCGTTTGCCCAAAAAATTTAAAAATTATTTTATGTTTTTTCATTATACTCATCACTTTTGTCTTACCTCTAAGATAGACTTAGTATATTTTACCATTTTCTAGCGCAATTTTTCAATACAAAACATTCTTTAATTAATGAATTAAGCTAGAATTAAGGTTTATTTACAACAAACCTAGAGAAATCACAGATGTGCTGTCTCAAAAAACTAGAAAAGAAAATGGTTTTAGACTTACATTTTAAAAATATATAAAAATTTTATATATTTTCTTGACTTTGAAAGTGAAAAGCACTATACTATGTATAGAAAAATTATATATAAAAATATTATACATAGGAGGTGACTCATGTATTTTCCAACATCTTCTACCCTGATTGAATTTCTCATTCTAGCGATTTTGGAAAGTGAAGATTCCTATGGCTATGAGATTAGCCAAACGATTAAATTGATTGCCAATATCAAGGAATCAACCTTATATCCTATTTTAAAAAAGTTAGAAAAGAAGCGTTACTTAACAACTTATTCTCAAGAATATCAAGGTCGAAAACGAAAATATTACTCTCTTACTCCAAATGGACGGGAGCAACTAAGTACCCTTAAGGAGGAGTGGAAAGTGTATACAGCGACAGTCAACGGTATTATAGAAGGGAGCGTTCGTCATGACAAGAACTGATTATTTAGCCGCATTAGAGAAATACTTAAAAACATTACCTGAGGCAGACTATAAAGAAGCGATGGATTATTTTACGGAATACTTTGAAGACGCTGGATCTGAAAATGAAGCACTAGTTATTAAAGAGTTAGGAGATCCTAGAGACGCAGCAGAAGAGATTATTCGCTCGCTTTCAGTACATTCGACAGAAGAGATAAATTCTGATAATCCAGCAAAACAACCATCTCCGAATATTCATCCTTCACAATATGCTAGCGACACTTATATCTTTGAAGATTACTCAACCGTCTCTGAATTGCATATTGATGTGAGTACTAAAGATATTCAAATTGAGCCTTCACCTGATGCTTTCTTTCATATCAAATACTACAACGGAAAGAGCAGCAACCAGTTAAGCTCGATTGTTCGTGACAAGAAATGGTACATTACAGAAAAAGGAGCAGCAAACTCTAGTGGTTTGAACTGGATTATTCATGTCATGAAAAATGGTTTGGATCACCATCCTATTTGCATTCAAATCCCAAGTGGAACCCCTCTTCAAGTCTTCTCTTTGCAATCTTCTTCAGGTGATGTTGCTATCTCTCGTCTTCAAACACAAAAGGGAGATATTGAACTTGCAAGTGGCGATCTGTCCATGCGGCATTGTCAATTACAACAGACCGATGTGACCCTTACTAGTGGCGATATCCATCTGGCACATGCCAAATTAACAGATTGTAAAATTACTCTTGTATCAGGTGATCTCGACACGCATTCTTTAGAAATTGCTGGTAAAACCTCTATTCAAACAACAAGCGGAGATGTTACGCTTCATTTGTTGCACCATGATTTTAGCTATGATATTGAAACAGTACATGGAGATATTTCTATTTCTGATCAGCTCCAGCCAAGCCACCAAATTGTTGGCAACACAATCCATCATAAAGTATCAACTTCTACAGATTCTCTTGCTATCCAAGCTGTCAGCGGAGACATCAATCTTTATTAGAGGTTTAGCATGAAACAGATTGATTGGTTATTCTTTGATGTTGGCTCAACTTTGGTAAATGAAGAAAAAGCCTATCAAGATCGGATTAAACAGGCTCTTGCTGATACTAATATTTCTTATGCAGCATTTTATCAAACTATGATCCACTATTTTATGGAAAATAAAAAAGGCGATGTAGAAGCTCTGAAATATTATGGCTTGAGATGTCCGTCTTGGAAGTCTGATTTAGAAACGCTATATCCTGGCTGCAAACATGTGCTGAAAACTCTTCACTCACACTACAAGATTGGTATTATTGCCAACCAGTTACCGAACTTGCAAGCAAGATTGAGAACATTTGGTATTGATTCTTGGATCGATCTGGTGATTTCCTCTGCCGATGTTGGCTTGGCAAAACCCGATTTCGCTATTTTTGAGTTAACTTTCCAACAAGCGAACTGTTTGGCTGAACACGCTGTGATGATTGGCGATCGTTTGGACAATGATATTCTTCCGGCTAAACAACTTGGAATGCAAACCATTTGGATCCGACAGGGATTTAGCCACTTGAACCACATAACGAATCCAGCAGAAGCACCAGATTGGACTGTTGATAATTTGACAGAGATTCTAGAGATTTTAGGCTGAGCATGCAAAAAACTAGAGTTGTTTTGCTCTAGTTTTTTAACGTTATCAACTTTGTTATATCATAAATTTTCCTTCAAAAATAGACTTGTTTTTTGCTATTGTGCTATATTGAAGGCCAAGGAAGGGGAATTGTTTAAGCAGTTCCTTAGTGTTATTCTTAAATTGTATGATTGGTTTTATTGTGAAAGTCAAACGAAAGAGGTTGGGTTCCCCTAGCCTCTTTTTATGCTATTTCCGACCTCTGCCCATCCCATTTTCATTTTGAGTAGTTAGGCTAGCTGTTGCAGTCGTGGATTGTCCATTGACTGTAATGGTGTAGCTTTTGCCGTCTTTAATAGCAGCTGAACTCGCCAGAACAGATTGGAAATTCTTAGCAGCGGTGTAGCTGAGGATTTCTTTTCCTGACGAATCAGAAATC
Organism: Streptococcus sp. AS20; assembly: GCF_000524255.1. Classification (NCBI taxonomy): domain Bacteria; kingdom Bacillati; phylum Bacillota; class Bacilli; order Lactobacillales; family Streptococcaceae; genus Streptococcus; species Streptococcus sp. AS20. The sequence goes on along the minus strand of NZ_JANS01000012.1, from coordinate 63,599 downwards.
GTCACCTTAGCACCAGCATTCCCAGATACATTCGTAAGGATAGAGGCCTGTTCAGAGTTTGATCCAAAGCCCATTGCCATGCCATTGCTACCGACCATTACAACGGTGCCACCAGTAATGGTTCCATTGCCATCATAGTCAAGAGCGCCATTGCCACCATTTGTGGGACCGTCCACATAGACTTCCCCACCTGAAAGAGTTAAATCCCCGTTAGAATCCAAACCGTCACCTTGTGCATTAATCTTTATCTTACCACCAGTAATTGTCAGGCTGACACCAGCAGTAGCTTGTCCCGGAGTCTTTTCACTACTGCTACCGTCTGCGACATTGATTCCATCGTCATTAGCTGTCAAGTCTAAATCCCCACCATTAATGGTCACAGTCTTGCCTTCAAGTGCTTCCTCACTCTTTTCTACCTTAATCGTACCACCGTCAACAAGAGCAATATTAGAAGCATGAATACCATCATCTCCAGCGTGAATGGTTATCTTGCCAGAATGGATATAGAAATTCCCTAGAGACGTATCTTTATCATTGTCTGCATGAATTGCATCATAAGTAGCAGTCAAATTCATTGTTGTGGCTTTGATATTGATTGCGTCATTAGCTGAAAGGGCGTTTTTATAACCTTTAATCGTATAAGTTCCGCCTGAAATACGTAAATCATCATTAGACTCAATAGCATTCCCATAATTGCCTTCTACCGTCAAACTGCCAGAACCATTGAAAGTGAGATCATCTTTACTGTAAATTGCAGCATCATACTTTGTATTCTTGTGATGGGCAGAATCCGAAATCGTATTCTTACTACCTTTTGCAAGGGTGATAAAAGTCTTATCTGCATTTTCTACGACAATTGCAGCATCTGTTCCAGTCATCCTGACACTATTCAGAACTAGCTGAACCTTATCTTTTTTCTTAACTTTCACAATGATTTGAACGTTTTCACTTGAACCAGACAAGATATATGTCCCAGCTTTAGTAATTGTCACCGTAGATCCCGACACTTCTGCACCAGAACTAGAAGCCTTAGCAGATGAACCGCTCAGACTAATCTTAGTTGCTTTTGATTCATCATAAGAAGCATCTTGGTCACGCTTGGTAAAATAATTGGACAGTTTAACGGTCGTTACCTTACTGGTGCTAGAGGAATTAGTACTGGTTGAACTACCGTTTTTCGCACCACATGCTCCCAAAGCAACTGTCAATAGGACAAGCAGAATCAAACGTTTGAACTGTTTTCGTTTTGAGGTTGATTTTCTCATGGCTGTCCTCCTTTTATAGTTCATTTTCTTTTGTGACATAGCGGCTAATGGCAATCTCTAAATTCCCATTTCGCGTCCGCAGAGCGTCCACTAATTCTTTCTCTGTCATCGTACCATTTAATTGGACAATATACTTAATCTTGAACAAACTTCCCATATCAGACGTTTTGACATTTGCCAGTTCAACATAGTTGGTCGCCTTTTGAAAGATGTCATCAAAGACAGTTTCATAATCCAAACTTTCTGGAATGACAACAGTCACTTGACGCATAGAATGCTTCATCTGCCCAAAATTCACCGTTTCCAGCAACAACATAACCACCGACATAAAGATTGTAAAGACGCTAGCAAAAATAAGATAGCCCATGCCGACAGCAATCCCAATCGTCATAGCAAGGAAAATTGCGAGCAATTCCTTAGCACCACCCGGTGCTGAACGAAAGCGAATCAAGCTGAAAGCTCCCATGACTGCAACTCCTGCCCCTAAGCTGCCATTTACTAAAAAAATGACAATTGCAATCAAAGTCGGCAGCATAACCAAAGTCATCATAAAGGACTTGCTGTAAACGGTTTTGTACTGATAAACCTTGGCTAATATCAGTCCCAGCACGAGGCCGACACCAATCGCACCAAACATACTGGCTGGATTGATTGTTGTTCCTGTAAAAACGTCATTAAATAACTGATCGAACATGTCTGATTACTCCTTTATAGTCTGTTGTTTTCTCATAGGCGACTCCATATTTTGAGAAAGATTTTGGAAAAACGTGGTAGCAGTCCAAAATTTCTGCCAGCCAGAGTGGATACGCCCCAGGTACCTTAATTTCCATGATAACATGGTTATCAGGTAGCAGGTTCTTGCCATCTTTTCCTGCTAACAAACTTAATTTTTTCGTTCGATAAGCGACATCATCATCAATGGTGATCCGCACATTTAAATCTTCCAAACCTTTTAAAGAGTAGCGGTTGTAGTAAATATACATCATGGGCTGCACACCTCCATACCGCTTGCAGAGCCATTCGATTTCTTTCTTAATCTGCGAATCCTCAAGCTGGCATTCCCCCGCGAGGTATCGCTCTGCTGTCAACAACTCAGTCGCAATCCGGCGCTTGTACACAACCTTACGCACTTTTTTCTTGATTTCCAAAAAAACTTGGCTATCAGCCTGAGGGCTAGCGTCATAAGTCCGCACGCGCAATTTTTCCTTGAAATAAGGCTTCTCCAAAGACTCCCGAATCATCTGATAGGTCGGCGTGTCATAGTAGAGATTGCCAATCGTAGAATAGGCATGCTCGTCTTCTGCCATATACGCTTCAAACTCCTTTAGCAAATCTGCCAACGTTTCCTTTGAGATGACATACTTGGTTTCTATCCGTTGAAATTTATCTTTAAATGTTTTTTTAGCCATGAGATTGCTCTCCTTTGTCGTTCTTTATCTACGTAGTTTACGGGCAAATCCTTAAAAGAAAGCTAAAGAAAACTTAAAGAAAACAAAACACCCCCATTTTCTGGAGGTGTTTAATAGATGTCTGTAGAATGAAATAGAAAATAGAAGTTGTAACATCTTATTCTTCACTCTTCTCTGCTTTTTCTCTTTTGATAAGAAAAGTACAAATAACGAGAATATCTGCTATCAGCAAAATCCAGTACCACACGGTATCACCGCTTATTGGACCAGAAGAGAAAGTACGTAAAAAATAAAACATCATATACAAGGAAATATCATCATAAAATTCCCAGTTAAAATGATAGCTACCTACTGGATAAGATCGCTTATGAGAACACTCTGGCACAAAGATCTGTAAGAGCAAAAATATTCCCAGTACAGTAAAATAAATCACATTGAATACGTCCCATTTCGCATAAGGATCGACCGAGGAAAAGAATATCATCATGCTCAACAGATAAAACCGCCACCGAAACCAAAATTCGTTATTAAAATGAAATCTTATCATCCCATCACACTTTCTAATCCTCTGCTCTTCCTCTTCTTCGTCTTTATCCTACCGCTCTGACAGAAAACCTTCAAGTAAGATGAAGGAGAAATGTTAGTTGATTTCTGCTACTTTTCCTGCTTCTGCTTTAGGCTCTTTGCCCTTGCGACGGGCAAGGATATCCGCATAGTGTTTGCGGCTGTTATTGAGTACGGAAAGGAAGGTCGCATAAAAGCTATCGTCTTTGACTTGGTGCAAAATCACCACATAGTCCGCCAACTGTTGGTAAGGCGTCGCCACTTCTTTGCGCAATCGCTTGACATCATAGCTCACTTTTTGCAATTTCTCTTGGGAACGAGAGGCAAAGAGTTGTTCAAAAGCTGAGTGGCTTTCGGTCAGATTTTCAACGAATTTCCCAAGCGCTAAAGTCCCCACTTGCTCCTTATATGGGGCTGTCTTTAGCTTGTCCAGCAAGCTGACAACGAGGGCAGTTTCTTCCTCGTAATGCTTCTGATGAGCGTCTTTGTATTGGTCAAACAAGCGTTTCAAGCTGGCATAAGCTGCCTTTTCCTCTTCCCGCTTGGCTGCCCGATAAGGTTTCAGCGCATCGCGAAGAGCTTGCAAATCAGCGTCGCGCAATTCGTCAGCCGCACTAATCGAAGCTGACTTTTCACTCGCCCGAATCTGACCGAGAGAGGCTTGATAAGCAGGCAAAGCTGCCTTTATCTTCTTGACGAGAGCGGTAATGACATCCTCATTTTTAAAGTCGAGCGCTTCTTTCTCCACATCATATAAAAAACGAGTGATAAACTGCGTGAATTCCGCATGACGGAGATTACTAATTTTAAGTCCAATGAGCTTTTCTTGCTTCATAAATTCCTTCTTTCCTTTTTTACTTGTCACTTAAAGCGACCGTTTCAATGACTTCTCCTTTTTCCGTCAGCGCGGCGGATAACCTCAACTACTTTTCGTTCACTTCGTCCGCCGGGCGGACGGAGTGAACGACAATCAGTTTGCCTTGTCAGCTCCGCGGACGAAATAAAATTGTCTCGCCTCACCTCATTAGCCAACGAAATCCAGAAAAATCATCTCATTTAGTATAACATGAATGGGAAATTTTCTGAAAAAGAGGAGTGTTTTTTGAAAAAGTTCAATATTTCATTATTATATTAAACCATTCTGGTAAAGTCGTCTGCTCTTCATTCAAGACTTCAAAACCATTGTCTTTTTTTAAATAAATCAGCGTAGGTACACCAGTCACATTATATTTTTCCATAGCTTTCTTTATTTGAGAATTCTTATGAGAATCTTCTGTATTTAAGTAATAAATTTTAAAAGGCGTATGATACAAGTCTGATGTTTCTTTCAAGACCGGAAGAAATTCTCTACAAAACGGGCACGTCTCACGACCAAAATAGAGCAAATTTCCCTTTGTTAATTTATTGTTTAAAACATTTTCTGCATTCGTCTCTTGAAAGCTCTTTACAATTTCTTTGTATAATTTTGTCAATTTTAAATCGTGTTCTACCTCATTTTCACTTGTTGAAACCTGAGAAACACTTGAAACTGTAGAGCTTTCAGAAGCTTGTGATGAAGAGGTGCATGCAGAGAGGAAAAAGAGAGTTGTGCAAATAATAATGAAGTATAGACTCATGCGAATACATTTCATAAAAATTCTCCTTAATCTTTTGGGATTTTTTTTATTATTGTCGTTAAAAGCAGAATTATATATGCTCCCAAAAATAGAATATCACCTATCACATCATCATGTGAGAAATATAAAAAGTACAGTATCAATACAATTGTATAAAAATAGAAATGATATTTCTTATAAAAGTATTTGTCAAAAGAATATTTTTTCTTCATTATTTTCACTCCTTTTTTAACACAGAAATAATAAGTCTATTTCGCTATGCTTTTAAGCATTGATATACTACTGGTCCATACGCCATAAGCAGAGAATACCATGTGGTTGAAAAGCTAAATACACCAAGCCCTAAAGCCCATAAACAATCTCTTTGCGCTGGTGTAAGAGTAGCCGAAGCACTCCCATCTTTCAAACAATATCTTTTGTAAGTATAGCTATTCTTGTTCATATCTCCACATACACCTCGATCCCGGAAAGGAACTACTTCTTCATATTTCATACTATTCGCATAAATAACAGAAGTTGAGGACGGTATAACTGTTGCACCGATCATAAAAGCTGCTGCAATCGTAAGGAAAATTTTATATAATTTTTTCATAGTATATACCTTTTTCTTTATAAAGACAAATTCTTTTAAAAAAACAATACTAATTACATCAACACTTATAGTACATTGGTTTCACTCCTCCCTTTCTTTAAATTGTAGCACTATATACCAAATGGTGGCCACCATGGAAATGTACCAATTATTGCAGTAATAAAAGATAGTATTGAGAAAAATCTAAATTTTTTCATATATTTTCATCTCCTTGTCTTTATTTATCCTTATGATATAATATTATGAAAAGGCATTCACAAAATGCCCACTATTTTCACATTTCATATTTAACACAAGGAGTCGCCTATGCATTGGGATATTGGCACAGTTTACAAGACGATTCGAAAAGCAAAGGGAATCACCCAGCAAGAGATTTGCGGGGATTGGATTTCGCGCTCCAATCTTTCCAAGTTTGAAAGCAACCAATCCGTTCCCAGCTATGAAACTATGGAATTTCTTCTCAATCAAATTGACATGAGCTTTGGCGAGTTTGAGTATATTTGCAATCACTACAAACCTCAGACAAGACAAATGATTATCAATCAAATGTCCAATCATTTATCTACTTCAGATAGTACAGAATTGATTAAAATTGCTCAGCTTTGTAAAGAACACTTAAAAAAAGTTGAACATGATCTTCCTATCCAGCACATACTAGAGACCTTAAATATTATCATAGAAATCCGAAAAAATAGTTTTAGTGACCACTCTAGAGAATTGGCTGAAGCCATGTGGTCTGATCTTAAAAGGCGTGATATTTGGTACAAAAACGACTTTAATATGCTAGATGTGATTCTCTTTATTTTTCCTATTGAGACGCTTCAGGATATTACAGAAAAAATCTTAATTAACCTTGAAAAATACAAGGATTACAAAAGCATCAAAAATGCCCAAGTTTCCTTGCTGCTCAACCTTTCTACTATCTATCTCTGTAATCAATTATTAGATGACTGCGAACACATCTCCGCTATCGCCTTAGACTTAGCCAAACAACTCAAGCGCTATGATTTTCTCGGCTTTGCTCAAGTCCGTCTTGGAATCTGTCAAGCAAATGATGAACTAATACGGAAAGGGCTTAGTCTGTTGGAATTAACCGAAGAAACAAAATTGTTAGAAGATTTACAAGAAGAAGTCAAACAGCATCGTACTTCCCATTTCTCTCATGTTTCACGTGGAACTTCAGCACCTTAAAGGAGACAGAGAAGCAAATGACTTACAACGGATTTGTATTTTTTGATATTGACGGTACCTTGGTTGATAGCCAAGGAAAAGTCCCAACAGACAACAAAACAGCCATTGCTCAACTACGAGCCAATGGCTTTCTGCCTATTATCTGTACGGGACGCGGTCGCGGAGAAATGGGGACAGTTCTGGAAGACGCTGGGATTCATTCCGCTATCTTGCTAAATGGCATGGAAATCCTCCATGAAAAGCAATTCCTGTTTGAAGGACGAATTGCACAAAACAGCATTCTCAAGCTCCTGCAACTGGCAAAAAAAAATGAGCATGACCTCGGTTTTTATTCGCAAGGAGAAATGCGTGTGACGGCGCTCAGTCTGACCGTTCAGCGGAATTTCCGCTATTTTCATCAAGACCTGCCCCAAGTCGGTCCGACCATTTATCAAAATCAGCCTTGTCAGATGTTGCTCATTTTTAGTGAGGAGCCCGAAAAAGACACCCAGTATCAGACAAAAATCCCTGAACTGCACTTTTTCCGTAACAGCCCCTACTCGATAGACATCACGCCGCACGGTTGTAACAAAGGCTCTGGGATTCAGCACCTGCTGACCTTGCTGGCAGACGAAGCACCGACTTACGCATTCGGAGACGGGCTCAATGACCTATCAATGTTTGAAAGAGTGGATTATTCAATTGCAATGGGCAATAGCCAAGCAACCGTCAAGGAAGCAGCCACTTTCATCACGCGCTCTAATGAGGAAAATGGCATTCCACACGCCCTTGCTCACTTTGGTTTAATTTAAAAAGAAGCTCCTGTATTCGAGATACAAGAGCTTTTAGATTAGACTAATTCTTTTTTATTCGGATTGTAGACCAAGAAACCAAGACCGACAAAGAGCAGCAGAACAACTGTCATGAAGGCAACTTGTCCACCGACTTGCCCTGTTATCGAAATTGTTTGACGCAAAGCCGAAACAGAGTAACTCATTGGCAACCAAGGATTGATATTTTGGAAAATCTTATCCGTCAATGGAAGTGGGTAAGTCCCTGCACTAGAGGCTAGTTGCAACAATAACAAAATCAAGGAAGTGAAAGCACCAAGCTTAGTGTCCCACGTTACCAGAGCCGTCACCACCGCCATGAAGCACATGCTCGTTAAAAGAATGATTCCAAGCGTCGCCCATTCATGATTGGCAGTCAAGCCAATCATGTGCACTGCACCATACACCAATAAACCTGCCAAGAGAGAAATAACGCCATTGACCTGAATACGTGCTTTCAGCCATTCCATACGTGTCTCAGGTTTCTTACCAGAAGGCAACGTGTTAAAAATGATATTGGTTGAAATCGCTGCTACAAAAAGTGCCACAGAAATCATATATGGAGCCATACCAATACCATTTTTACCAACATGGTCTTTATCTATTTTCTTCGTTGTCAATGGATTTGCGAGAGCTTTAGCATTGGCTTTATTGGTTGTCACCATAGATAATTGATTTTTGGCATCTGTCAAACCTGCTGTCAAGGTGTCCACACCCGACACAAGCCTTCCCAAATTAGACGTCATCATTGAACTACCATCCGCCAGCTTCGTAGAACCATCTGCTATTTTACCAGCACCATCAGACAACTTACCTACTCCTGACACTAGTGCCGCAGAATTGCTAACTAATTGATTGGCTCCGTCTGCCAATTTTGCCAAGCCTGCGTCAATTTGACCATTATTACCAGCTAATTGATTGGCTCCAGAAGCAACCTTTGCCATTCCAGATGTCAATTGACTGTTTTTACTAGCTAAAACCTTAGAACCTGAACTAATTTTCGCCATGCTAGATGTTAGTTGCTCGTTATGACTAGATAAGGTGTTAGCTCCTGCCATAATTTGAGCCACTCCATTTGTATAGTCTGTCACACCTTTCACCAATCGACCAGCACCCGTTGCCAAGCTCGTTTGCAATTGGTCAACTCCTGCTGCCACTTGACTAGCACCCGTAGTCGATTGTTGTAATGCCGCAAGAATGCTTTCTTGAGATTGTTGTGCACTCGTTTGGAGACTTGAAAGAGCACCTTTGGCTTGTTCGATGACAGCGATGCTTTGTTGGTTAGAAGATTGATCTGGCAAATTTTCCACTTGCGCCTTGAGCGCTTGAATCGTTGTCAACATCTTTGTCACGGCTGTAGAAGTTTGGCTTGGAGCTTGTGAAATAGCGGTATTGATTTCTGCTTGTTCACTAGCACTTAATTTTTGATAAGCAGCTGTAGCAGCTACGTTATTTGTAATCGTAGCCTTATCTGTCGCAACACTATTGACAAGCATATTTGCAGTTGTTTCCATATCATTCAAAACAGTTGTCATGCTCGCTTTAGCAGCTGACAAGTCTGAACCTGTTGACAAAGCAGTTTGAACAGCAGTTAAACCTGTTTGCAAAGCTTGTAGTTTTTGAACTTGCTCAGCTGTCATACCAGATTGTTTAACAGTCGCCATCAAAGTGTTCAGACCCGTAGCTAGTTGATGCGCACCGCTTGATAATTTTTGAATTTCCTCATTAGAAGCAGTTAATTGATTGACTCCTGCCAATAAATTTTTTGATTGATCATTTAATTGATTGGCACCACCTGCAAGATTTGCCACGCCATTAGTATAGTCGCTTAAGCCATCTGAAAATTGTTCTGAACCGTCCGCTAACTGACCAACAGCATTTGTATAGTCTGTCAACCCTTTTGATAATGTTGTTGAGCCAGAAGCTAATTGACCGACACCTGATGTATAAGCTGAAAGGCGTGTTGACAAGGTACCAATCTCGTCTGACAACTGACGCACACCAAGAGTATACGTTCCCAAACCTGTCGTTAATGTATTAGCACCATCCGCAAACGTCATACTAGAACTAGATAAAGTCTGTAAATTATCTGTCAAGGTTTGACTACCCTCTTTCAATTGTTGACCACCAGAAGCGAGTTGACCACTACCAGAAGCAGCTGTTGTCATACCTTTTCTCAATTTATTCATACTCTTAAAAAGAGAAGTCATATACGTATTGGTCACATTGTTTGCGACAGTTTGTTGAAGTCGCGTCATAGCCGAATCACTCATCTTACTAGCAATAAAGCTATGTCCACTAGACGTTTGATAATCAATCTGCATTTTTTGTGGCTTATTATCCAGAATACTAGCTGCCTTTTGGGATAAATCACTTGGAAGCGTGATAATCATATAATAATCACCCTTCTCCAAACCTTTCTTTGCCTTTGCTTCAGATACAAAATGAAAATCTAAAGCATCATTCTTTTTAAGGCTTTTCACCATATCATCCCCAACAGACAACGTGTTACTGTTAAATCTTGCATGTTGATCCTTATTCACCACTGCTACTGGCAATTCCGATACTTTTCCATAAGGATTCCACATTGAGCTCAAAAAAATAACATTATAAAGAGCCGGAATCAAGGAAACACCAATCATGACAATAATGAAGAGTGGTTTTTTAAAAATTGCTTTCCATTCGTTGAACATTTTTTCTCCTCTATCTTAGACACTCTGTATAAAAATTTTAATTTTTGAAATATTTTTATACACATTGTCTAAATATTTGATATAATAGATTATACAGTTTCTGAAATTTTTCACAAGAGAAAAAATTCATTTTTATACATGTTGTATAAAATTGTTCAAAAGAGGAAAGGCATATGGTAGAAAGTAACAAACGTCAAAAAACGAAAATGATTATTGAAAATGCAATGGTCGATCTGCTTAAACACGAATCATTCGATCAGATTAGCACTGTCAAGTTGACAAAAACGGCCGGTATCAGTCGCAGCAGTTTTTATACACACTATAAAGATAAATATGATATGATTGAGCATTATCAACAGAAACTTTTCCATAAGTTAGAATACATTTTTGAGAAGTATGCTCAAGACAAGCGTAGCGCGATTATAGAAGTTTTTGATTTCCTTACACGCGAATCCCTCCTTTCTGCTTTGTTAACAGAAAACGGAACAAAAGAAATCCAAACATTTTTACGTCATAAATTTCAAATTATGCTGGCTGAAGACCTACAAGAGCGCTTTAGTAGTAAACTACTAAGCCAAGTGGAGAAAGAATATAGCTATGTTTACCTGACAAACGCCTTTTTTGGGGTTTGTCAAATGTGGATTGCTAGAGGGAAAAAAGAGAGCCCTGAACAAATGGCAGATTTTCTTTTAAAAATGTTGGATTAGAAGATAATTCTATTTTGCTACTACCAAGATTATTCAAATATTAACGAATAAAGCCATTTAGTGTTAAAATGTGAAAAACTTCAAGACAAAAATGCTCATCACTTTTAAAACTAGAAAAGAGAAAACAACTGTACTGACCCCCTTTTTCTGTCTAACTTTTGGGGTGCAGTTCAAAATTCGTTTTCTCTTTTTTTGATCTTTTCAATGAGTCATAAAAAAGAAGCTGGGAAGATTCCCAACTTCGGATAAGTCTTAGCTTAAAGTTGTTTGTTGTAGTATTCAACGACAAGCGCTTCGTTGATTTCTGGATTGATTTCATCGCGTTCTGGCAAGCGAGTCAATGAACCTTCCAATTTTTCAGCGTCGAATGATACGAATGCTGGACGTCCAAGAGTTGCTTCAACTGCTTCAAGGATAGCTGGAACTTTCAATGATTTTTCACGAACTGAGATCACTTGACCTGGAGTTACGCGGTATGATGGGATATCAACACGTTTGCCGTCAACAAGGATGTGACCGTGGTTTACGAATTGACGAGCTTGACGACGAGTAGTCGCAAGACCAAGACGGTAAACAACGTTGTCCAAACGACGCTCAAGAAGAAGCATGAAGTTGAAACCAAGGATTCCTTCTTTGATTTTAGTAGCTTGTACGAACAAGTTACGGAATTGTTTTTCACCTACACCGTAAGTGAAACGAAGTTTTTGTTTTTCAGCCAATTGCAAACCGTATTCTGACAATTTAGAACGGTTGTTTGGTCCGTGTTGTCCTGGTACGTAGTTACGACGTGCCAATTCTTTACCTGTACCAGTAAGAGAAAGACCCAAACGACGAGCTTGTTTCCAAGAAGGTCCTGTATAACGTGACATAAATATGTCCTCCTGTAAAAATAATAATTTGAGGAAATAGTCACTTAGAAAGCCCTGATTCGTGCAGAACATTTTCGCCTAAACAGCCAAGGTTACTTTTTATAGCTAATGTTCTGTTGACGAGCTTCATGCTCTCCTGCTGCTATTTCACACAAAAGCCATTATATCAAAAAAAATCCTATCTGTAAAGATGGATTTTATCAGATTATTTCTTTCTATGGAAAGAACCTTTCTTTGTCAATAATTCCTCTATCGCAATTATATTTTGCTGTTCAGATGTTGCTAAAATAGTTTCAAACCCCAAACTTTTAGCAGTATCTAGATTAACCTGTAGATCATCTATAAACACACATTGGCTAGCTTGCAATGTATACTTGGTCAGTAATTTTTGATAGATACTTTTATCTGGTTTTGCACATCCTACTTCGTAAGAAAGGATTTTCCCCGTCAATACTTTTGTCATTGGTAATAAACCGGCATTTTCAACCATATAAAAGATCTCACTGGTAGTAGATAAAATATAAATACTATACCCCATCTGAACCCATTCAAAAATTTTCTCTTGTAGCTGATAATAGCTATCTATTACCTCATACCAACGAGTAAAAACAGCTTCAACAGTAGGAGCATACGAACCGTCTAGCAATTTTTGAGCTTTCCGAATGGCTTGTTTCAAGCTTAATTCTCCAATATCCGTCTGAGCCCAAATTCCCGAGTCAAAAACAGCCGTTTTGACACGCTTACGATCTTCTTCATCATCTACGAAAGCAGCTAAAATCTTAGCAGGGTTCCATTCAATTAAAACATTGCCAAAATCAAAAATTAGATTTTTAATCATTTCTTACTCCAGCCCCGCATTACATTAAAATAAATTTATCTTAATCTAAATACCGAATCAAGTTTTTCTCTGTTAAAATATCCGAATAAGTATAGGATTCGACGTAAGTATTTTCAATCTCACCTGGATTACTACTATTGTTGGTATATTCAACAATAAACAAAGAAGGATAGACTTCAATTAAACGACCTTGCTTATTTTTTTGACGTTTACGACCGTTTTCAAGAGTCATTTCCACCATTTTTCCTTCATGAGCCTTGATTTCTTCTTTAATTTTTCTCATTTTTGCAACATCTGTAAATGCATCACTCATTATCTATTCCTCTCTCTTAGAAATACTTGAAAACTTATTGTATTCTTTTTGAAAAATCAATTCCACCGTACCACGTGCACCGCTACGGTTCTTTTCGATAATCACTTCGACTTTGTTGTTTGGAATCCCTTCAGTTTCTTCACCGCCCCGTTCATAATAGTCATCGCGGTAAAGAAAAGCTACAATATCTGCATCCTGCTCAATTGAACCAGACTCACGAATATCTGACAAAACTGGTCTCTTATCCTGACGTTGCTCCACACTACGCGAAAGCTGGCTCAGCGCAATAACAGGCACTTTCAACTCTTTTGCTAAAATCTTTAATTGACGAGAAATTTCAGAAACTTCCTGTTGACGATTTTCTCGACCAGTCCCTGTAATTAATTGCAAGTAATCAATTAAAATCAAGCCAAGATTTCCTGTTTCTTGCGCTAATTTTCGAGCACGTGAACGAATCTCTGTAATCCGAATTCCTGGTGTATCGTCAATGTAAATGCTAGCTTCTGCTAAATTTCCTTGTGCAATCGCATACTTGCTCCATTCTTCATCTGTCAATTGTCCCGTTCGGATTGAATGCGATTCAATCAAACCCTCAGCCGCCAACATCCGGTCTACTAAGCTCTCGGCACCCATTTCCAGAGAAAAAATAGCAACTGTTTTATCTAGCTTGGTTCCAATATTTTGTGCAATATTGAGGGCAAAAGCAGTCTTACCAACAGCAGGACGAGCTGCCACAATGATGAGCTCTTCTTCATGGAGACCAGTCGTCATATGATCTAAATCTTGATAACCTGTCGCAATCCCTGTAATATCAGAAGTTTGTTGGGAGCGTGTTTCCAAACTACCGAAATTAAGATTCAAAATCTCTTTGATATTTTTAAAACCACTTCGACTAGCATTTTCACTAACATCAATTAACGCTTTTTCCGCTCCAGCAATGATTTCATCTGCAGGACTAGCACCATCATAAGCTAGGTTGATAGAGTCTGTCAAACGTGAAATTAACCGCCGCAGAACAGCCTTCTCTGCTACAATTTTAGCATAATATTCAGCATTGGCAGAAGTCGGCACTGAATTTACAACTTCAACCAAGTAAGACAAACCACCAATGTTTTGCAAATCACCCTGACTGTCTAAAATATTACGAACAGTCGTTGCATCAATGGCATCACCTCGATCTGCCAAATCAATCATCGCTTTAAAAATTAAGCGATTGGCATATTTAAAGAAGTCGTTTGGCTCGATATATTCACGAACAAAAACTAGCTTACTCTCATCAATAAAAATCGCACCTAAAACAGATTGTTCTGCCAAAATGTCTTGCGGCTGTACTCGCAATTCATCAATATCTGCCATAAGACCTCCTCTCTCAAAAAATAATCTTCTTTATTAACCTTCTTTTACACGTAAATTGATAACGCTAGTCACATCTTGATAAATTTTCACTGGCACATCAATCAAGCCAACAGAACGAATAGGATTCTTGACTTGAATCAATCGTTTATCAATCCTAATTCCAAATTGCTTTTGCAATTCTTCAGCAATTTTTTTATTGGTAATAGAACCAAAAGTACGTCCATCTGGTCCTACTTTTTCAGTAAATTCAACAATTGTATTTTCTTCTTCCAGCTTTTCCTTAATGGCTTGTGCTTCAGCTAACATTTCTGCATGCGCTTTTTCTTCTGATTTTTGTTTACCACGAAGTTCACCAATAGCTGCAGCAGTTGCTTCCTTTGCAAGATTTTTTTTAATCAAAAAGTTCTGTGCATAACCAGTTGGCACCTCTTTAATCTCGCCTTTTTTCCCTTTTCCTTTAACATCTGCTAAAAAAATTACTTTCATTTCTTTAACTCCTTATCTTTTAGTACTTCATGAACAATAATTTCGTTCAACCGTTGGATGATTTGTGCGATTGTCTGGTCAGAAATTTGCGCTGCTGCCAAATTAAAATGACCGCCTCCGCCAAGCTCTTCCATAATCCGCTGTACATTGATTTTACTACGACTACGAGCAGATATCGATATACTATTTTGTTTATTTTTGCTGACAACAAAACTCGCTTCAATTCCCGACATAGCTAGCATAGCATCTGCAGCTTTACTAATAACAACTGTATCATAGCATTTTTCTTCTGCTCCAGTGGCTACAAGTACATTTGGCAAGATTTTCTTACCATTTAAAATTAGCTCATTCACCTCACGGTACTCATCAAAGTCTGTGGCAGAAATATCCTGAATAGCTACACTGTCACTTCCACGCGTGCGCAAATAACTTGCTACATCAAATGTTCGACTAGTGACACGCGAAGAAAATTTCTTCGTATCCAGCATAATTCCAGCCATCAATACACTAGCTTGCATTTTACTCAAACGTCGATGCTTAGAATTTTGGAATTGAATCAATTCTGTCACTAATTCACAAGCACTGCTTGCTCCACTTTCAATGTAGCTAATAATGGCATTTTCTGGAAAATCCTGGTCTCTTCTATGGTGGTCAATGACGATAATTTGATGAAATAAATCATAAAATTCCTTTGATAGGGTCAGAGCTGTTTTTGAATGATCCACCATGATTAGTAAAGAGCGATTCGTTACCATTGTCATCGCATCAGCGACCGAAAGAAGATTGGTCTCTCCTTCATCTTGCAATCTATGAACTGCTCGCTCAATATCAGCAGCCATTTGATGAGGATCATAGACAGCATAGGTCTGATCAATAATATTGCTAGCAAATACTTGCATTCCAACAGCAGAGCCCAGTGCATCCATATCCAAGTTTCTATGCCCAACCACAAAAACTTGGTCCACACTTTTAATCTTATCTGAAATAGCAGTCATCATAGCGCGCGTGCGAGTACGCGTCCGTTTCACAGATGCAGCTGATCCACCACCAAAATAAACTGGATTCTTTGACTCATCATTTTCTTTTACAACAGCCTGATCACCACCACGAACTTCAGCAAGGTTCAAGTTTAACAGAGCTACTTTACCAATCTGTTCATGATTGCTATCTCCATACGAAAATCCCATACTCAAAGTAAGAGGAATTTCCCGCTTTTTCGCCTCTTCCCTAAACTGATCAATCACTGTGAACTTATCTTGCATTAACTGATCCAAAACTGTGTAATCTGTAAAAATATAAAAACGATCCATCCCCACACGACGAGAAAACATGGCGTATTTTTCGGCAAATTCAGCAACAAACTTTGCGATGAAACTATTAATATGACTAATATCTGAATCTGAAACAACATCCTCCAGATCATCATAATTATCAACTGAAACAATGCCGATAACTGGTCTTGTCGTCACGAGTTCTGTAGTTGCTTCATATTCGCTAGACGCATCAAAAAAGTAAAACACACTTGAAGCCTGATCCAGATACACTGAATATTTGGTATCACCAATCGTTGCATACGATCCTGTATTTTCAAATGGTATTTTAGTGATTTTTTGCAGTAAATCCATATCAAACTCACCATCTTCATTGGTGAGAACCAACTCTGCATAGGGATTAAACCATTCAACATTTCCAGATGCTTGGTCTACTTTCACAACACCAACTGGCATCCTTTCAAGTAATGACGCCAAACTGTTTTCTGCTTGATTGTTTACATACTGGATTTGTTCTACTTCATTAAGTTCATAACTTTTTTGTTGGAAAATCAATAGAAAAATCAAAATAGCCAGCACCAAAAAAAGCACAACTAACATCAAAATGCCGCTACCAAGAACTCTTAATAAAATAGCTAAAATTCCAAAGGAAATAACACCCATGATTACAAAATGGATTGGAGTAAAACGAAATTTTTCCATCATAAACCTCTTAACCGCCATTTTACCATAAAAGCTCTAAAAAAGCGAGCTTTCCCTGTATAAAGCAAGCCAAATATCTTGTTAGACATCAATCTTTCTATTACTACTTGGTCTACTTTACAAGGAAAAACAAGTTCTGTCACTGTTTTCTCAACTTTACTAACTCAATAGTTTACAAACTTGTCAAACATTTTTCACGAAAAAGATACTTGCTCATACTATTGAACAAGTATCTTCATCATTATTTTTTTGTTTTTTCCTGGTTTTTCGAAATACTTCGTGATTTACCTTCCAAATAAACCATCAAAATAGAAATATCTGCAGGATTGACACCAGAAATCCGACTAGCCTGACCAATAGTTTCTGGATTAATTTTCTTAAACTTCTGACGAGCTTCTGTCGCAATGGAATCAATATCATCCCAATCTATAGTTGCCGGAATACGTTTTTCTTCCATGCGCTTCATCTTCTCAACCTGATCCAGCGCTTTAGAAATATAGCCTTCATATTTAACTTCAGTTTCAATCAATTCAATAATCTTTTCATCTAAAACTTCAGCTGCTGGACCAATAAAATTGATAACATCTTCATACGAAACTTCTGGACGACGCAAAAATTCTTTCGCTGTAACTGCGTCTGTCAATGGTTTAAAGCCTAATTTTTCAACCATTTCATTCGTTTCTTTAATTGGCTTTAATTTAATAGAATTCAAACGCTTCATTTCAGTTTCATATTGATGTTTCTTAATTTCAAAACGCAGCCAGCGCTCATCATCAACCAATCCTACTTTACGTCCAATTTCAGTCAATCGCATATCCGCATTGTCATGACGTAAAATGAGACGATATTCGGCTCGACTAGTCAAAAGACGATACGGCTCTACCGTTCCCTTAGTGACCAAGTCATCAATCATGACCCCAATATAACCATCACTGCGTTTCAAAATCAGTTCCGGTTTTCCTTGAACTTTTAGAGCTGCATTGATTCCTGCAACAATGCCTTGTCCCGCTGCTTCTTCATAACCAGACGTCCCATTCGTTTGCCCAGCTGTAAACAAACCTGAGATTTTCTTAGTTTCTAGAGTAGCACGAAGCTGATGTGGCATAATCATATCATATTCAATCGCATAGCCAGTTCGCATCAATTCAGCATTTTCAAGTCCCTTAATAGAATGCACTAAGTCTTTTTGAACATCTTCTGGCAAACTCGTTGAAAGCCCCTGAATATAAACCTCTTCTGTATCTCGTCCTTCTGGTTCCAAAAAAAGTTGGTGGCGTTCTTTATCTGCAAAACGAACAATTTTGTCCTCAATTGACGGGCAGTAACGTGGACCAACACCCTTCACCATTCCTGAAAACATTGGTGCACGATAAAGATTGTTTTGAATAATTTCATGACTCCCTGCATTAGTATAAGTCAACCAACAAGGAATCTGATCCTTAATATAATCTTCATCTCTAGAAGTGTAAGAGAAATGGTTTGCCCTCTCATCTCCTGGCTGAATTTCTGTTTTATCATAATCAATTGACGCCGCCTTTACACGTGGTGGCGTTCCTGTTTTAAAACGTCCAATTTCAAACCCTAAGTCACGTAAATTATCTGCTAAGTTAATTGCAGCTAAACTATGATTAGGACCAGAAGAATACTTCAAATCCCCAATAATAATTTCTCCACGCAGGGCTGTACCGGTCGTTACAACAACTGCCTTTGCAGCAAACTCTTGATGCGTAGCTGTTTTCACACCAATAACTTTCCCATTCTCAACTAGAATCTCATCTATAACAGTTTGACGCAAAGTCAGATTTTCTTGGTGTTGAACCGTCTTACGCATTTCTCTGGAATAGAGTTCTTTATCTGCTTGCGCACGAAGAGCACGAACAGCAGGTCCTTTCCCAGTATTAAGCATCTTCATCTGAATATAAGTTTTATCTATATTCTTAGCCATCTCTCCGCCTAGAGCATCCACTTCCCGTACAACAATTCCCTTAGCAGAACCTCCAATAGAAGGATTACAAGGCATAAAGGCTAACATTTCAATATTGATTGTCGCAAGTAAAACTTTACAGCCCATCCGGCTGGCTGCTAGTGAAGCCTCAACACCTGCATGCCCTGCTCCAATTACGACAATATCATAACTTTCAGTAAAATTGTATGTCATCTTTTCTTTCCTTATTTTTTCACCAAAAAAGTCAAACCTCTAGAAGTGCAGGACAAAAAGCCTGCAACATCCATGAGCTTTGACCATCATAGTTATTGCTACATCTATTTTAGCAGATTGCTAAAATATGTCAATCTAAATATACTGTTGAAGCTTTCCATTTTTATAGGCATTATCAATCAAACCACCACCCAAACATTCTTCTCCATCATAAAAAACAACAGCTTGTCCAGGTGTAATAGCACGTTGAGGTTCTGCAAAGTTGACAGTTGCCTTGTCACCCTTTACAGTAACTGTCACCTTAGAATCTGGCTGACGATAGCGAAACTTAGCAGTACATTCCATAGTAAATTCTTCTGGCATTTCTTTTGTGAAATGAACCTGACTAGCGTCAAGGCTGGTTGACATTAAGTTGTCATGATAAAAGCCCTGACCAACATAAAGAATATTTTGACTGAGATCTTTTCCAACAACGAACCAAGGTTCATTATCACCACCATGCTGACCACCAATTCCAAGACCACCTCGCTGGCCAATAGTATAATACATCAACCCAGCATGCTGGCCCATATCTCGACCTTCAAAGGTCATCATGCGACCAGGTTGGGCAGGTAAGTATTGGCTCAGAAATTCTTTAAAATTCTTTTCGCCGATGAAGCAAATACCCGTCGAGTCTTTTTTCTTAGCTGTAGCCAAACCAGCTTTTTCAGCAATTGCTCGAACTTCTGGCTTTTCTAGATGCCCCAGAGGAAACATGGTCTTCCGAAGTTGTTCCTGAGACAGTTGACTTAGGAAGTAAGTCTGATCCTTATTATTGTCCTTACCTCTCAGCATGTGGACTAGGCCATCTTCATCTCTCTTCACCTGAGCATAATGACCAGTTGCAACATAATCTGCTCCCAGTGTCAAAGCATAGTCAAGGAAGGCTTTAAACTTGATTTCCTTGTTACATATGACATCTGGATTCGGAGTCCTACCAGCTCGGTATTCCGCCAAGAAATATTCAAAAACGCGATCCCAGTACTCCTTTTCAAAGTTGACAGAGTAGTAAGGAATACCAATCTGATCTGCAACAGCTGCTACATCCTTGTAGTCTTCTGTGGCTGTGCAGACACCAAATTCATTTGTATCGTCCCAGTTTTTCATGAAGATGCCAATCACATCATAACCTTGCTCTTTCAAGAGCAAAGCAGTTACTGATGAATCAACACCTCCGCTCATACCAACAACGACACGAATTTTAGAGTTATCACTCATTGTATTCTCCCATCTTTTCGTTATTTCACGATTGAAGGTCGTGCTGTGCTTTCAACGATTGAAGGTCGCTTAGAGCAAGGTTTATTATAACATGAAATAAGTTTAAGAACAAATTTCAACAGCCAAATAGTTCTACCTTTACACCGCTGTAAACTAAAAATGTGGTAGATAACAACTATTGAGACAGTGATTGAACAATGGATACTCCATCAAAATAGTTTCTTGGAATCTAGTGAATGACTTTGCAACTTCTATCGTAAAAAACAGGCTGGAACATTTTGTCCCAACCTCAATTATTTCTCGTATTCATCAATACCAACCATTTGCTAGCCAGAAAGCCTTAGCAGCTGACCAAGAACCATAACGACCTGCTACATAAGCGTCTGCTACTTTTTCTTGATTTTCTGCTGATAAGTCACCATTTAAGTAAGATAAACTCAATTGGTAACGACCATAATATTGTCCATTTTGTGCTGTGTAACTACCACTTGATTCTTTTTGTGCAATCCATTCTTTTGCTGCTGCATCTTCAGCACTCAGACCAGATGTAGTAGTTGTAGAATTGCTTGATGCCGTAGTAGTTGTAGTGGTATCATCTAACTCCAATACTTGCCCAACACTAATCAGATGAATATTGCTAATCTTATTTTTCTGAGCAATGTGATCAACTGTTGTATTATGTGATGCAGCGATAGCTGAAAGAGTATCTCCAGATTTTACTGTATAGCTATCTGCATTTGCAAATGTAGGAAGAAAGAACAGCGCTGTTGCTGTTAAACTCATTAAACCTACTTTTGTTTTTTTATTTGTGCTATTTAAATTCAACATCATTTAAATTCTCCTTTTCTATGATAGAACTATCATATACCTTAATTATTACTCTTGGTTTTTCCTTTCATTAAAAATATTACAAACAAATTGAAGAAAGACTAAAATCCACCCTATATTTCTTTGCTTTAAGGTTACTATAAGAAAAGTTACATTGAAGCAAGTCTAGAAGTTGGGTCACATCCATTTTATCAATTAAAAAGGCAGAAAAATATACTGAACTTTGATATAATGAAGACAATGAACTTATAAGGAGTTACGATGAACTCACTAAAATTTCAATCTGTTTTTGATATTATTGGACCTGTTATGATTGGTCCGTCTAGCAGTCATACAGCAGGTGCTGTTCGTATTGGAAAAATTGTTTCATCAATTTTTGATGACGAGCCAACAGAAGTTGAATTTCAACTATTTAATTCTTTTGCAAAAACTTATCGGGGACATGGTACAGACCTAGCTCTGGTGGCTGGGATTCTTGGGATGGACACAGATAATCCTGAAATTCCAAACAGCCTTGAGATTGCTCATAAAAGAGGTATTAAAATTGTCTGGACGATTCAAAAAGATAGCAATGCTCCACATCCAAATACAACTAAAATAACCGTTAAAAATGATCGGAAAACGATTAGCGTTACTGGTATTTCTATTGGTGGTGGAAATATCCAAGTGACTGAATTAAATGGTTTCTCTGTTTCGCTCAGTATGAACACTCCGACCATCATTATCGTTCATCAAGATATACCTGGAATGATTGCTCATGTTACTGAAGCACTTTCTCGTTACAACATCAATATTGCACAAATGAATGTCACAAGAGAAAAAGCTGGTGAAAAAGCAATTATGATTATCGAAGTTGACAGTCGCAGTTGCGAGGAAGCAATAGAAGAAATTCGCAAAATTCCTCATCTCCACAATGTCAATTTCTTCAAATAGGAGAACTTATGTTTTATTCAATCAAAGAATTAGTAGAACAAGCTGATTTAGACTTTCAAGGCAGCGTTGCCGAACTTATGATTGCTACTGAATACGAACTGACAGGGCGTGAACGAGATGAAGTTTTACGGTTGATGACCAGAAATCTAGAAGTTATGAAAGCCTCTGTCATTATGGGATTAGATGAAAGTAAATCTCGGAGTGGTTTAACAGGTGGTGATGCAACCAAACTTCACAAATATATTCAATCAGGAAAAGCACTTTCAGATTACACTGTCTTAACGGCAGCAAAAAATGCTATTGCTGTCAATGAATATAATGCTAAAATGGGGCTAGTTTGTGCAACACCAACAGCTGGAAGTGCTGGTTGTTTACCTGCCGTTCTCACATCAGCTATTGAAAAATTAGAACTTACTGAAACACAACAACTAGACTTTCTATTAACTGCTGGAGCTTTTGGTCTAGTTATCGCTAATAATGCATCCATTTCAGGAGCCGAAGGAGGCTGTCAAGCTGAAGTCGGGTCAGCAGCAGCCATGAGTGCAGCAGCACTTGTTCTAGCAGCTGGGGGCACACCATTTCAAGCCAGTCAAGCAATTTGTTTTGTCATTAAAAATATGCTTGGATTAATCTGTGATCCCGTTGCAGGTTTGGTAGAGGTTCCCTGTGTCAAGCGAAACGCTATGGGAGCTAGTTATGCTTTCATTGCAGCCGACATGGCTTTAGCAGGAATTGAATCTAAAATTCCCGTTGATGAAGTGATTGATGCTATGTATCAAGTCGGGGTTAGCATGCCAACTGCTTTTCGCGAAACTGCTGAAGGTGGTTTAGCAACTACACCTACTGGTCGTAAACTGTCTAAAGAAATTTTTGGAGATTGACCTCTTTTTATACAAAAAAGCTGGGATAACAACCTCCAGCTTCAAAGTACACCGTATAAGACACCAACGCTGCAATAACTGTTGCTCAAAGTAGCGCTTTGAAGCTGATAAGATTTGCAAGACAAATCTTAACACTGTTCACTTTTCAAGCTGAGAAGAGTACTTTTAACAAAACCTTCTTTTTCTTCATTCGCAACCTCAACAGTCTTCCAGACTGTCTCCCTTATAAAAATACAGACTATGCAAAATTTTAAGTATATTTTTTTCGATTTAGATGGAACACTTGTTGATAGTTCAGCAGGAATCAAAAATGCTTTCCACTATGCATTCACCTCGTTAAATATCAAAACCCCTGATAGCAAAGAGTTAGATACCTTCATTGGACCACCTTTAGAAGTAAGCTTTGCTTCTGTTGTTCCAGAAGCTGATATCAATCATGCTATTGCTTTATTTAGAGAATATTATAAAAATAAAGGTGTGTTTGAAACTCAGCTTTACCATGGTGTAAAGGAACTTTTATTAGAATTAGAAAATTCAGATTACCATATCTATATCACCACTAGTAAAAATGAAGTGATGGCTAATAAAATGGCACAATACCTAAAAATTGATAAGCATTTCAATGGCATCTTTGGCTCACTTCCGAATTCTTACCATAAAGCCGATGTTTTAACACGCGCTTTAAACTATTCTCATGCCAACCTTAACCAATCTGTTATCGTCGGAGATACCAAATTTGATATGATAGGTGGAAAATCCGTTGGAATGAACACTCTAGGAGTTTTGTGGGGATTTGGATATCGAGATGAATTAATTAACAATGGAGCAGATTTTATCTCAAATTCACCACAAAATCTTTTAACAGCATTGATAAATAATACTTTACATAAGTTGTAAACTATATTTACGATATACAAAAAAGATGAATAAATCTTTACTTGATTTATTCATCTTTTAATTAATCCGTTCTTGTTATTCCACTTAGTAATTCCAAGCTGATAACCCTTGTGCACTATATGCACGATAAGCAGCCTGAATTTGATCATCTACTGTAGCTGTTGAACCCCAACCTGGCATTGTTTGAAAAAGACCACTAGCTCCTGATGGGTTATAAGCATTCACTTGTCCGTTTGACTCACGAGCAATAATCTGTTCCCAAGTTGACGCTGGAACACCTGTTAATTCTGCCATACGAGCAGCTGCATAAGCACCTGTCGCTCCTGCTGTATTACCATTAGAAAGAACAGCATTTGAAGAATGATTTGCTGTAGCTGGTTGCGAATAAGTAGTTGAAGCAGCAGGTGCATTATACGTCACATCTTCATAAGTTACAGCTTCTTCTGTTGCAGTCTCTGTCGAACCTGCTGAAAGATTCTCTTCATCAAGCTCTAAAATTTGTCCAACTTTAATCAAGTCCGGATTTTTAATTTTATTGAGCTCAACTAACTTTTCAACTGATGTATTTTTTTCTTTAGCAATTTCTGATAAAGTATCGCCTGATTTAACAGTATAAGATTCAGCACTTGCAATAGTTCCTGTTGCAAAAAAAGCAACTGCAGTAAGAAGTCCTGATAACGTTAATTTCATTGATTTCATGTATATATCAATTTCTCCTTTTTTCGTATAATACTATATTACACATAAAATATTACTCTAATCTTATAATTGTATTACAAAGATTACAGAAATATTGATTTTATACGCAAAAAACGCTTTAAAAGGCGTTTTTTTGCTAACAATAATATAAGTTTTTTAACTTTTTAAGAAAAATAACATCAAACCTAAGACAAACATAGTAAAAATAGAAAGTGTGTCTTCTTTTTTCCACCTCAACTGACGGTAACGGCTTCTTCCTACACCACCTTGATAACCTCTCGCTTCCATAGCAGTTGCCAAAGCATCTGCACGTTTAAAGCTAGAAGCAAATAACGGAATCAAAATAGGAATAATTGATTTTACCTTTTGAACAACACTTCCTTCACCAAAATCAACCCCACGCGCCCTTTGAGCATTCATAATCCGTGTTGTGTCATCCATCAAAGTAGGGACGAAGCGTAAACTCATTGACAACATCAACCCTATTTCATGAACGGGTACCTTTAATACTGCTAAAGGCCGCAATAATGATTCAACTGCGTCTGCCAAACTAAGTGGCATGGTTGTTAAAGTCAGGAGAGTAGAAAAAATAATAATTAAAAGAAAGCGACTAAAAATGATGCCTGACTGAGCTAAACCTACCTCTGTGATTCTTATAAAGCCAAATTGAAATAACAACGAGCCACCAGATGTAAAAAATAGTTGGAATAAAGTAGTAAAAGCAATCAAAAAGACCATAGATCTTAATCCTTTAAGGAAAAAAACTAAAGGAATCTTTGAAAGCCCAACTAGTAATATTGCAAAGATGAACAATAGTCCATTGGTTACAATATTATTTGCTAAAAAGATAATTAAAATAAAGAAAAACATTGACAAAAGTTTGCTGCGAGGATCTAGTCGATGAATGATTGAATTTCCAGAAACATATCGCCCCAAAATCATACTATCCATGGAATACCTCCTTAAATTCTTCTATAGTGATAGGTAAATATGGAAAAGTTAGCCCTCTATTTTTTAATTCTTGTGCAAATTTTGTAATTTTGGGAACTCCTAGTTGAATACTTTCCATAAATGCTACATCTTGGAAAACTTGCCGAGGCTCTCCGCTTTTGACTAGTCTTCCTTTTTCCATCACATAGACAGTATCCGCAAAATTAGCAACATCATCCATCAAATGTGTTACCAAAACAATGGTCATTCCTGCTTCATGTAATCGCTTAAATAAGCTCATCAATTCTTTTCGTCCAGCGGGATCTAAACCGGCTGTTGGCTCATCCAAGACAAGAATTTCTGGCTCCATCGCTAAAATACCAGCTATGGCTACTCGACGCATTTGTCCTCCAGATAATTCAAATGGGCTACGTTCGAATAATTCTTCTGAAATTCCGACAAGAGTTAATTTTTCACGTGCTAAACGTTCAGCATCTTCTTTTGATACTCCAAAATTTTGTGGACCAAAAGCAACATCTTTTAAAACTGTCTCATCAAAAATCTGACTTTCAGCAAATTGAAAAACCAATCCCACTTTTCTACGTACTTGTTTAATATCCTTGTTTATAGATGTCGAAGTAATTTTGACATCATTAATCACAACACTTCCTTCAGTTGGCACTAAAAGTCCATTCAGTAATTGTAAAATAGTTGATTTTCCACTACCTGTATGACCAACCAAAGCAATATATGATCCATTTTTTATTTCTAAATTGACTTCAAAAAGTGCAGGACTCTCAAAGGGAGTGCCTGCTTGATAAGTATAACTAACATTTTCTAAAGTAATTCCCATAAATAATCCTGCAATTCTTTTTCTGTTAAATAGCGCTTTGGCAATTGAAAGCCTGAATTCAGCAAAGTTGCTTTTACTTGATTTGTAAAAGGTTCATCTAAACCTAAATCCTCTAAATCCGCTCGTGAGAAAAGCTCACTTGGTGTACTAGTCGATTCTACCTGTCCTTCTTTCATCACCAAAACTCGATCACTAAGAGCTACTTCATCCAAATCATGTGTGATAGAAATAACAGTCATACCATGTTGATCTTTAATCTTTTTAACTGTCTGAATTAACTCTAAACGCCCTTCTGGATCCAACATACTAGTTGCTTCATCTAAAATAACGATATCAGGACGCAAAGCAACCACACCAGCAATAGCCACACGCTGCTTTTGCCCACCAGAAAGTCTTGCAGGTTCACGTTCTTTAAAGTCTTGCATCCCAACAATATCTAACGCTTCTTGAACTCTGTCAAACATCGTTTGGTAATCCATCCCTTGGTTTTCCAAACCAAAAGCGACATCATCCTCAACGGTTGCTCCCACAAATTGATTGTCTGGATTTTGAAAAACCATCCCAATATGCCGGCGCTTTTCCCATACATTTTCAAGAGTTAATTCATCTCCATCAATGATAATCTCGCCACTTTCTGCTTCTAACAGACCGTCTATTAAACGAATTGTCGTAGATTTGCCACTGCCATTATGACCTACAATAGACAACCACTCTCCTTGTTTCACGTGAAACGTCACATCTTTAAGAATATAGTCCTCTACATGATTATCATATTTATACTTTAAATGCTGAACGTCAATGATATTTTTCATATTATCTAAATGTATCTTTAAAGAGATAGGCACTTCCTTTGAAATAGTCATAACCCGAATAAATCGTAAAAATCAATGCAATATATAGCAAAATTTGTCCTAGCAATGTCCAGTGCAATAACAAAAAAATAATGGAAAACATCTGCGTAAATGTTTTTATTTTTCCTGGCATAGCAGCAGCTAAGACTGTCCCCCCAGTTTCAACCAACAATAACCGCAAACCTGTAACAGCTAACTCTCGGCAAATGATAACTGCAACAACCCAAGCAGGTGCCATATTCATTTCAATCAACATAATAAAAGCCGACATTACTAATAACTTATCTGCCATCGGATCAGCAAATTTCCCGAAGTTCGTTACAACATTCCATTTACGAGCTAAATAGCCATCCAAGTAATCTGTAATACTAGCTACTGCAAAAATAATCGCTGCAAAAACATGCATTCCAACAGAGTAACTTAAGGATAGAACTAAAATAAAAATTGGAATTAAAGCAATCCGTAACAAAGTTAAAGCATTAGGAATATTTTCTTTTTTCATTTTCATTTCCTTAATTATTTATTATAAGTGTAATTGTACCTGTCAAACTTGTCAAGCCTGATGTATCAATCTGCTGATTATCTATTGTAATTGTCACACCTTGAACCACACCAAGAGTAATTGTTGATGTAGTTCCTGGTGAAATAGTGGTTGACACACTTTGATTTTCAGGGCTTAATGTTGCACCACCTTCTAAGTCTGTACCTGTAACACTTACCCAGCTAGTTGTATCTTTAACAGATAGTTTTAAATTGACAGGTTTGACTGCTCCTGTCAATATCGCTGTCAAGTTGCTGCCGTTTCCCGATACAGTCAAATTTGTTTTGGAACTGTTAGAAGATTCACTAGAAGTAGATTCATCATTTGAGCTAGATGAAGTAGTTGTTTGTTTATTTACAACACTATAACTTGATGAAGGATTTGTGGTTAACGAATTATGACGAACATATGTCCAAACATAATAACTAACAAAGACTAAAATAGCTAATGCTAGAATGGTTAAGTAGAATAATGGCAAAAAAGAAGTTCGCTGCCTTTTCGTTCTTCGGCTTCTAAAATTCTCTTCCTCATCAATGTCCACTTCATCATAAGTAATCATGCTTCCTTCTTCATAAGCATCAAGAATAATTCGCTCATCTAAATCAACAGCCCAAGCATATTTTCTTAGAAAAGAACGAGCATAGAAAGGACTAGGGAGACGATCAAAATCATCAGCTTCCATAGCTTCTAGTAACTCCAACTGAATATCTGTTTTCTTTTGTAAATCTTCTAAGCTCATCCCTTGATTGATACGAGCCAATCTCAGGACTTCACCAATTGTTTTTTTTCTCATACGCCTCAGCCTTCTTTCTATTAAACACTATTTTACCAAATTTCACTAAAACATGAAATCATTTTGGAAAAATAGTAAAATCAATCATGTCACAAGAATCAATAAAATAATGTCCTATCTCAATCACATCAACTAAACTAATTGTCTGCAATATTTTGGGTAAATCAAATAGATTCTCACCTTCTGAAAAGGTTTTATATTGAGTTGCAATATACTCTAGCGAATTGAGCCCATGCAAAAAATCACCAAACATTTCACTTTTTATAGTATCAAGATGTTCTTCTGTCACATCAGGATCTTTTTCAAAATCCCGAATTGCCGAACGAAATTGGTGAGATAGAGTAACTGGTTCACTAGTATCCATTGTCAACATCACAAAGTGAAAATCTTTTTCTACCTCAACTTCTAACGATAGAGAGTTGTCTATTTTTCCAACTTCGTAAAGCGCTTGAAATCTTTTAGATGTCCAGCCAAACATCATTGCAAATAGCAGTTTTAAACCAATTTTATAACGAAATAAATCAACTTCCGCTAACGATTGATTTCCACGTAACCCGATTGCTAGCTTAGAACTTGCCACTTCCATTCGTACACTTCCAGTAGCAATAATAGGATTTAACGTAAGAGAAGAGCGTTGAATGAGTCCTTGTTTAGCAAAAGAATCCAGATGTTCTTGTTGCTCTTGAATAACAGTAATAGTCTTTTCTAAGTCAAAATTGCCAATCAACAATAGGCTCATATTGGATGGATGATAAAAGGTTTCAAAATTTTCATTCAAATCCTCAACTGTTATTTCCGTAACTGATTCAATGCTTCCTGCAATATCTTCTGCTAATGAAGTGTCTGGATAAAGATTTGCTAAAGTATGAAAAAACAAACAATAATCTGGATTATCTTGATACATGCTAATTTCTTGTTGAATAATCCCCTGTTCACGTTGAACCGACTCTTCGGTAAAATAAGCATTTTCTAGTAAACTTTGCAACAATCTCACATTTTCTAAAATATTGTCCGTCGCTGAAAAAAGATAGCTGGTCTTAGTAAAACTTGTAAAGGCATTGCTCTCAGCTCCTAACTTAACAAACTGTTGTAAAATATCCTGGCCATTTTCATCTTCAAATAATTTATGTTCTAAAAAATGAGCAACTCCTGCAGGATATTGAACAACTTGATTAGAACCGCGCGGAATAAAACAAGTATCAATTGACCCAAAATTTGCTGTCATAATCCCATAAGTTTCATTGAAGTCTTGTTTGGGTAAAAGAAACACTCTTAAACCATTTTGCAAAGTAGTTTGATAGACTACTTCCCCAACTGCCGGATAATCCTTTCTCTCCATTTTTAAAATTTGCATTATTTTCCTTCCATGAAATAAACTGCTTGTAGTCTGAGTTGTTTTGCAATGACGATAATATCTTCTCTAGTGACTGTTTCTAAAGCATTTAACCAAACATCAATTGACATAAATCTTTTCTGCAAAACAGACGCCATATAAGCTCGTTCTATCAATGTATTTTGCCTATCTAAAGAAAGGAGCATCGTATTTCGAAGCATTTTTTTAGTCTGATTTAAGTCTTCATCTGTAAAACGTCCCTTTTTCAAATCTGCAATTTGTCGATAAATTAAACTGACTGTTTTAGTCCTATTTTTCCTGTCAATCCCAGCGTAAATACGCATCATACCTGAAAAAATATCAATACTACTTGAAATCGTGTAAGCTAAACTTTCTTTCTCACGAATATTAACAAATAATTTTGAATGAGCAAAACCACCTAAAAGTCCATTCAATACAACAAGAGGGATATGATTCCTATCTCCATATTGAACTGAAAAATGATATCCTAATTCAATAATGGATTGATGAGCATCATTTTGTTTCAATCCCTCTTTTAAAACATTCGAAAATTCTTGATGATAATGCAAGTGTAACTCAGGTTGACGAGGGTGTAAACCAAACATCTTTAAATGTTCATAGACTTCAATCTCATTAAAATCACCTATAAAAAATATGTCAATCTTATCATTTTGAAGCATGTCTTGAAAAACTGCAAAGCTACT
Organism: Streptococcus sp. AS20; assembly: GCF_000524255.1. Taxonomy (NCBI): domain Bacteria; kingdom Bacillati; phylum Bacillota; class Bacilli; order Lactobacillales; family Streptococcaceae; genus Streptococcus; species Streptococcus sp. AS20. The sequence continues at coordinate 33,239 of NZ_JANS01000012.1, read as the reverse complement.
TTCTGGAGTTTCTTTTTCAACCAAATCTAATGTGGCAAAATGAGGAATTTGCATGTCTTGCTTTGTATAAAATAATTTATTCAGTTCTTGATGAGCGTGATAAAAGTGATCCTCAATTTCAGCTTTTAAATCGTTAAGTACATTCTTCTTTTCAACTTCAAAAACAGTTCGATTAAAAGCCCTTCCATCTACTAAAGGTTTTAACAAGCTATCTTTTAAAAAATTAAGTATCTCTCCTGTTAATGCATTTTTACGACTTAAAAATGCATCACTAACAAAGGAAATATCTAAATCTACATAATGAATGAGTCCTCTTCGTGATAGTCTTGTTGAAAAGTTCGCACCATAAAGATTTGCTAATCGCTCACGAAAGATCTGTGACGTGGGATAAATTTCGTTAGCTGTTTCGAGCATATTTGCAGCCAGTACGCGTCCCGCTATCGTATCCATAGACGTTGGAGCTGAAAATCTTATTTTTATTCGATTGGTTTTAAATTTTTTGGATGTTATAAAATGGAGATCTACTCCAGAAACCAGCTCCATATCGTCCCTCATCTTCTTTTTTTTATTGACCTCTATTATATCACGAAACAGTGCTTAATTTCTCATTCAAGTATTATTCTTTCATCTTAAAACGTTTTCTTCATGATACGTTTGAATAATTTTAATATTATCTTTTCACCCAATTATGATATAATGACAAAGATTGAGGTGAATTATGAAATACAAATTATTTGATGAATATATTACTTTACAAGCATTATTAAAAGAAGTTGGAATCATTCAAAGTGGTGGTGCTATTAAAAGTTTTCTTCAAGAAAATCAAGTTTATTTTAATGGAGATCTCGAAACTCGTCGCGGAAAGAAAATTCGTATTGGCGATATCATCACTCTTCCAAATCAAAAATTAGAAATACTATTGACTGCACCAAATGAGGAGGAAAGAATTGAGCACGAAAAAGAGCTTTTAGAAAAAAGACGAGTCGGCGCTCTTGTAAAAGAAATGAACAAAAGTATCAAAAAAAGTAAACCAGCAACAGCAAATCAAAAAGCCAATAAATCTAATAAAAAAGCTCCTATCCGCTTCCCAGGTATTTAAATATGTGGTTAAAAAACTTACAAATTCAACATTTTCGCAATTACAAGCTAACTGAAATAGACTTTCATCCTGGACTCAACATTTTTCTAGGTCAAAATGCTCAAGGAAAAACAAATATTTTAGAAGCTATCTATTTTCTTGCATTGACACGGAGTCATCGAACTCGTTCAGATAAAGATTTAATTTATTTTTCTAAAGACAGCTTAAAAGTATCTGGACAACTTGTCAAGCAAACTGGAAAGATCTCTTTAGAGATTGACTTGACACCAAAAGGAAGAATTACAAAGGTTAATCATCTAAAACAAAGCAAATTATCAGATTACATTGGAAATATGAATATTGTTTTGTTTGCTCCAGAAGATTTACAATTGATTAAAGGAGCTCCAGCCCTTAGACGCAAATTTGTTGATATAGAGTTGGGGCAAATTAAACCAATTTATTTATCTGATTTATCACATTATCATCATGTTCTAAAACAGAGAAATACTTATTTAAAGACAGCAAAAACAATAGATGAGACTTTTTTAACTGTCTTGGATGATCAGTTAGTAGAGTTTGGTTGCCGCATTATGCAGCATCGAATAGAATTTCTCAAAAAATTAGAATACTTTGGTCAGCAAAAACATTTGGAACTCTCAAATAATTTAGAAAATTTAACTATTAAATACTGCTCTTCTATTCGACTTTCAGATTTCAATAAACTAGAAGAAGCTTTTCGAATTGCATTAAAACAAAGTCGTAGCAGAGATTTATTTAAAAAAACTACTGGAGTTGGTCCCCATCGAGATGATATTGTTTTTTATATCAATGATATGAATGCTAATTTTGGTAGTCAAGGACAACATCGAAGCGTAGTCTTATCTCTCAAATTGGCAGAAATTGAGCTTATGGAAACTGTTACTAAAGAAAAACCAATTCTTCTACTTGACGATGTCATGAGTGAACTTGACAATAACCGTCAACTTAATCTACTTGAATCTATTTCCCAAAATATCCAAACATTTATCACCACAACAACTCTAGAACATTTACAAAACATGCCTTCTGATATTAAAATTTTCTCAATTCACGAAGGAAATTTAACAAAAAAAAACATGTAAAGTGTATGTTATTAAAATTTACAACGATGTCAACTTAGTTAATTATAAAAGCTCTACATCATATAGTGCAGAGCTTTTATAATTTTATTGAACAGAATAGTTTGGAGCTTCATTCGTTATTTGAACATCATGAGGGTGACTTTCTTTCAAACCAGCTCCGCTCATTTCGATAAATTGTGCTTTATCATGTAGTTCTTGAAGATTAGCTGCTCCACAGTAGCCCATACCAGAACGAACCCCCCCAATCATTTGGAAAACGATATCTGCTGCTGCGCCTTTATAAGCTACACGACCTTCAATTCCTTCTGGAACTAACTTATTTGCCTCATTGACAGAACCTTGGAAATAACGATCACTTGAGCCTTTCTTCATAGCAGCAATGGAACCCATTCCACGATAAGTTTTGAACTTACGACCTTGGAAAATTTCCGTTTCACCTGGTGCTTCGTCTGTGCCAGCAAACATTGAACCAAGCATGACTGCATTACCTCCCGCAGCCAGAGCTTTTACAATATCTCCAGAATATTTGATGCCACCGTCTGCGATAATTGTTTTCCCGTATTCACGGGCAACTTGTGCAGCATCATAAATCGCAGTCACTTGAGGTACACCAACTCCAGCAATGACACGAGTGGTACAAATTGAACCTGGACCAATTCCAACTTTCACAACATCAACTCCAGCATCGTATAACGCACGCGCACCTTCTGCAGTGGCAATATTTCCTGCAATCAACGTTCGTTCTGGAAAATGTGCACGAATCTCAGCAATTTTCCGAAGTACTCCCGCTGAATGTCCGTGTGCTGTATCAATGACAATGGCATCTGCCCCTGCTTCAAATAAAGCTTCTGCACGCTCAAATGTATCAGAAGTAACTCCTACTGCACCAGCAACCAAAAGACGACCATACTCATCTTTGGCTGCATTTGGAAATTCAATTACTTTTTCAATATCTTTAATTGTAATCAAACCGGACAAACGACCATAGTCATCAACCAACGGCAATTTTTCAATGCGATGTTCATGAAGTATCCGTTCTGCCGTTTCAAGATCTGTTCCAACAGGAGCTGTCACAAGATTTCTACTCGTCATATGCGCAGAGATAGGTTGATTATAATCCATAATAAATCTCATATCACGATTTGTAATAATCCCAACTAGCTTCCTATTTTCAAGAGTTTCAACAACAGGAACTCCACTGATACGATAACGCTCCATCAATTCTTCTGCATCTGATACCGTATGAGTCGGAGTCAAGAAGAATGGATCAATGATAACTCCATTTTCCGAACGTTTAACTTTCCGAACTTCATCTGCTTGTTGCTCAATAGACATATTTTTGTGAATAACACCAAGACCTCCAGCACGAGCAATAGCAATGGCCATTTTACTTTCTGTAACAGTATCCATTGCTGCAGTGATAATTGGAATATTGAGTGTCAAATTTTGAGCCAATTTTGTTTGTAAATTAGCATCATTTGGCAAAACATGACTCTCAGCAGGAATGAGTAATACATCATCAAAAGTAAAACCTTTTTTCAAAAATTTAACGTCCCAGTTAGACATCCACAAATTCCTCTTTTCTTTATTTATTGAGCATAGCTCGTATTTATTGTTAATATGATACCATTCTATCTGTATTTGTCAATCTCTATTTTAGTAAAAAGTAAAAACCATCACGTTAGGTGATAGTTTTGCTCATTTTTATTGAAAATAGTTAATTCCCATAGCAGACTTTACCTCAAAAAGTGTTTGACTAGCTACTTGCCGTGCTCTATCACTACCTTTTTGTAACATAGTATAGACTTCTCCCATATCTTTTGAAAATTCAACACGACGTTCACGAATTGGACCTAATTCACGCTCTAAAATTTCTAATAAATAGCGTTTTGTTTTCACGTCTCCCAGTCCACCTTGTTGATAGTGTTCTTTCATTATTGTAATTTCTCGCATATCTTCTGGACGACCAAATACATCTAAATAATGAAAAACCATATTACCGTCAATTTTACCAGGATCTTCAATCTTGATATGGTCAGGATCCGTATACATGCTCATCACTTTCTTTTGTAGAGTATCCATATCATCAGATAAATAAATACCATTATTTAAAGATTTAGACATTTTTGCATTCCCGTCAAGCCCTGGTAAACGCCCTGCAGCTTCATTTTGAGGATAAATGCCTTCAGGCTCTACCAAGACATCACAACTATAAGTATGATTAAAAGAACGTACAATTTCACGAGTCTGTTCAATCATTGGTTTTTGATCATTACCTACTGGAACATAATTCGCTTTAAAAGCAGTGATATCTGCTGCTTGTGCAATTGGATAAACTAAAAAACCAGTCGGGATACTTTCACCAAATCTTTTTTGAGCAATCTCTGACTTGACAGTTGGGTTACGTTCTAAACGAGCTAGTGATACCAGATTCATATAATACATTGACAGTTCTGACAACTCTGGGATTTGACTTTGAATAAAAATAGTTGTCTTTTCAGGATCTAAGCCAGCAGCTAAATAGTCTAATGCCACATTCCCGATTGACTCCACAATTGTCTTAGGATCCTTAGCGTGATCCGTCAAAGCTTGTTGATCAGCTAAAAATACAAATAATTCATATTTCCCTTCATCTTGCAATAAAACACGATTTCGCAAACTTCCTACATAATGACCAATATGTAACTTCCCTGTTGGACGATCTCCTGTTAAAATAATAGGTTTTGACATCACATTCTCCTTGAATTTTCTTGATAATATTATACCATTTTCAAGAAAAAAGTGTAGAAACTATTTCTACACTTCTAAAAATTATTCGACAATGGAATTGCCAGCTTTCACACGCCAATTATAATCAGATAATATAATATCTTTCAAAGAATAATAGGCTTGCCAATTTAAAAATTCTCTTACTTTAGCAGTATCTGCTAACACACTTGCTGGATCACCGACACGACGTGCGACAATTTCATGAGGAATTTTTTTCTGTAAAATTTGCTCTGCAGTATTGTATATCTCCTTGACAGTGTAACCATGTTCAGTTCCTAGATTGAAAATCTGTGACGTTGACGAATCTGTAAACAAATAGTCAAATCCCTTTACATGTGCCTGAGCTAAATCTAAAACATGAATATAATCACGGATGCATGAACCATCTCTCGTTTCATAATCATCGCCAAAAATTTTTAAAGCATCATTTTGTCCCAGAGCTGTTTTATTAATATTAGGGATGATATGTGTCGGATTTTTAACTCTCAAACCATTTGAAGCATCCATAGCAGCACCAGCAACATTAAAATAACGAAAAATAACATATTTCCAATTATAACGATTGGCCATCCAATAAATCATACGTTCTCCCATCAGTTTTGTCTCTGCATAAGGATTTACTGGATTTAATAGCGTATCCTCATTTGCTGGTTTATCCATACAATTATTTCCATAAACTGAAGCCGTTGATGAAAAAATCATCTTATTGATGCCTACTTCTGATAATACTTTTAAAATATGGTTCATGCCTGCTACGTTAGCCGCAAAATATTTACTAGGATTTTCAATACTTTCACTAACAACGATTTCCCCTGCACAGTGCAATACAGCATCAATTTTATGAGACTGTAAATAATCTTTTAATGCCAGCTCATCATAAACATCCAGTTCTTTAAAGTGCGCTCTTACATCCACTGCATCCCTGACACCTGATGCTAGATTATCCAAAACATGCACATCATAATCAGCATCTAAAAGTGCCTTTACAGTATGAGAGCCAATATATCCAGCTCCACCTGTTACTAAAATTGATTTCATTTTTTCTTCTCCTTGTCTTTCTACATCAATACAAGAGTATCTTTTAGTAAGTACTGGTAGGTTTCAACCAAACTTTCAATTCTATCTCCAATAAGAATACCATCAAATCCAATGGTTAAAATCTGTTCAATATCTTTACAGTTTACACCCCCACCAAAAATCAACTGATATGTAAACCCAAGCTTTACACTTGAATTATCTAAATAATCTTTTAAATCTTGGAAACTTTCTTCAACTTTTTTAAATGAATAATCCTTTTTTCCTTTTAATGTTGCACTTAATATTTCATAAGCTATGATAATATGTTTATCCTGAAGATTCAAACCATCTAAATATGTTGTGCATTCAAAAATAGGATTTTCATGATTTCCTACACAAATAATAGGGACAATATCTTTCTGTAAAGCATTGTCAAGCTTTGATCGAATAATTCTTGTTGTTTCATTTAAACACTTTTGTCTTTCTAAATGGCCTACAAAAGCATAGTTTATATTGTAATGTTTTAAATGTTGAGGTGATAAATCACCTACATTTCTTCCTTTAATTGACAAATTTTGAACTGCGATGTCAAAATGATACTCATCATAATTTGGTATAATAGGAGCTATAATCAATTGATGCTGCTTGTTTATTGGTTGATTGAACTTCTCTAACAATTCTAATTGTTGCTTGATTGACATCTGATTTTTAAAATTAAAAACAACTAACACTTTACTATTCCTTTACATCATATTTACAATTCTTTTAAAAAATAATCTTCCACTGTTTGTTTGTAAGATTCAAATTGAGGATTTTTTACAACATTATGGAAAGATAGTGTTTTTCTTTTCTTTAAACCACAAAATTCCATGGTCTTATGAAATGAAATCAAAATATCATCAACATCTTTTCCATCAAAAAATGTAGTCAGATTATTAAACGCTTCTTCTGGTGCATTCCAAGTTGTGGATAAGATGTACTCCTTGTTTTTCATTAAACCACCTTGTCCATAAGTATCTGCAAACGAATAAAATTGACCATATTCAAAAACTTCATCCATATACAGCTTTAACTTTCCAGGCACATTAAACCAATAAATAGGAAATTGAAAAATAATCAAATCTGCCCACAAAAATTTATTTCTTTCGTTTATTTCGTTGTAGTCCTCAACTGACGATAACTGAATATCATGTTTGTGTCGTAAATTTTCCAACACAACATTATACAAACTAAAATTTAATTCTCTTTACAGAAATCATGCTTTTGATAACCATTTATTAATAAAATTTTCATTTTTTCCTCCTAAAAATTTATAAATTTATTATAAATCTATTTATTTTTTCTTACTTCTCTATATTCTAAAATGTAATATTTTATCCCTGAATCATTTGAAAAAAGTCAAATTTTCTAGTAAAATGAAACTAATTACAGAGTTAGGAGAAAAATATTGCTTACAGTATCGGATGTCTCACTACGATTTAGTGATCGAAAATTATTTGATGATGTGAATATCAAATTTACAAAAGGAAATACTTATGGTTTAATCGGCGCTAATGGTGCAGGAAAATCAACTTTTTTAAAAATCTTAGCTGGCGATATCGAACCAACTACTGGAAATATCTCACTCGGACCAGATGAACGTCTCTCAGTCCTTCGACAAAATCATTTTGACTATGAAGAAAATCGAGTTATTGACGTAGTTATCATGGGGAATGAGCATCTTTATAATATTATGAAAGAAAAAGATACCATTTATATGAAACCTGATTTTTCTGATGAAGATGGTGTCCGAGCAGCTGAATTAGAAGGTGAATTTGCTGAATTAGGTGGCTGGGAAGCCGAAACCGAAGCTTCTCAATTGCTACAAAATCTTCATATTCCTGAAACCCTCCACTACCAAAATATGAACGAATTATCAAATGGAGATAAAGTAAAAGTTCTTCTTGCTAAAGCTCTATTTGGTAAACCAGACGTTCTGTTACTAGATGAACCAACAAACGGTCTTGATATCCAATCCATCTCTTGGCTAGAAGATTTTTTGATTGATTTTGAAAACACCGTTATTGTTGTATCTCACGATCGTCACTTCCTTAATAAAGTATGTACCCATATGGCTGATTTAGACTTCGGTAAAATCAAACTTTATGTTGGTAATTATGACTTCTGGAAAGAATCTAGTGAATTAGCTGCTAAACTCTTAGCAGACCGCAATGCTAAAGCTGAGGAAAAAATCAAGCAACTGCAAGAATTCGTTGCTCGCTTCTCTGCTAATGCTTCAAAATCTAAGCAAGCAACTTCTCGTAAAAAAATGCTTGACAAAATTGAATTGGAAGAAATTGTCCCATCAAGCCGTAAATATCCATTTATTAACTTCAAAGCAGAACGTGAAATCGGAAACGACCTCTTGACAGTCGAAAATCTTTCTGTCAAGATTGACGGCGATATTATTCTTAATAATATCAGCTTCATTCTGCGTCCTGGAGATAAGACAGCCTTGATTGGACAAAACGACCTTCAAACAACTGCTTTGATTCGAGCTATTATAGGAGATATTGACTATGAAGGAACTGTAAAGTGGGGCGTTACAACTAGTCAATCTTATCTACCAAAAGACACCAGCAAAGACTTTGCTAGTGGGGAATCTATTCTTGACTGGCTCCGTCAATTTGCAAGTAAAGAAGAAGATGACAATACTTTCCTTCGAGGGTTCTTAGGGCGTATGCTTTTCTCTGGTGATGAAGTTAACAAACCTGTCAATGTTTTGTCAGGTGGGGAAAAGGTTCGTGTCATGCTGTCAAAACTCATGCTTCTCAAATCAAACGTTTTGATATTAGATGATCCAACCAACCACTTAGACTTAGAATCTATTTCTAGCCTAAATGACGGTCTGAAAAACTTTAAAGAATCTATTATTTTTGCTAGTCATGATCATGAATTTATCCAGACACTTGCTAATCACATTATTGTTCTTTCTAAAAATGGTGTCATTGATCGTATTGACGAAACTTATGATGAATTTTTAGAAAATCAAGAAGTACAAGAAAAAGTCAAGAACCTTTGGAAAGATTAAACCTTTTCGACAGTAGGAGCTGATAAAAGATTCAGTTCCTTAATTTTTAGCATTTTATTATTTATAATAACCTATGAAAAAAATCAAAAAACTTCTTAAACTTTATTATCTATTTGCATTTTTTATCCCATTTTTTATCCTGTTTTTAACTTATTTTATAAATGGAATTTATTGGAAAAGTGACACTTCTCCACTTTTGGGAGATGGTTTTCATCAGTATGTCATTTTCGATGTTACTTTAAGAAATATTTTGCATGGTACAGACAGTATTTTTTACACGTTTACAAGTGGACTTGGATTAAATTTTTATGCTTTATCTAGCTATTATCTTGGAAGTTTTTTATCACCTTTAGTTTACTTTTTCAATTTAAAAAATATGCCAGATGCAGTATATTTATTTACTCTGATAAAGTTTGGTTCGATGGGATTGACTTGTTTCATAAGCATTAAAAATATATTCAAAAAAATTTGTCCTTATTATATTTTAATACTGTCAACATCCTATTCTTTAATGAGTTTTGCAGTTAGTCAACTTGAAATAAAAACTTGGTTAGATGTTTTCATCATTATTCCGCTTATTTTACTCGGTTTACATTATTTGATACTCCAAAAAGGTTATGTTCTTTACTTTACATCTCTGTCAATTCTTTTCATTCAAAATTATTATTTTGGATACATGATGGTTCTCTTTCTTATTCTATGGTATATTGTTCAAATTTCATGGGATTTTAAAACTAGGATTAAATCTTTCCTGGACTTTACAATTGTATCAATTTTAGCTGGGATAACGAGTCTTATCATGATTTTACCAACTTTTCTAGACTTAAAAACTCATGGTGAAAAATTAACAAAAGTGACAACCTTACTGACTGAAAAAAGTTGGTATTTAGATATTTTTGCCAAAAACTTCATTGGAGCTTTTGACACAACTAAATATGGCTCTATTCCTATGATTTATGTTGGTCTCATTCCATTATTGTTAGCAGTTCTATTTTTTACATTACGATCTATTAAGTTTCACGTGAAACTTGCTTATTTTCTTTTAATTACAATTTTAGTAGCTAGCTTTTCTTTACAACCGTTAGATTTATTTTGGCAAGGTATGCATGCGCCAAATATGTTTCTACATCGTTATTCTTGGACATTTTCCATTGTCATTATCTTCTTAGCTGCAGAAAGTTTAGAACGTCTAAAGGAATTTAAACTAACAAATATTCTAGTTAGTTTTTCTATCTTAGGATTTGGGTTTATTTCTACTTTTATTTTTAAGAAACATTACAAATTTTTAGGTTCCGTTAATTTTATCTTAACATTAGAGTTTTTAGTCGCCTATCTTTTAATTTTTTGGGCTTATACAAAAAAATATATCCCTTCTAAAATATTTACAGTTTCTACTTTATTATTTGTTTGTTTTGAACTTAGTTTAAATAGCTTTTATCAAATGGAAGGAATTGCAAAGGAATGGATCTTTGCAAGTAGGAATGCTTATGAACAAGATTTAACATCTATTGATTCACTCGTTAAATATAGTAAAAAGAAAAACTTAAATTTCTTTAGAACCGAAAAATTGTCTATTCAAACTGGAAATGACAGCATGAAGTACAATTATAATGGTATCTCTCAATTTTCTTCTGTTCGTAATACCGCAGCTAGTTCTATTCTTGATAAACTCGGTTTCAAATCATCTGGAACGAATTTAAATTTACGTTATCAAAATAATAGTATTATTATGGATAGCTTATTAGGAGTAAAATATAATATTTCAACAAATAATCCTCAGAAATATGGTTTTTCGTCTATTAAGACTAAAGATAATTTAACACTCTATGAAAATAGAAATGCTAATTCACTAGCATTTCTAACAAATTCAATTTACAAAGATGTAAAGTTTAATCATTTAACGTTAGATAATCAAACTCGTTTTCTCAATCAACTTTCTGGATTAAATTTAAAATACTATCACCGATTAACTCCTACAAGTAATCATAATGTTAAACAGGTTGGAAATAGAATAGTTGCAGAAGTAGATAAAAATGGTCATGATTCTTTTGCCAGTGTTACTTATACTTTAGAAGTTCCAGCAAATAGTCAAGTTTATTTAACTTTACCAAACTTAACTTTCTCAAATGACAACCAAAAATCAGTTGACATAACTGTAAACAACAATCAAAAAATGCATTATGGTACTAATAATGTCTTTCCTTTTTTTAATCTTGGATACTTTAATAAAAAGCAAACCATAACTGTAAAAGTAACTTTTCCAGATAATTCAAAAGTTTCGTTTGATAGTCCTGAATTTTATACTCTTGATACAAATCGTTTTCAACAAGCAATAAACAAGATTCAACAACAAAAAGTATCAGTAACAACAAAATATAATACAATAACAGCATATTATCAAGCTCAACGAAATAGTTCTTTATTCTTCACCATTCCTTATGATAAAGGTTGGTCTGCAACGCAAAATGGGAAAACAATCAAAATTTCAAGAGCACAAAATGGCTTTATGAAGGTTAATGTAAAAAAAGGAGAGGGAAAAATTAAATTGACATTTATCCCGAATGGCCTAAAAGAAGGTAGTATAGCATTTTTATCTGGAATCTCGTTCTTTATTATTTATAATAAGATACGAAAGAAAAATTGTTATAATTAAAAACCCAAACTGTCTTTTTGCTCAGTTTGGGTTTTATTATATCTTGATAATATAAAAAAGCACCCTTTATGAATGCTTAGTAGCTCCGGCAGTAGGACTCGAACCTACGACATCATGATTAACAGTCATGCGCTACTACCAACTGAGCTATGCCGGATAATATAGTCCGTACGGGATTCGAACCCGTGTTACCGCCGTGAAAAGGCGGTGTCTTAACCCCTTGACCAACGGACCATATATGTTCTTTAACAGAACATATACTATTATACCAGTTTGGAAAACTTTGTCAATAGTTTTTATTTAAAAATTTAGTTTTTATTCATCCTTTTGACTCCTCTAAAATAGATTTCAACTTTCCAATTTTCATTCGAGTAATCGGACAACGGTGATCTTCATAAAAAATAATTTCTCTCGTTTTTTTGTCATAACCTTTAATATTCCCAATATTAACTAGATAAGATTTATGAGGTGAAAAGAAGCGCTGTGTTTTCTCGTCTTTTTCCTGAATATCTGCAATGGTACCATAAAATTCTTTAAAAAAGTTTTTACCAACAATTCTTAACTTATGAGAAGAACCTGTCGTTTCAATATATAAAATATCATTAAAAGGCATTCTAACTTCGCCACCACGGAAACTATATTCAAAATAATCAACCATATCTTTATTTTCAATCAACGTTGCTTTTGTATATTCAATACTGTCTTTTATATGTTTTTTAAAAGCAGCATCATTCAAATTTTTATCAACAAAATCCAATGCAGATACTTTATATTTAAACGTCATAGTAGCAAATTCTGATTTTGTTGTAACAAAAACAATAATGGCATAAGGATTGTGATGCCGTATAAATTTGGCTATTTCTAACCCTTTTGTTTCTTCACCTTTAATATCAATATCTAAAAAATATAATTGATTTACTTCATCGTTTTCAATATATTCTTTAAATTCTCTTACTTTTCCAGTTATTTTAACTTTTATCGGAATCCCCATTTCCTTAGCTATTTCTGCCAATGTTGTTTCCATTCTAACTTGATGTGTAATTTCATCTTCTAATATTAGTACTTTCATTATAAACCTTCTTTCCTTACTCTCATTACTTGTGTAAAATATTCATCCTCAATGTTTGTATCAAGAATAATTCCTTCATAGTTATTAATAATTTCTTTGATATTGCTTAAACCTAAACCTCGTCCCTCGCCCTTTGTTGAAAAATCGGTTTGATAAATCATTTCTAAGTCTAGTTGTCTTTTCTTACGTGAATTTTGAATGACTAAGATAGTTTCTGTATCCAAATCTACCAAAGAAACATTCATTGTTTTTTGATAACTTTCTGCCGCTCCCTCTATTGCATTATTTAAAAGGACACTTGTCATTCTAACCAAATCTAACAATTTAATTGGCAAAGGTTTAACAAAATCTTTTACTTCAAATGTTAATTCTATATTATAATCACGTGCCTTAAACAAGGTTTGTATCATAACGCTTCTAAGCGCTGAATCCCCAATGTTATTTAAATCAAAATAAGTATATTTATCTGAACGAAGTTGTAAATTAGCATTTACTAGTACTTCCTGATAAATTCGTTCTACTTCTCTTATATTACCTGTATGAATGGCAGATTGGAAACTTGCCAACATCCCACCATAATCGTGACGAAAACCTCGAATTTCATTGTAAAGACTCACAATTTCATCTGTATACTTTTGTAGTTGTAGCTGTTCTCGTTCTTTTTGTTTAATTTGCTCCTCTTTTTCATATTTTTCACGAATAGATTGTAAGTAGAATAAAATTGACATAAACATCAAAAAGCAAATCGTCGCAATCATACTAGAAAAACTATTTAAACTTTTCATATTGCTAAGCCAATGCGATACATTTAATAAAAAATGAATGAATAATAGATAAAAATTTAACTGTACAATCTTATCTTTGAAATCAACCTTTTTAAAATATTTAAAATTAAACTTAAAATAATCAATAGTTTTTAAAATAAAAATTAAAGAAATAATATTGATAAAAATATAGAACAATCCCCAGTATCTATCAACAAACTCATCACCTGTGACAGAAGAAATAATGACTGAAAAGAAGGTTTCAGAACCTGATACAGCTAAAGATAAAAATAGTGCTAAAAATAAAGACGAATGTTTTTTAACTTTTTTTACTTTAACAAAGTATAAATAAAAAAATAATGGTTGAATAAAAAACATTATATATCTAACCGAATAATGTATTATTGTAGTAAAATCAGTCAAAAATACAATTCCTAAACATAATAAAGTAAAGTGAATATTCACTTTATTCACTCTACTTATCTTCTTATAACAATATACAACAGAAACAGCTTCTATAATTGAGAATATAATCCAGTGTATAAATTCTATTTTCACTATACTTACTCCTAAATATTTATTTACCAAAAAGTTTAGAAAAATCAAATCCCATTCTTATTCGACTATCTCCACCAACAATTTTATTTAACTGTTCATCAGTAAGTTCTTTAAATGATTCAACTTCCACTTTAGTTATTTCCTTTTTGCTAAAAAATTTTTTCATAAATTCTCCTTAATGTTTGTTTTTTGTAAGAAATCTTACAAAGTAATTATACAAAATTTTTAAAACCAAATTGAAAAAATCTCCAAAAAACACATTTTTACATCTCAAAAGACTTTTTACACAGATATAGAAAAAGGCACGCTTCTCTCGTGCCTTTAAACTTATATGATCCCAGCAGGATTCGAACCTGCGACCGTTCGCTTAGAAGGCGAATGCTCTATCCAGCTGAGCTATGAGACCAATGCTTTATCATTTTAACAAAAAAAGTCCACAACGTCAAGATTACTTATGATAAGGACTTCCTTGTTGAATCATAAATGCTCGATAAATTTGTTCTACTAAAACTAATCGCATCAATTGATGAGGAAGAGTCAATTTCCCAAAACTCATCAATAAATTAGCTCTTTTTTTAACAGTATTAGATAAGCCAAGGCTTCCTCCAATCACAAAAGTAATATTTGAAATTCCACGAATGGTTATATCACTCAATATCTTACTAAACTCTTCTGACGGAAATTGTTGGCCTTCAATAGCTAAAGCAATCACAAATTCCTTATCAGTTATTTTCGATAAAATACGATTCCCTTCTTTCTCCAGAATTTGTTGATTTTCTAAGTGACTTGCTTTATCAGGTGTTTTTTCATCTAAAAGTTCAATCAACTCAAATTTAGTAAAATGTTTTAAACGTTTTGCATACTCTGCAATCCCATCTTTAAGATATTTTTCTTTTAATTTTCCAACAGTTACAAGTTTTATTTTCATATTTCTATTCTATCATATCCACAGTTATTTCACATCTTATTCACAAGATAAAACTTTAAATTTTCTTTCAAAAACCTTATAAATTATTAAGAAAGTCACAGATTTTGAAAGTTATCCACAATTTGTGGATAAGGTTAAACATTTAAGTTATAATTAAGATAAATTATTTATACTTTCAGTAATTGAAATAACTAGGAGGAAGATATGAAAAATTCTTCAAATTTTACAAAAAAATTATTATGGCTTTTCATGGTCTTAGCTATAGGTTTTATTGGTGGTTTATTTGGAAACTTAACCTCATCAAAATTATCAACAAATAGTTCTACAACAACTAAGGTTAACAAAGTTACTACTGCTTATAAAAATACAAATTCTACAACACAAGCTGTAAGCAAAGTAAAGGATGCAGTTGTATCTGTTATTACCTATGCTAATAATAATTCTCAAAATAGTGTTTTTGGAAATGATGATTCAAATACTAATAACGATAATTCTCAACAAGTGGCTAGTGAAGGATCTGGGGTTATTTATAAAAAAGACGGAAAATACGCCTACTTAGTGACCAATACCCATGTTATTAATGGTGCTAAAAAAGTTGATATTCGTTTGGCTGATGGGAATAAAGTTCCTGGAGAAATTATAGGTTCAGATACTTATTCTGATATCTCCGTTGTTCGTATTAGTGCTGATAAAGTAAAAACAGTTGCTGAATTTGGAGATTCTAGTAAATTAACTGTTGGTGAAACAGCTATTGCGATTGGAAGTCCACTCGGATCAAATTATGCTAATACTGTGACACAAGGAATTATTTCTAGCTTAAATCGTAATGTGTCTTTAAAATCTGAAAGCGGTCAAACTATTTCAACACAAGCTATCCAAACTGATACAGCTATCAATCCAGGGAATTCTGGTGGTCCACTTGTAAATATCCAAGGACAAGTAATTGGTATTACTTCAAGTAAAATTGCTAGCAACGGTGGAACTTCTGTTGAGGGATTAGGTTTTGCCATTCCATCTAATGATGTTATTAATATTATCAATCAATTAGAAGCAAACGGAACTGTTACACGACCAGCTCTAGGAATCCAAATGATCGACATCACTAATCTGTCTAATTCAGATTTATCACGCTTAAAACTCCCATCCAAAGTAACTAGTGGGGTTGTTGTACGTTCAGCTCAAGCTGGGATGCCTGCAGCAGGAAAGCTTCAAAAATATGATGTTATTACAAAAGTAGATGGCAAAGACATTTCCTCAGTAAGTGATTTACAATCTGCTTTATACAAACATTCAATTGGTGATGATATAAAAATTACATTTTATCGTAATGGAAAAGAAACAACAACTACTATTAAGCTGACAAAATCTACAAAAGATTTAGATTCAAATAATTGACACTTTATTAACACATCTTTACAGAATTGTAAAGGTGTGTTATTCTATATAAACATGGAAAAATATCAATATATTACACTCAATGACATCCAAACAAATCCTTATCAACCAAGAAAAGAATTTTCAGAAGAAAAAATTGCTGAACTTGCTAATTCTATAAAAGAACATGGGATTATTCAGCCCATCATTGTACGAAAATCTCCAATAATTGGTTATGAATTATTAGCTGGTGAAAGGCGTTTTAGAGCTGCTAAATTAGCAGGCTTAACTAATATACCAGCTATTATAAAAGAAGTAACAGATGATGAAATGATGAAGCAAGCCATTATTGAAAATTTACAACGAGAAGACTTAAATCCTATAGAAGAAGCACAATCTTATCAATATTTAATTGACAAAGGGTTGACACACAAAGAAATCGCTCAAACAATGGGAAAATCACGTCCTTATATTACAAATTCTGTCCGTTTATTAAACTTACCTCTTAATATTATGGAAGCGATAAAAGAAGGAAGAATTTCTCAAGGACATGCTCGTTTACTTATCAACTTATCAGAAAAAGAGCAAAATCAGTGGTTCACTAAAATCCTATCTCAAGAACTTTCAGTTCGACAGTTAGAAAAACAATTGCAGCCACATCAAAAAAAGACTTCAGCAAAAAACAAGTACCAACTTTTTCTCAAAGAAGAAGAAAACAGATTAAAAAAGATATTCGGTACAGAAATCTCACTCCAATTTTCTAATCAATCGCAATCTGGAAAAATCTGTATTCACTTTTCAAGTCAAGAAGAATATCAAAGAATTATTGACAGCTTTAAATAAGGCTGTTAATTTTATTTTTTAAACTCACAGGATTATCCACTATTATTTTATAAGAAAATCTTGATAAATCACAGGAAAATTGTTTTATTCACAATCTGTGGAAAACTCGAAAGAACAATGTGAATTTATTTCCACAGATTGTGGAAAACTTTTACAGTTTATGGTAAAATATTTTTTATAGATTATTAAAAGAAGACAAAAAAACTGAATTAGCAAAGAAGGTTTTCTATGGCACAAGAAACTAGTTTTTGGGCGCGTGTTTTAGAATTAGCTCAAAAACAAATCAAAAAAAATACGTATGATTATTTCGTTGCAGGAGCTCGATTAATTAAAGTTGAAAATTTTCAAGCTACTATACTTCTCGATAGTACAGTCAAACAATTATTTTGGGAACAAAATTTAGCAGATGTTATCATTACTGCAGGTTTTGAAGTGTACAATAATCAAATTACAGTGCATTATATCTTTCAAGAAGAGAAGGATGAGGTTAATCAGTCAACAAATACAAATCATTCAGTAATTACACCAAGCCTTCCTCCTATTGAAACTGGTTTAAAAACAAAATATACATTTGATAATTTTGTTCAAGGTGATGGAAATGTTTGGGCACTATCAGCTGCACTTGCTGTTTCTGAAAATTTGGCAACAACTTATAATCCGTTATTTATTTATGGTGGTCCAGGCTTAGGAAAAACCCATTTACTAAACGCAATTGGAAATCAAATTTTAGAAAATATACCAGATGCCAGAGTAAAATACATTCCTGCTGAGACTTTTATCAACGACTTTTTAGAACACCTTCGATTAGGTGAAATGGAAAGCTTTAAGAGAACTTATCGAAGCCTTGATCTCTTATTGATTGATGATATTCAGTCTTTGGGAGGAAAGAAAGTTTCCACTCAAGAAGAATTTTTCAATACTTTTAATGCTTTGCACGGAGATAATAAACAAATTGTACTAACAAGTGACCGTAGTCCTGATCATCTGGACAATCTTGAAGAACGTTTAGTCACGCGCTTTAAATGGGGATTAACTCAAAATATTACCCCACCAGATTTCGAAACAAGAGTTGCCATTTTACGCAATAAAATAGAAGATTTAGACTATATTTTTCCAAATGATACTTTGGAATACTTAGCAGGTCAATTTGATTCAAATGTTCGAGATTTAGAGGGTGCCTTAAATGATATTTCTCTCATGGCCAGAGTGAAAAATCTTAAAGAAATTACAATTGATGTTGCTGCTGAAGCTATTCGAGCTCGAAAACAAGATGCAAGTCAAATGTTAGTTATTCCAATTGATAAAATCCAAACAGAAGTTGGAAATTTCTATGGCGTTAGCGTTAAAGAAATGAAAGGAAGTCGTCGTATTCAAAATATTGTTCTTGCTAGACAAGTAGCTATGTATCTTGCTCGTGAGTTAACTGATAATAGCCTTCCAAAAATTGGAAGAGAATTTGGCGGCAAAGATCATACAACAGTTATACATGCTCATGGAAAAATTAAAACAATGCTCGAAACAGATGATAATCTTCGCTTAGAAATAGAAAATATAAAAAATAAAATCAAATAATTGTGTATAACTGTAGAAAAAGAGTTAAAGTTATTCACAATTTATAAACAAGTTTATTTCTGCATTCGAACACTAATTTGAAAACTTTTCCACAAGTTTCACACAAACTACTATTACTACTAACTTAATAATCATAAAATAATAAAAGGAGTTTCTATGATTAACTTTTCAATCAATAAAAATTTATTTTTACAAGCTTTAAATACCACCAAGCGGGCTATTAGTCACAAAAATGCTATACCAATTCTTTCTACAGTAAAAATTGATGTCACAAATGAAGGGATTACATTGATTGGCTCTAATGGTCAAATCTCTATTGAAAATTTTATTTCAATTAAAAACGAAAATGCAGGGCTTTTAGTAACTTCTTCGGGCTCTATTTTACTTGAAGCAACTTTTTTCATCAATGTAGTATCAAGTCTTCCTGATATAACACTTGATTTTAAAGAAATTGATCAAAAGCAGATTGTCCTAACAAGTGGAAAATCAGAAATCACTTTAAAAGGAAAAGATGCAGATCAATATCCTCGTATTCAAGAAATTTCAGCAAGTAATCCCTTGGTTCTTGAAACAAGTGTTCTTAAAAATATCATTAATGAGACAGCTTTTGCGGCTAGTACACAAGAAAGTCGTCCGATTTTAACAGGAGTTCATTTTGTCTTAACAGAAAATAAAAATTTAAAGACAGTTGCAACAGATTCTCATCGGATGAGTCAAAAGCAAATTATTTTAGAAAAAAATGGAGATAACTTTGATGTTGTTATTCCTAGTCGTTCTTTACGCGAATTTTCAGCTGTTTTTACGGATGATATTGAAACAGTAGAAATTTACTTCACAAATAATCAATTGCTCTTTAGAAGTGAAAATATTAGCTTTTATACACGGCTTCTTGAAGGAAACTATCCTGATACCGATCGTTTAATTCCAACTGATTTTAATAACATAATTACTTTTGATACTAACAATCTTCGTTATGCAATGGAACGTGCACGTCTTCTTTCAAATGCGACTCAAAATGGAACAGTAAAATTAGAAATTATAAATGGTGTAGTTAGTGCACATGTTAACTCCCCTGAAGTTGGACGTGTGAATGAAGAAATTGATACTGAAAGTATTTCAGGTCAAGATTTAACCATTAGTTTCAATCCAACTTATTTAATCGATTCTTTAAAAGCTATTGACAGTGAAAAAGTTATAATCAGCTTTATTTCAGCTGTTCGCCCATTCACTTTGGTACCAAATGATGACACAGAAAACTTTATTCAATTGATTACACCAGTGAGAACAAATTAATGTATAATGTAGGAAATTTTGTTGAAATGAAAAAACCACATGCTTGTATCATTAAATCCACAGGCAAAAAAGCAAATCGTTGGGAAATTATTCGAGTAGGTGCAGATATTAAAATTCGCTGTACAAATTGTCAACATATTGTGATGATGAGCCGATATGATTTTGGACGAAAATTGAAAAAAGTTCTAGGAAATTAATTTCCTAGAACTTTTTTCATAATTATGTGACTTTCAGTCTGTCTCACTCCGTAAGGTGCAAGACAAATAAACCACCCGTTTTGATTTTATTTTAATTTTTCAAATTTACCATCTGTAACTTCTTTAAAACCTTTACTTGTTAAGAGTTTTTTACTAGCTTTCATGCTAACTTTTTTAGATTTTCTTGTATTTTTATCTGTGTACATTCCAGGTAAGTTTACTAATTTATCAAAGTCTACTTTATTGAAGTTAATTTCTAAACTTTCTCTAACTCCTTTATCTTCATAAACAACTTTTTCTTTAATCCCCTTAATATTTTGATACATTTGTGAAGCTTTATCAATTCTATCTTTAACATCTTCTTTTTTAGTAGCTCCTAATGTTTTATAAGACCAAAATGAATCAGTAGTTTGTTTTGTGACAATATCTCCTTTATAATAATAAGTTAATCGTAAGTCATATTGTAAATTTTGATCAATTCTTTGGAATGACATTGTTTTTTCTTGGGCTCCACATGCTCCAAGGATAATTAGTGAAACAATTGTAACAAAGCCAAGTAACAATTGTTTAAAATAACTTTTTTTCATGGTATTTACCTCCTATAGCTTAATAAAATTATAATATTTTTATGAGGTAAATGCAATATTTTATTAAAATGATTAAGTTGTAAGTCAAATGGCTGTAAATATGGTATAATGATTTATTGAATTGAAAAGATGAAAGGAAGCGCAAAATGGCTTTAACAGCAGGAATTGTGGGATTGCCTAATGTTGGAAAATCCACTTTATTTAATGCAATTACAAAAGCGGGAGCAGAAGCAGCTAACTATCCCTTTGCGACGATAGACCCTAATGTTGGTATGGTTGAAGTACCAGATGTCCGTTTACAGAAGTTGACAGAACTTATTGTTCCTAAAAAGACTGTACCAACAACGTTTGAGTTTACAGATATTGCAGGTATTGTCAAGGGAGCGTCGAAGGGTGAAGGCCTTGGTAATAAATTTTTAGCTAATATTCGTGAAGTAGATGCTATCGTTCATGTAGTGCGGGCTTTTGATGATGAAAATGTTATGCGTGAGCAAGGACGTGAGTCGAGTTTTGTTGACCCAATGGCTGATATTGAAACAATTAATCTTGAGTTGATTTTAGCAGATTTGGAAAGTATCAACAAACGCTATGCACGTGTGGAAAAAGTTGCTCGAACCCAAAAAGATAAAGATTCAGTAGCTGAGTTTCATGTTTTGCAAAAAATTAAGCCAGTTTTGGAAAATGGTTTATCAGCTCGTACCATTGAATTTGATGAGGAAGAACAAAAGATTGTCAAAAAATTATTTTTATTGACCACAAAACCAGTGCTTTATGTTGCTAATGTTGGTGAAGATGAGGTAGCAGATCCTGATAATATTGATTATGTTCAACAAATTCGCGAATTTGCAGCAACTGAAAATGCAGAGGTAGTTGTCATATCTGCGCGTGCTGAAGAAGAAATTTCTGAACTTGATGATGAAGATAGGGTGGAATTTTTAGAAGCAATGGGCTTAGATGAATCTGGAGTTGATAAATTAACCAGAGCAGCTTATCATTTATTAGGACTTGGAACTTATTTTACAGCAGGAGAAAAGGAAGTTCGAGCTTGGACATTTAAACGTGGCATAAAAGCACCACAAGCAGCTGGAATTATTCACTCAGACTTTGAGAAAGGCTTCATTCGTGCTGTAACCATGTCTTATGATGATTTAGTAAAATATGGGAGTGAAAAAGCAGTCAAGGAAGCAGGACGGCTACGCGAAGAAGGAAAAGAATATATCGTTCAAGATGGCGATATTATGGAATTTAGATTTAATGTGTAAAGTAATGTAAATTAAATATAAATAAGGTTGGAAAAACTTTTCCAGCCCTTTTGGTCTTTTTGGAGGTAAAAAATGGTAAAGATGTTTGTAGGGTTAGGAAATCCTGGAGAAAAATATTTTGAGACAAAACATAATATCGGATTTATGATGATTGACAAACTATGTAAAGAAAAACAATTAACATTTACAGTTGATAAAATTTTTCAAGCAGAACTAGCTTCTACCTTTTTTAATGGTGAGAAAGTGTATTTTGTAAAACCGACAACTTTTATGAATGAGAGTGGGAAGGCTGTTCATGCTCTTTTATCCTATTATGGATTAGATATTGAGGATTTAGTAGTTATCTACGATGATTTAGATATGGAAGTAGGAAAAATACGACTTAGGGCGAAAGGATCTGCTGGTGGGCATAATGGTATCAAATCAATTATTAAACATATTGGAACTCAAGAATTTAAACGAATTAAAATTGGTATTGGTCGTCCCAAAAATAATATGACAATTATTCACCATGTGCTAGGAAAATTTGCAAAAGAAGATTATGCTATAATTTTAAATACACTTGACAGGGTCGACGATGCTGTAAAGTATTATTTACAGTCTAATGATTTTGAACAAACAATGCAACGATACAATGGATAAAAAATGGATATTATTGAGTTTTTTAATCAAAATAAACAAATAGCTGATTGGCAAAAAAATCTAAATAAATCAACTCGACAACTATTTATGGGATTGTCATCTTCAAGTAAGGCTATCACCATGGCCTCTTGTGTAGAGGAGAATCATAAAATTCTGATTTTAACGTCTAGTTATAGTAAAGCGGAGAAACTTTCTAGTGATTTGATTGGATTGTTGGGAGAGGAAAAAGTATATACATTTCTTGCAGATGATACTCCATTAGCTGAGTTTGTCTTCTCTTCTAAAGAAAAGATTTTTGCTCGTCTAGAAGCTCTAGATTTCTTATTAGATTCTCAACAATCAGGATTTTTAATAGTTAATGTGGCTGCTAGTCAACTATTTTTACCTAATCCCATTAACTTTAATTCGGCTTATATTAATCTGAAAATAGGAAGTGAATATGAATTAAAAGATTTGATTCATCAATTGTCAAATTCAGGTTATAAACAAGTATCACAAGTATTGAATCAAGGAGAGTTCAGTCTTCGAGGTGATATTTTAGATATTTTTGAGCGCTCTAGTCAAATGCCTTTTCGAATTGAATTTTTTGGTGATGAAGTTGATGGTATTCGTCTATTTAATCCTGAAAATCAAATTTCTATTCAAAATGTAGAACATGTACGTATTCATCCTGCTACAGATATCATATTTACTGAAGTAGATTATAGAAATGCACAGAAAAAAATAGAAAATCTTATAGAAAAAACTGTAGATTTGACGTTGAAATCCTATTTAGAGGAAATTTTAACTAGTATAAAAGAACAGACTCAACATGCTGATATTAGAAAATTATTGTCTTATTTTTATCAAAATGAATGGACAATTCTTGATTATCTTCCAAAACATAGCCCAATTTTCTTTGATGACTTTCAAAAGATCATGAATAAGAATGCTCAATTTCAATTAGAAGCAACAAATTTATTGACAGAAAGTTTACAAAAAAGCAAAGCTGTTGCAAATCAATCTTATTTTGCAGATACATATTCAATATTTAGAAAGTATAAACCAGCTACCTTCTTTTCAAATTTTCATAAAGGATTAGGAAATTTAAAATTTGATTCTCTTTATCAGTTTAATGAGTATCCTATGCAGGAATTTTTTAGTCAATTTCAGCTTTTGAAAGAGGAAATTAGTCGATATAAAAAATCTAACTATACAGTTATTATACAATCAAATTCTTTATTGACTTTACAAAGTTTACATAAAACTTTACAAGAATATGAAATTCCACTTGATTATGTAAATGATGCCAAAATTCATAAACATACTGTTCAGTTAGTAAAAGGACATTTAATTCAAGGATTTGATTTTGTAGACGAAAAAATCGTTTTGATCACTGAATATGATATTCTGCAAAAAAAAGTAAAACGAAAAATTCGCAGGCAAAATATTTCTAATGCTGAACGTTTGAAAAATTATAATGAGCTGGAAAAAGGAGATTATGTTGTTCATAATGTTCATGGAATCGGTCGATATTTAGGAATTGAAACGATTGAAATTTCAGGAATTCATCGTGATTATCTTACTATTCAATATCAAAATGCAGATCGTATTTCTATTCCTGTTGATCAGATTCACTTATTATCTAAATATGTTGCGAGTGATGGTAAAGCGCCTAAGCTTAATAAATTAAATGATGGGCGTTTTCAAAAAAATAAACAGAGAGTGCAACATCAGGTCGAAAATATTGCTGAGGATTTAATCAAACTTTACGCAGAAAGAAGTCAACTAAAGGGATTTGCGTTTTCTAGTGATGATATTTATCAGCAAGAATTTGATAATGATTTTCCTTATGTAGAAACAGAAGATCAACTGCGTTCTATAAAAGAAGTTAAAAAAGATATGGAAAGCGATCATCCTATGGATCGTCTTTTAGTGGGAGATGTTGGTTTTGGAAAGACGGAAGTAGCTATGAGAGCTGCTTTTAAAGCAGTAAACGATCATAAACAAGTGGCAATTTTAGTTCCCACTACGGTTTTAGCACAACAACATTATACGAATTTTAAGGAACGTTTCAATGATTTTCCTATTAATATTGAAGTATTAAGTCGTTTTAAAAGTAAATCAGAACAAACAATAATTTTAGAAAAACTAAAAAAAGGGCAGGTGGATATTATTATTGGAACGCATCGCCTCCTGTCAAAAGATATTGTATTTGCTGATTTGGGACTCATTGTTATTGATGAGGAACAACGCTTTGGAGTTAAACATAAAGAAAAATTAAAAGAGTTGAAAACGAAAGTTGATGTTTTAACCTTGACGGCGACCCCTATTCCTCGTACGCTTCACATGTCTATGTTAGGTATACGTGATTTATCAGTTATTGAAACTCCTCCAACAAATCGCTATCCAGTTCAAACCTATGTTTTAGAAAATAATGTAACAGTCATTAGAGATGCAGTTTTAAGAGAAATGGATCGAGGGGGGCAGATTTACTATCTTTACAATAAAGTTGACACAATGGAGCAAAAAGTTTCAGAATTGAAAGAACTGATTCCAGAGGCTTCTATTGGATATGTGCATGGTCAAATGAGTGAAATTCTTCTTGAAAGTACTTTACTTGATTTTATCAATGGGGAATATGATCTTCTAGTAACAACGACGATTATTGAAACTGGTGTTGATATTCCTAATGTTAATACTCTTTTTATTGAAAATGCAGATCACATGGGATTATCAACTTTATATCAATTGCGAGGGCGTATTGGTCGTAGCAATCGTATTGCATATGCTTATCTCATGTATCATCCTGACAAGTCTTTAACAGAAGTTTCTGAAAAACGTTTAGAAACTATAAAAGGTTTTACAGAATTGGGTTCTGGTTTTAAAATTGCTATGCGTGATTTATCCATTCGTGGTGCAGGAAATATTTTAGGAAGTTCACAGTCTGGCTTTATTGATTCTGTTGGATTTGAAATGTATTCTCAATTGCTGGAGGAAGCTATTGCTAAGAGACAAGGAAAAGAGACAAAAAGGAAAAAAGGAAATGCTGAAATTAATTTACAAATTGATGCCTATCTTCCTAGTGATTATATTGCTGATGAAAGGCAAAAAATTGAAATTTACAAACGGATTCATGAGATTGACAGTCGTGTAAATTATGAAGAATTACAGAATGAGTTGATTGATCGTTTCGGAGAATATCCAGATGTTGTTGCCTTTCTATTGGAAATTGGTCTTATAAAATTTTATTTAGATCAAGTTTTTGTGCAACTCATTGAGAGAAAACAACAATCTGTAGTGGTTCGGTTTGAAAAAGTTTCTCAACGTTTTTTCTTAACTCAAGATTATTTTGAAGCTCTTTCCGTAACAGATTTACAAGCAAGAATTTCAGAAAATAAAGGATTGATTGAAGTTATATTTAATGTAAAAAATAAAAAAGATTATAAAATTTTAGAAGAACTTCTGCAATTTTCTGAAAAATTAGTAGAAATTAAAAATCAAAAGAAAGATTGCTAACTTTACAATTCTGTAAAGTTTCACTTTCATCTATAATATTTTTTTAAAAAATGGTAAAATAATAAATTGAGGTAACTTTATGAGATTAGATAAATATTTGAAAGTATCCCGTATTATAAAACGTCGTCCTGTCGCTAAAGAAGTAGCTGATAAGGGAAGAATCAAAGTAAATGGAATTTTAGCTAAAAGTTCAGCAGATTTAAAAATCAATGATGAAATAGAGATTCGTTTTGGAAATAAAATTTTATTAGTCCGTGTTCTGGAAATGAAAGATAGCACGAAAAAAGAAGACGCCGCTAAAATGTATGACATTATAAAAGAAACAAAGGTAGAAGTAGATGGCTAGAAATATTATTCAATTAAATAATCGCTATATACGAGATGAAAATCAACATCGCCGTTATTTAGAGCAGGAAAGAAGAAAACAGAATCGCTTTATGGGTTGGGTATTGATTTTAGTCATCTTATTGTTTATTTTACCGACATTTAATTTGATTCAAAGTTATCAAAATTTACTAGAACGTCGATCACAATTGACACATTTGCAAAAGAAATATGAAGAAATAAGTAACGAAAAAGAATCTCAAAAAGCTTTTGCTAATAAATTAAAAGATGAAGAATATGCTGCTAAGTATGCACGCGCCAAATATTATTATTCTAAGCAAGGAGAACGTGTTTATACAATCCCAGGATTGTTGCCACAGTAAAAATGGAAAATTTATTACAAACAGTTGAACAATTTTTGGAGTTTTCAGATGAAAAATTAGAAGAGTTGTCCAAAAAGAATCAAGCTTTGAAATTAGAAGAGTTCAAAAAGGAAAGGGGAGATTATGCGTAAGTTATTATTTCTATTATTGTTGCCGACATTCTTCACTGCAAACATAGTAGTAAGTACAGAACAAGATGTAGAACTGACTGCAAAGCAACAGTATAAAATCACTAGTACGATATACAGTAACTATTATACTGATCTTCCAACAAATCCAAATATTTATGAGCAAATCCCAACTTATACATCATTAAAATTGGAAAAAGTAGCTGGGAATTTAACTCCGAATACATCAATTAAACTTTCTGAATTACAGGTCAATGAACAAGGTATTCCAGTATTTAAACTCGCTGATGGAAAATTCGTTCCTGCTGATAAACGAATGATTTATGATGATGTTGTTCAATCAAGCATAGCTGTTTCTCAAACAATGTGGCTCAAGCCGTCATTTGTAGTTTATAATCAAGCTTTTGTAAACGGAACAAAAGAAGTTAAGACAAATCTGCTACCTTATCATTCAGTGAAAATTACTCAACTGGCTGAGACAGCATCGGGAAAGTATGCTTATGTTGAAGGCAAAGGTTGGATTGATATGAAATATCTGTCTGATACAGACAATCGTATGGATAAAGTTCAAGAAATTTTAAGAAGTAAGTACAATAAAACAGACTATTCTATCTATGTAAAACAACTAAATTCTGGAAAAACTGCTGGTATTAACCCAGACGTGGAAATGTATTCTGCTAGTGTAGCAAAACTTCTTATTCTTTATTATGCTCAGAAGCAATTAAATGAAGGAAAATATAGGCTATCCTCTGGTTTAAAATATATCCCTGCTGTAAATGACTATTCAGGTGCTTATGATACCGAAGGTAGTGGAAGCATTTCTAAAAAATCAGATAATAAGGACTACAGCATTCAAGATTTGATGAACCATATTGCAAAAGAATCAGATAATGCAGCTACAAATATTTTAGGATATTATATTACTAATCAATCAGACAGTACTTATCAAACAACAATTAAGCAAATTGCTGGGAAAAAATGGGATGTGGAAAAACGCAATGCTTCAGCAAAGATGGCAGGAAATGTGATGGAAGCTATCTATGAACAAAATGGTGATATTATCAATGCATTATCGCAAACAAATTTTGATGAGCAGCGTATTTCTAAAAATATAAATGTAAAAGTTGCCCATAAAATTGGGGATGCTTATGATTTTAAGCATGATGTTGCTCTTGTTTATGCCAGCTCTCCTTTTGTTCTGTCTATTTTTACAAATCATTCTGATTATGATACCATTTCTCAAATAGCAGATGATATTTATGAGGTTTTGAAATGATGGAACAACGATTTTTTCAATTGGTGCAAAAAAAAGGCTATTTTAAATATCATAGAAGAATTTTACTTGCTATTTCTGGTGGACTAGACTCTATGACCTTGTTTGACTGGCTTTATAAGTATCGTGAAAAATTAGAAGTAGAAATTTTACTTGCTCATATTAATCATGGAGTGAGAAAAGAATCTGATTTTGAGGAAGAAGAACTAAAAAAAATAGCAAAGAAACTTGGTGTAAAGATTTTTACATCGAGTTTTTCTGGTCCATTTTCAGAACAAAAAGCACGTGACTTTCGGTATACTTTTTTCAAAAAAATCATGAAAGAGGAACAATGTACGGCATTAGTAACAGCACATCATGCTGATGACCAAGCAGAAACAATTTTTATGAGAATTTTGCGTGGCAGTCGTTTATTTCATATTTCAGGAATGAAAGAAAAACAAAAATTTGCAAATGGAGAATTGATACGACCGTTGCTTTCTTTTCAAAAATCAGATTTTCCTACTATTTTTCACTTTGAAGATTGGACAAATCAAGAAAATCATTACTTGCGCAATCGGATTCGAAACGATTATTTCTCAATTTTGGAAAAAGAAAATCCACAACTAAAAAAACATTTAATAGAATTGGGAACAGAGATTTCTCAAATGCAAGATGCATTAGCATATTTAACGAAAAATATTGAATTAACAAATGTAAAGGAATTCCAATACCAACCTTATTGTGTACAAAGTTTTTTGCTACAGACTTATTTAAAGAAATTTCCTGATTTACAAGTAAGCAAAGCACAGTTTGCTGATCTTTTAACTATTTTGAATAAAAAATCTAACTATTCTCAATTGATTAAATCAGATTATGAATTATATAAAAATTATGATTATTTTGAGATTCGTAAAATCAGTCCACAGTCTGATTTAAAAGAAGATTCAATTTTGTTAAAATATAACGACATTGTGGAATATGGTCATTATCGCTTTTCTTTTGGAAAAGAACTTCGTGGCAAAGAAATCCAAGAAGTGTTTGTTTCACGTGAAACAGAAGTTTTACTTCGACATAGAAAAGAACAAGATGAAATTATTTTGAACCAACACCATAAAAAGCTTCGTCGTTATTTTATTAATCAAAAAATCCCTATAGATCAAAGAAAAAATGCTATTATTATTGAGCAAAATGGAAAAATTTTAGCAATTGCTGGAATCGTAACAAGTGATTTGAGTAAGAGTCAAAAAAATGATATAATGTATAACAAACTTTATATACAAAATTTAGATAGGTAAAAGAGATGCTAGAACAAAACATTAAGAAAGTTTTGGTTTCACATGATGAGATCGTAACAGCAGCCCAAAAACTAGGGGCTCAATTAACTAGTGATTATGAGGGGCAAAATCCTATTTTTGTAGGAATTCTCAAGGGCTCTATTCCTTTTATGGCAGAACTGATAAAGCATGTTGATACCCACATTGAAATGGATTTTATGTTAGTGTCAAGCTATCATGGCGGAACTGCTAGTAGTGGTGTGATTAATATCATAAAAGACATTGATCAAGATGTTACTGGACGTCATATTCTTTTTGTTGAGGATATTATCGATACAGGAAAAACATTGAAAAGTCTTTGTGAATTATTTAAAGAAAAAAAGGCTGCATCTGTTAAAATTGCCACACTTTTGGATAAGCCTGAAGGGCGAAAAGTTAATATTGAAGCAGATTATACATGCTTTACGATTCCAAATGAATTTGTAGTCGGCTATGGTCTTGATTTTGATGAAAATTATCGGAATCTTCCCTATGTAGGTGTTTTAAAAGAAGAAGTTTATACAAAATAAAAAGGTATATTGATAGATAGATGAAAAATAAACAAAATAATGGTTTTATAAAAAATCCTTTCTTATATATTTTAATTATTGTTGTTGTTATTACAGGTTTTCAGTATTTTTCAGCTGGAAGTTCTGTAGGTCGTAGTCAACAAATTAACTATACTGAGCTAGTTAAAGAAATTAAAAATGGAAATGTAAAGGATATTAGCTATCAACCAAATGGTAGTGTGATTGAAGTTGCAGGTACTTATAAGAAAGAAAAGAAAGTAAAAGATAACACGGGTATTCAGTTTTTTACTCCCTCTTCTACATCTGTAAGTCGCTTTACTAGTGTTATTTTGCCTTCAGATTTAACAGTATCTGAATTACAAAAATTAGCTTCAGCTAAGGGAACTGAAATCACTATTAAACGTGAAAGTTCAAGTGGTGTGTGGATTCAGGTGTTGACTACTCTGGTGCCATTTGCTATCTTTGCTTTCTTCCTGTTTTCTATGATGAACCAAGGCGGAGGCGGTGGAGCGCGTGGAGCTATGAGTTTTGGACGTAATAAAGCTCGTGCGACAAATAAAGAAGATATAAAGGTGCGCTTTTCTGATGTAGCAGGTGCGGAAGAAGAAAAACAAGAATTAGTTGAAGTTGTTGAATTTTTAAAAGATCCTAAACGTTATACAAAACTAGGGGCTCGTATACCAGCTGGTGTTCTTCTTGAAGGTCCTCCAGGAACTGGTAAAACCCTTCTTGCTAAAGCTGTTGCTGGAGAAGCAGGTGTTCCATTCTTTAGTATTTCAGGTTCAGATTTCGTTGAAATGTTTGTTGGCGTCGGTGCTAGTCGTGTTCGCTCTCTTTTTGAAGATGCAAAAAAGGCAGCTCCAGCGATTATCTTTATTGATGAAATTGATGCTGTTGGTCGTCAACGTGGTGTCGGTCTCGGTGGAGGAAATGATGAGCGCGAACAAACCCTTAATCAACTCTTGATTGAGATGGATGGTTTTGAAGGTAATGAAGGAATTATCGTCATTGCTGCTACTAACCGAAGTGATGTTTTAGACCCAGCTCTTCTTCGTCCCGGTCGTTTTGATCGAAAAGTTTTGGTTGGTCAGCCTGATGTGAAAGGTCGTGAAGCTATTCTGCGTGTTCATGCTAGAAATAAACCTCTTGCAGAAGATGTTGACTTAAAACTAGTTGCTCAACAAACGCCTGGTTTTGTTGGTGCTGACTTGGAAAATGTCTTAAATGAAGCGGCTCTTGTTGCAGCACGTCGGAATAAAAAAGTTATTGATGCTTCTGATATTGATGAAGCAGAGGACCGAGTTATCGCAGGACCGTCTAAAAAAGATAAGACAGTTTCACAACGTGATCGTCAAATTGTTGCGTATCATGAAGCAGGACATACAATTGTTGGGCTTGTTTTATCAAATGCACGTGTTGTTCACAAGGTAACTATTGTACCTCGTGGTCGTGCGGGTGGATATATGATTGCTCTCCCGAAAGAAGATCAAACTCTTTTATCTAAAGAAGATATGAAGGAACAACTTGCAGGATTGATGGGAGGACGTGTTGCTGAAGAAATTATTTTCAATGTCCAAACTACAGGTGCTTCAAATGACTTTGAGCAAGCTACACAAATGGCACGTGCCATGGTAACAGAGTATGGTATGAGTGAAAAACTCGGTCCAGTTCAATATGAAGGAAACCATGCAATGTTTGGTGCTGCAAGTCCACAAAAATCAATTTCCGAGCAGACTGCATATGAAATTGATGAGGAAGTACGTAATTTGCTTAATGAAGCGCGCAACAAAGCAGCAGAAATTATCCAATCCAATCGTGAAAAGCATAAATTGATTGCAGAAGCTCTTCTTAAATACGAAACACTTGATAGTCATCAAATTAAATCATTGTATGAAACTGGCGAAATGCCTGATGAACCAAGTGTAAGTTCTTCGCATGCTTTGAGTTATGATGAAGTGAAATCCCAAATGGAAGAGCAAAAGCCAGAATAAGTTTAAAATACAAAAAAGGCTCATTGTCAACTGTAGTAAGTTTGATATCAGTTAACATCAAGAGAGGACGAACTTCGTCCTCTCTTGCATTATTGTCTCTTGCAAACCACTAGCTGTGCTAATAGTTCCGGATAGCTTTTATCGTGGTAAGAAAAGAACCTCCTAAAATGCTAAGATAGAAGTGGTTTCCCTGCCACTACTAACTATCACAAAAGAGGTAGTCCATGAGAGAGGCTAATGAAAACTTATCACATACCAAGTGGAATTGTAATATCATATTGTTTTCGTCCTCCAAGTATCGTCGTCAGCTCATTTACGGTAGATACAAAGCAAGTATCGGAAGAATCATACGGGACTTATGTGAGCGAAAAAGCGTGACCATCTATGAAGCCACGATGAAGAAACAGCAAAATATACTTCAACTACTGCCCTTCAAAAACTATTCTCTGATTTAGCACCTCGTTATGCAGAACGTAAAGGAGGATATACTCGTATCCTTAAAACTGAACCACGTCGTGGTGATGCAGCGCCAATGGCTATCATTGAATTAGTATAATTTTTATCAATTTTGTTGAGTGTTATGATGATGGAGTCAAGTTACTCTTAGTCTAGCTCTGGTCTACCGCTAGGATTTTCCTAGCGGGAACACTCATCTTATGATAATCACCGTAGACGCTTGTTTACGAAATTGCTTTTCCTATAAAAGCAATTTCGTAAGCAGGCGTTATTTAAATTTCGTAATCTCTGTGAGGTTTCTTCGGCAGAAACAAATTCGTATAGAGGACTGTATAAATTTAAATGGAGAGAATGAATACAATTTTTCGATATAGAGATAACCTCTTCTCTCTCAACGTTCACAATTTATCCCAGAAGTGTAATTGCTTGGGCTAAGGTTGTCAGAAAGGAACAAATAGAAGTCGGAAGAGAAAAGAAGGAAGTCAAATGTTCCTCTCCTTGTTATACTAAAGAAAAAAGGAGGGTTATGAAATGGACTTCAAGGAGTTGTATGACAAAGTGAGA
>NZ_JANS01000011.1:0-259664 GCF_000524255.1 Streptococcus sp. AS20 | reverse complement strand
GTGCGTGGGTTCGAATCCCACATCCTCCTTAGTAGGAATAGCGCGGGATGGAGCAGCTAGGTAGCTCGTCGGGCTCATAACCCGAAGGTCGTAGGTTCAAATCCTGCTCCCGCAATAGGTAGGCTCGGTAGCTCAGTTGGTAGAGCAATGGATTGAAGCTCCATGTGTCGGCGGTTCGATTCCGTCTCGCGCCATTTGTTTGATATTAGGAAGGGTAGCGAAGAGGCTAAACGCGGCGGACTGTAAATCCGCTCCTTCGGGTTCGGGGGTTCGAATCCCTCCCCTTCCATCTTGTACGGGCATAGTTTAAAGGTAGAACTAAGGTCTCCAAAACCTTCAGTGTGGGTTCAATTCCTACTGCCCGTGTATAGAATTATGGCGGGTGTGGTGAAGTGGTTAACACACCAGATTGTGGCTCTGGCATGCGTGGGTTCGATCCCCATCACTCGCCTATTTTATAGTATTGGGGTATAGCCAAGCGGTAAGGCAAGGGACTTTGACTCCCTCATGCGTTGGTTCGAATCCAGCTACCCCAGTTTAACTTGCCGGCGTGGCGGAATTGGCAGACGCGCTGGACTCAAAATCCAGTGCCCTCACGGGCGTGCCGGTTCGACCCCGGCCGCCGGTATAGTAATAAAGACAAGGTTTCTAAGCCTTGTCTTTTGTTTTGCACTTATATTGTTCTTTTCAGAGCTACCAAAAATTTCCAATTTTAGAATAAATCGTCTAATTTGCTGGCTAGATTTTTCTGTTTACTAGGGTATAAGTGAGAGTATGTATCTATCGTAGTCGTGATAGAGGCGTGTCCAAGACGTTCTTTTACGACTAGATAATCTTCCCCTTGATTGATAAGTAGAGACGCGTGAGAGTGCCTTAAATCGTGTATTCGTATCTTTTTTAGATGATTGTTCCTAGCCAGTATCTGCTTAAATTTTTTATCAATCATATTCTTTGTCATTGGTATTGGTGTGCTTTGAATAACTTGAAGACATTCTGTATCTGTTGTAAATTCTTTAAGTAAATCTTCTTGTTTTTCTTTCCAATCTGCAAGCCTTATTGCTAGTTTATGATTGATTGTAATATGTCTAGTCCCTGCTCTAGTTTTTGTGCTATTGACGTGATTTATACCATTAACAAAGTAGGCTGTTTTTGTGATGTGAATAGTATTTGTGATTAAGTTTATATCGCCCCAATTTAATGCAAGTATCTCTCCCATTCGCATACCAGTAAAAAATGCAATAGTAAAGAATAAGTCATAGCTTATTTCGTCGTTAGTAATGAGTTTTCTAAACTCGTTAAATTCTTCTACACTCCAGAAATTGATAGTTGGCTTACTAATTGGTAATGTTCTTAGATTATCAACAGGATTTTTATCTATCAATGATTTTCTTACACCAGTATCAAAAATTTTTTTGAGAAGTATCATTATTTTATTGACTGTATTGGGACTTAATGTAGAATTACCATTTTGTTTTTTGGACTTTGTTTTGAGATGTTCTCGAAATTCAAAAATGTGTTCATAAGACAATTTGTTTAAGTTTGTATCTTTAAAGTAAGGCTTTATATGTCGCTCATAGTTATTTTTCTGTGTACTAATATAGCTGATTTTCCTGTTGTTTTGTCGGTCTTCCTCTTCAAGTATATTGAAGAGCATATCGGTTGTTACCAAAAAATCAAATCGTTTTTCTTTTAACTCAACAACTCGGATATGCTGTTCTATATCTAAAGTCTCTTTCTTGGTTTTGAAACCTTTACGAATGATTCGTATCCTCTTTTTAGTAACGGGGTGAAAACCTGAAGAAACATCAACAGTCCATGTTCCGTTTTTGGCTTTTTTAACTGTCATGATGTGCACCTAAAGAAACATCAAAGCCAAGTAGTTCAGTAGCGATAGTAGCAAGAATTGTGCCAATATATTTGTTTTGGTAAATTCTGAAACCTCTCTTTCTATAAGCAGTTCCTTTCCTTGTCGAATAATGCGTTTAGAAGTCCCATCAGAGAAATCAAAGGCAACGAGGTCATTTTTGTTTATAGTTGCTATCATGCGATTTACTTCTTGATTTATCTAGCCTTATTTTCTTATATTTTACATGGTTATCGAAATACTGGCTGTCTTTATAAAACTTGTAGTGTATTCTGTTTCATATAGGACTGTTGAGCTATTGTAGTCAAAAGTTTCACAGGTATAAAACTTATCTTCATCAGGTTTTTTCAGGTTACGAGATGATAAATAGGCTTGCTTACTGAAATTTTCCAACAATTCTTGTCCGATACCTTTTTTAAAGTATTTTGTAACATATCGCCCAGGATTTTCTTTGCTATCGACATCGACTTTATTTATCCGAACTGCTCTGTGTCGCTATAGTTCTAAGAGTTGACTATGTGGAATATAAGGGACCCTGAAAGGCAGAATATAAACGTGCCATGCTCCACGTTTTTGCTTTTCTAATACTGCAATATATTTAAGTTGACTTTTCTTTGTTTTGAATATGTTATAGTTAAAGCGTTTAATAAATGTTTTGAGTAGGTCTTTGAAGTGGTTCTATAGTGGTTAATGTAAGAAAAGAAGTCAACCTCATCAATATTACAATCAACTAGACGGTGTAAGTTCCACTGTGCTTCTAAGCGAGTTTTCTTCATACGTTCGAGATGTTGTTCTTGTTCTTCAAGTGTTAGTACATCGAATGTTCTACGTTTTGATATTTCTTTACTTTCAGTATCAGCTTAAAATAGTTTTCCTTTTTGAAAATATTGGCTTTTCGTATTCCTAAATTTCAATATAGAAGGAAGCGGACTATCTTTTTATTGTACGAAGTCATAAAAAATAGTTCAAATTTTCTGCTACTTTCAAAAGACTTTTATGAATACCTGTAATGTTGCTCTAAATCTCGTATAGGTGTTTGTATTTATAAGTTGACTTTCATCTTCTTATTTTAAAAATACACAAGCCAGCCACATAGTGCATAAATATGCACTACAAGGGGAGAAAATATTCATTTTTTACAATAATCTTATTGGAATAATGTCTTAAATTTTCTTGACTAAAGAGGCGCAAATGTAGTCAATGCAACAAACTGTTTAAATATATCTAGACCAATTTTGTCGAAAAAATGTTGGCGTTTTAGTTTACTTTTCTACCGGTCATCTGTAATCTATCTGTAATACATCTACATTTATTTACAGTATGTCAAAAAATGTAAAATACCTCTGTAATATGGTTAAATAAATTTGTGAAAATGCTATAATCGGCTTGACATTTAAGGGAAAAATTACTATCATAAAGAGTGAATAGTTTTTCAAACTATGGCTTAACATATTGGATATGTTAAAATATTGAGAGGATATTTAAATGAAAAAAAGCAAGTTCTTTTTAGCGTCAACGGCTGTACTATTATCAGCTTTAGGTGCAAATCCTGTGTTGGCTCGGGACGTTGAACGTTCGATCACCACAACGATTGTGACACCAACTGTTGGCAATGATAAAAAGGCTTCTACTGAAACAATGGAGTCTAATAAGGAACCTACAAATGCAACAACAGCTGCGAAAGCTCCGACTGTTCCTGCAACTCCTGACAGGGCTAAGTCAGTTGTTAATCCGAGTACTCCAAGTGCGTCAGACAAGGTAGATCCTTCAAAGGCGACACCACCAACGCCAAGCGTGCCAGATAAAGAAAAGACTGACCCACCAGATACTTCAAGTAAGGTAGAACAGCCGAAAATAGAATCAGCACCCCCATTGAAGTCAGAAAAGCAACGATCCGGAACATCAGAAACTGAGTCTTCAAAGCCAAATCAATCGGATCCAGAAAAGAAATACGGTGATGTCACTGTTGAGTACAAGAGTAAAGATGGCGCTTTGATTGCACCAAAAGAGTTAGACACGCCGACTTCTGAGGTGGGAACGGATTATGATACGACAGATTACCGAAGAGAGACGATTATTAGTTCAGAGGGCAAGAAATACCGTCTTGATCCGCAAGCTACTCAAGGTTATGAAAAAGGGAAAGTTCTTGAAGGAAATACCACTATTACTTACTACTATGATCTGGTCACAGAAACACCAGATTCTTCTAGTAAGGTAGTGCCACCAAGGGCAGAATCAACTCCCCCAGATAAGACCAAACCGGGTGAATCGGATTTATCTAATAAAGGGACAACCCCACAAGATAAACCCAAAACTCCAGCTGCACCCTCAACGGATTCGTCGGTCGGTCCAGATAGCTCTATAGCAGATACTGTAGCACCACCAGATAAGATTCCGCATGATGGGATGCTAGATACTCAGCTTGAATCGACAGATACTTCTAGCGATGTTGTCAATCCGTCTGTATTGACTGAAAAGAACACGAACAAATCGACAACTTCTGATGTGGACTTGAAAAAGGATGAAACGTTTAACCTTAACAATGCCTCATCTGTGAGTGGGAAAAAGGGTGATACGATTGATAATCCGATCAGATCCATTATTTCACCAGCTGATCCGCTTTTGACGGATAAGGGCTTTGAGATTATTGGTAATGACCAAGGGGAAGTCACCATCAAAAATGCAGATGGTTCTAAAACATCTGTACCAGCTGCGCAAGTAGGTGCTAGGGCAAATCCTGATGGAACGGTTACTGTCAAGTCAAGTAATGGTAAGTTTACGTTGTTGCCGGATACGGGGGAAGCAGCCACGATTCTCGCAACGATTGGTTTGTTTATCTTAGCTCTATTAGGCTTTAAAAAAGTTAAGCCTTTTGAGAAAGATAATTGGTTAATTGGATAATTATTAAAAAGAAAAGAGGAATTTTATGTTTCATAATAGCAAAACGAAGGGTCATGGCTCGATCCGAAAAAACAAAATTTATGGTACCATTGGTGTTTTAACCCTTGGAACAATTGCAATCCTTAGCGCTCACCAAGGTGTAGCTGCTGATGAAGTAAAGGCAACGAAGCCAACAACGCCAACTCCAGTGGCGGAAGCTTCTGATACAAGTCTTGCTGCACAATCAAAAGCAGCAGCAACTGAAGCAGCGAGTAGTTCTACAGCAACAACTGTAAAAGAAACAACTCCAGCAGCAAGTACCACAACTGCTCCAGCAGGATCCACTTCAACGGCTGATAATACAACAGCGTCAGCTGCTACAAAGACTGAAAGTGCAACGAAACCAGCGACTGCAAAGACTGAAACACCAGCAGAAACAGAGAAGCAAGCAAGTACTCCAGCTGCTCCAGTAACTGGAACAACAGTTTCACCTACAGTAGCAGCTTCAGCTAGTGATACTACCTCAGTAACACATACTGCACCAGCTACACAAACAGGAGTTACAGAATCAAAGGTCACTGTTGAAAGTCAAAAGTTAAAAGACGCTGTTTCTGAAGCAAAGGGTTACAACATTGATGTAAAACAAAACCCAACAGAAAATATCGGAACAGCAAACAATCAAGTCGAATCAGATGCTAAAAAAGATCTTGCTAACACTCTTGAAGAGACACAAGCGACTCGTATCAAGACTGGAGTAGATGCTTATAAACGTGATTTGAAAAAGGCACAGGAAAATGTAGGCACTGATGGTTATTTGAGTGAAGTTGTCAGTCAAGGCTTGAAATTTGAGAATGAACCGAATGGGAAATTATCCATTAGTGGTGCTACAGAATTTGGACAAAAAGATATGCCGACAGCGCAATCTTATGAAGAATATGTTAAAGGTGGTGGAACATTTGGTTCGACTCCAAAAGCACCCTTTACAACGAAACTTTCAGGTGGTGGAAGTCGATTTGTGATTCCGAAAATTGAAAACGGGCAAACTATTACGGCTACCTATACTAACCTTCAAAACTCAACATATAATGGGAAGAAAATTTCTAAAGTGGTCTACGAAGTTACCAATCTAAGTGGTGGTACAGGTATTGTTGGTTTTGCGGAAAAAGACCCAACAAAAGGGATTTATACTTTTTACAGCATCAATAAGCTGTCTAGATACCGTGTCAATATTCGTTTTTATGATGCTGATGGAAATCCAATCCAATTTACAAAGACTAATCCAGCTATCTTGGCTATGACTAGTTTAACAAAAACAGAACCTACTAAAGGGAAATTAGCTGGTCTAAAACACGAAGAAAGCATAACAGATTATAATTTCCGACCAGTAAAGATTACCGGTTCTTTGGTTGAAAAACAAGGTGATGGTCGTTTGGCGGCAACTAGACCAACCCACGATATTAAAGATGATTATGATGATCCAAATTTCTATAAGATGGGAATTGCTGGTGTAGCAGAAAGCGGAGACACCATCTCTTTTGTGATGCAACGGAAGTCTCAATGGGATAGAGGTTATTGGCTAGCTCTTACAAGTAAATTACCATCTCGCTTTACACTTGTAAAACCAGATCTTGAATACAATCTAGTTGAATATAATCTTGCAGGAAATGTTGTGCTTGATAACTATATTCAAGGAACTACTACTAAACTAACAAATACCCAAACGGTTAAACCTACAGGAACTCCTGTTGGTGAAAACTATACAACAACACACCAAGACAGAATCACAACAGCGGATGGCAAGGTTTATAAATATGTGTCATCAACTAATAATACTACAGGTAAAGTTACATTAGGTACGACTCATGTAGCAAACTACTACACTGAAGTGAAAGGTAACGTAGTTGTTGATTATCAAGATAAGCAAGGTAATACAATTGCAGAACGTGTTGTAGATACCCCAGATACGTCAGTAGGCACAGCTTATGATACAACAGACCACAAACCAACTAGAATTACGACAGCGGATGGCACAACATATCGTATTGATACTACCGCTACCCGAGGTAAAGAAAGTGGTAAAGTTGTCGAAGGAACAACACGTGTTGTTTATGTCTATGACAAAGTTGAAAAACCAGTAGAAGAATATGGTAATGTCGTTGTTGATTATCAAGATAAACAAGGTAATACGATTGCAGAACGCGTGGTAGATACACCAGATAGTAAAGTTGGTACTGCTTATGACACAACCGATCATAAACCGGCCACTATTACAACAGCGGATGGTACAACATATCGCATTGACCGCAATGCTACCCGAGGTAAAGAAAGTGGTAAAGTTGTCGAGGGAACAACACGTGTTGTTTATGTCTATGACAAAGTTGAAAAACCAGTAGAAGAATATGGTAATGTTGTTGTTGATTACCAAGACAAGAAGGGTAATACCATTGCACCACGTGTTGTGGATACACCAGATAGTAAAGTTGGTACAAACTACGATACAACCGATCACAAACCAACTAGAATTACTACAGCTGATGGTAAGGTTTATCGTATTGATCCAAAAGCAACTCAAGGTCAAGAAAGTGGTAAGATTGTCAAAGGAACCACTCGCGTTGTCTATGTTTATGATGAAGTAGTCGGTGATGTAACAGTTCATTATAAAGATGAAAATGGTAAAGTCATTAAAGACCCTGAAAAGGATACAGTCGGTGCTCCAATCAACACTGTTTATGATACTCGTGATCACGCTCATAAGACGATTACTACAAAAGATGGTCGTACATATGAAATTGTTCCTGAAAAGACTCAAGGTCTTGAACAAGGTCGCGTTGTTGAAGGAAATACAGATGTTACGTATATCTATAAACAAGTATTCGGTGATGTAGTTGTTCACTATGTGGATGAATCTGGTAAGAAGATCAAAGAAGATGTAACGGATACTTCTCATGCTCGTGTTGGTGAAGATTACGATACGACAGACCACAAGACGACAGCGATCAAGTCTGGTGATAAAATCTATAACCTTGTTCCTGAAAAGACAAAGGGTAATGAAAAAGGTAAAGTTACAAAAGGTGTAACCGAAGTTACTTATGTCTACAAGGAAGTGAAAGCAGAACCTAAGAAGAAAGGAACCAACGCTAAGGGTGAAGATGTCAACGGTAAGACCATGTTGGCAGGTTCAACCGAAGTTTATACGATTGATATTGACAATGACCAATACAAAGGTATGACAGGCTTAACAGATAAAGATAAGCAAGCAGGCTTGATGGTTGTTGAAAAATACTCAAGTAAGTATGTAACTCCTAACTTAGCTGGTGTTCGTGTAACAACAGCAGATGGTAAGGTTCAAAGTGGCTTTACAACGAAAATTTACAAGTCTGTTGCAGAAGCTCCAAAAAAGGTTCAAGATTATATCAAGGCTAAAGGCTTGAAGATTGATGGTGAGTTTGCTGTAACTACTGCAGATGATCCAGTAGCTTACACAAATAAGTATGTCTTGAAGGGTATCAATCTGAAACTTGTCTTCCCAACAACTGTTAAGAAGGAAATCAAGGAAGCTAGCAAGTATGATAACCGAGCTTATCAAATTGACTTTACTGGTATCCATGAAACAAATCTGGTAACGAATAACATTCCGAAGATCAATCCGAAGAAAGATGTTGTAGCGACTGTTGAAGATGGTCAAAAAGACCAAAATTCATTGAATAATAAGACTGTTAAGGTTGGACAAGTCTACAACTTTGAATTGGAAACTTCTTATTTACCAGCAAATCGTGGACAAGCTATTGAAAAGATGGAAGTAAGAGATAAATACTCTTCATTAGTAGAATACAATGGTGTCCACAAATGGTATGCGAAGACAGATATTCTTCTTAAGAATGGTCAAAAGCTTGCCAAGGGTACAGATTTGACGAAGTTTGTCAACCAAACTGTTGATCACAAGACGAGAACAGTTCTGTATTCATTCTCTAGTGCTTTCTTGAACAGTATTTCAGATAATAGTGAGTTCCAAGCTACAGGTTACATGCAAGTGAAACAACTTGACTATGGTACAGTGAAGAACACCTTTACTGAAATCATCAATGGTGTTGAAAGAAATTCTAATACGGTAACAGTGGTAACGCCAGATAAACCTAAGACTCCGGATAAACCACAAACACCGCCAGAAACTCCTAATACACCTGAAAAACCGCAAACACCTCCTACACCAACCCCTACTCCAGTAGTACCAACTACTCCAAAAAAACCAGTAACTCCGAAAGTAAGTTTACCTTCAACAGGTGAAGCTACAAATACTGGTGCAGCGTTGACAGGTTTGGCGTTTGCAGCTACAGCATTGTCAATGCTTGGCTTCAAGAAACGTAAAGAGGAAGAATAATTCTAACGCTAACTCTTTCTGTGCTATACTTATAGCAACAAATAGAGGTTGAGACTAAGTCTCAACCTCTTTGTTATGGATGTTGTAGTTGGATTATGTACTTGGACATGATGTGGGGGTAATTGAGTTCATAAAAGTAGTCCATTTTGCAAAATTAAGCAAATCGTTTTTAGGTTTCCGTTTAAATTGAGAACAAGTCAAAAACCTTTCAAATATTGTTGAAAGGTTTTTAATATTATTAGAAACTTTTATTATCCAAGACTATCAATGGTTGCATTGATGATTTTAATAGATTCTTTTGTGTAATCTTTTTTTTGTAGTTTCTTTTCAGCTTTCGTCATTGGACGTGGCTTTACAACGGGGTCTGGTTTTACAACTGGTTTTTGTTGGTTTATTGTGTTTGTTTCAACATCAGGAACTGGTTGAACAACTGGTTCAGGTTCAGGTTCTACTTCGATGATGGGTTCTTCAACAGGTTGTACAGATGCAGTGCTGCCGTCAACAGATTGTTTCTCTCCCCATTCTTTACGTGCATCTAATTCACGTAGAACAAATGATTTCCCACGATATTCTTTCGGAACGATGGTTGCGATTTGTTCATCTGTGAAAAGTTCAGCTTCGTCAATATCTACAATATCCCAAACAATTTCCCCATCAGCATTGCGTACATAATAGCCATTTTCATCTTTTTGGCCACTCAAGAAACTGGATACACCAATGATTTCTGTGACATTGACATAACGCATACCTGTATCTACATCCCAGACACCTGAGAATACAGCTTCAAACAGTGCTTTG
The DNA here is from genome assembly GCF_000524255.1 of Streptococcus sp. AS20. Lineage (NCBI taxonomy): Bacteria > Bacillati > Bacillota > Bacilli > Lactobacillales > Streptococcaceae > Streptococcus > Streptococcus sp. AS20. Next base: position 249,744 of record NZ_JANS01000011.1, on the reverse strand, counting down.
TATTGTTCTTCTGAATCTAATGAGAAACCATTGATGGTTTTCATCGCATTGGCACTGTATGCTCTTGATAAGACTTCAAGTTTCTTTTTGTAAGTATCAAATGATTTGTTTTTTAAGAAGCGATCTTGTTCTAGTGTTAAAACAGGCTTTTCGATTTCTGACATGGTTATAGACTCCTATTCATTATTATTGATATTAAAGTTTAAGGTAATCAGCATTAGTTTTGGCTGAGTGATTTTAAATAATTTACGAGCTAGTGAAATATTAAAAATACCGATGATATTTCCCTTTACATCTTGCCTAAAGTTCTTTCCAACGACTTCTACATTCTCTTTATGTTCGTCCTTCACTGCTTCACGGACGGCTTCAAGCATGGAAGCTTTTATCTCTTCAATACTTGAATATTCACTATAAAAAGAGACGGAATGATTTTTTTTAAAAACGGCATGATAAATCATTTTTCTATAAAATTTTTTATAGATAATGGCAATTAAAAATGGTATTGCCAAGCAGATATCAACGATTGGATTTTTTAAATAATCAAATAGTTGATTGTCAAAGTAGCTAATCACCGCTAAGTAACCAAGAGCAGATAGAATTTTAAAGTAATTGCTGGCAATAACGATGTCTTCGGAACTATTTGCCACTAAAAATCCAGCCAATATATAGATAAAAGAAGCGAGTAAAGCTGCAATGTGGATATAGTCTAGCGGTATATTGAGAATATTATATGTTAAGAGTAGGAGAGCCGTGCCAGCAACGAACACAATTCCTACGAAATAAATCAGTTCAGCTAACCACTTCAACAAGACTAGAAAGACTAACGGTGTGTCTTTTTTCTTTTTTGACATTTTAATCCTTTCTATTCTTTATTTATTTTAAGGATTGCCAGACACTAACTTTCCTCATACAAGAATTTTTGTATTATAATATATATATTACCAAAATTTCATAAATAATACAATAAGATTCATATATTCTGCAAGTGAAAATCCTCATTATTTCTATGTTTTCTTTTGTTTTGAATCACAATTATAAAAAGTGAAAAAAGAAATAAAAAAGAGGTTGAAATATAATTTTTCTAAATTTATATCATGATATGTCTTTTAGTCCGTCTCGTTCTGAAAGATGCGAGATAAAGAAACCACCCGCTTGTGAACTGCACCTAAATCATTAGATGTTTGAGGCGCAGAGCATTGATGGATGGTTATGATTTCTATTTTTACAGTAAAATGTAATGATGGGAGAGACTTTTGATGTTACTGTCAATCCTAATTGCTATCTGTTAGTTCTCTTTTTTATCTAATTTCTTACCCAACTCAATGATGTATTGTTTCATGTCATCTTTTATTTGGGGATGTTTGAGGGCGTAATCAATAGATGTTTTCATAAAGCCAAATTTGTCACCAACGTCATAACGATCACCTGTGAATTCACGGGCAAATACTCTTTGTGTTTTATTGAGAGTATCAATGGCGTCTGTCAGTTGAATTTCATTTCCAGCACCTGGAGCTTGTGTTTCCAAAATGGAGAAGATTTCTGGTGTCAAAAGGTAGCGACCAATAATCGCAAGGTTACTTGGTGCGTCTTCTGGTTTTGGTTTTTCAACAAAGGTCTCCACGCTGTAGAGTCCATTTACTCCTTCACCTTGTGGGTCAATAACACCATAAGATGAAACGTCATCGTGTGGTACTTTCATGACAGCAATGGTTGACGCATGCGTTTCTTCGTAATCATTCATTAACTGTTTGGTTAGCGGAACTGCTTTGTCGTTTGTAATGTCCATCAGATCATCACCTAGCATAACGACAAAGGGTTCGTTACCAACGAATGCCTTGGCTTGTAAAACGGCATCGCCAAGTCCGCGTGGATGACTTTGGCGAATGAAGTGAAGACCAATGCCAGTAGTCTCGTCTACAAGTTTTAAAAGGTCAGACTTCCCTTTTTCTTTGAGGTTATACTCCAATTCAAAGTTTGAATCAAAGTGGTCTTCAATAGATCGTTTAGATTTTCCGGTTACGACCAAGATGTCTTTGATACCGGCCTTTAATGCTTCTTCGACAATAAATTGAATAGTCGGTTTGTCAACGATAGGCAGCATTTCTTTGGCGAGCGCTTTGGTTGCTGGCAAGAAACGAGTTCCAAGTCCAGCAGCAGGGATAACAGCTTTTCTTACTTGAGTCATATGACCCTCCTTTTTTGTAGTAGCTAATTACGACCATTCGTTTTCAGCTTTAAATTCATTATTCATTATATCATAAATGGCGTCTTTTATGTTAAGGCTTTCATAAATCACGTGATAGATCGCTTGAGTAATTGGCATATAGACACCCAGTTCTTGTGCGAGTTCGTAAGCAGCTTTGGTGGTGGAAATGCCTTCGATAACCATGCCCATGTTGGCTTCAATATCTTCTAACTTTTCGCCACGACCAAGAGCATCACCAGCGCGCCAATTACGTGAGTGAACGGAGGTTCCTGTGACAATTAAATCTCCTACTCCGGATAAACCACTATATGTTAAGGGACTAGCACCGAGTTTGACGCCAAGACGAGTAATTTCTGCTAAGCCGCGTGTGATAATAGCAGCTTTGGCATTGTCACCGTAACCGAGACCATGAAGGGCACCTGCTCCGACAGCAATGATATTTTTTAGTGCGCCGGCTGTTTCTACGCCGATGACATCTGTATTAGTGTAGAGACGGAAGTAGTGATTGCTGAAAAGTTCTTGAACATATTTTGCTGCTTCTAAGTCTTTTGAAGCTGCTGTGATAAGAGTAATATCACGAACGATAGTTTCTTCAGCATGGCTTGGTCCAGATACGACAACCACTTCGCTTCGTAAATTTGGAGATAATTCTTCTTCTAAAATTATGGAAAGTCGTTTGTGAGTATCGGGTTCGAGTCCTTTTGAAGCGTGCATGATTTTGACTGGATGGTCTAATACTTCAGCCACTTGTTTAGCTACGAGACGTGTGACTTTTGTTGGAACAACGAAAAGAATGGCATCAACACCGTCAAGAGTTTCTTTTAAGTCATAATAGGCAGTAATCTTTTCATCGAGAACGATATCCTTGAAATAGCGTTTATTGGTATGGTGTTCGTTGATTTCAGTGATTTGCTCGGCAAGATTACCCCAAATACGGACTTCATGTCCATTGTCATTTAATACTTGTGCCAAAGCAGTACCCCATGAACCGGGGCCTAAAACAGCAACTGTTTGTTTTTCCATGTTCTTCTCCTTGTAGAGTTTTCTAGTCTTATTTTACCATAGAAAGCGATAAATTTCTTGTTTAACATTAGTTTAGATTGTTAAGTTAAGGATTTGGCATCGAATTTTCACGCAACAGTATTTTATCATGGAGTTAAAATTATTGAAGCAACTGAGTCGCTAGATGGTAGTCGTATCATCGGGCTTCAATGGTACCCAGAGTTTTTAATCAATGAGGAAAAAGGAAATCTAGAATTTTTTCAGTACCTTTTGAGGGAATTATAAATTTAAAATGAGTCTTAAGCTTCATTTAAGAAAATCATTCTATAATAAAACTATCAAATGAAGACCTCCTAACTTTATTTGATGAAATCCTAAACTTTTTCATAATAATCTCCCTATAAAGATCACCAAAAGGTGGTCTTTTTGTTTTATATTTTTGTCGTTGCTTTTGGCTGATTTATGTTATAATGTTTCAAATCATTGATTAAGGAGGAGAGAAGATGATAAAGACCGTTGGAATCGTTAGTTTATCAAGTGGAATCATTGGAGAAAGTGCTGTTAAACATGAAGTGAACTTGGGAGTAAAGCGCTTGAGAGACTTGGGGCTTGAAGTGAAGTTTTTAGAGCATGCACAAAAAGGAATGGGCTATCTGGCAGATCATCCTGAGTCCAGAGCGCAAGATTTGATTCAGGCTTTCAAGGATTCTTCAATTGATATGATTTTATGTGCTATCGGTGGAGATGATACTTATCGGTTGCTGCCTTATTTGTTTGAGAATGATGAGCTAAAAAAAGTTGTACACCAGAAAGTATTCCTAGGTTTTTCTGATACTACGATCAATCATCTTATGCTGCACAAGTTAGGGATCAAGACTTTTTATGGGCAGTCTTTTCTTGCTGATGTTTGTGAACTAGAGACAGATATGCTCCCTTACACATTTGCTTATTTTAAAGAATTGATTACGACAGGCAGTATCTCAGAAATCCGCCCGAGCGAAGTTTGGTACGAGGAGAGAACGGATTTCAGTGAAAAAGCCCTGGGAACGAAACGAACTCGTCATGAAAATCAAGGATTTGAATTGCTAAAAGGCAAAGCAATCTTTACTGGAGAAATTTTAGGTGGTTGCTTGGAGTCACTCTATCAGATATTTGATAATACAAGATACGAGGATACGATTGAATTGTGTGCGCAATATCAGCTCTTTCCTAGTCTTTCAGAGTGGGCAGGAAAAATTCTTTTGTTGGAAACCAGTGAAGAAAAACCAGAACCAACTTTATATCGAAAAATGTTAGAAACTTTAAAAGCAATGGGAATTTTTACGGTTTTAAATGGGATTCTTGTCGGAAAACCAATGGATGAAACTTATTATGGAGAATATAAACAAATCCTGCTTGATGTCATTGATACAGATATTCCTATTTTATATAATTTAAATGTTGGACATGCTACTCCAAGAGCAATTGTTCCTTTTGGAGCGAAAGCTGAGGTGGATGCCAACGAGCAAGTGATTCGATTTTTGAATGAGCCAGAATAAATTAAAAAGTGCAGGCTGAAAGATGACCTGCATTTTGCGTGTTTTTTACGAATTTAGTATAATAGGGAAAGTAAAAGTAGAAAAGAGAAAAAGATGCGAATTCGTGGTTTTGAGCTTGTTTCAAGCTTTACAAATGAAAATTTACTGCCAAAGCGTGAGACGGCTCATGCGGCAGGTTATGACTTAAAAGTGGCAGAGCGTACAGTCATTGCGCCAAAAGAGATTAAATTAGTGTCAACAGGTGTCAAGGCCTATATGCAGGTTGGTGAAGTGCTTTATCTTTATGATCGTTCATCTAATCCACGTAAAAAAGGATTAGTTTTGATTAACTCTGTAGGCGTTATTGACGGAGATTATTACGGCAATCCGGGAAATGAAGGTCACATCTTTGCGCAAATGCAGAACATTACAGAGCAAGAAGTAGTCTTAGAAGAGGAAGACCGTATCGTTCAAGCTGTCTTTGCGCCGTTTTTGCTTGCTGATAATGATGAAGCAGATGGTGTGCGGACAGGTGGTTTTGGAAGCACTGGGCATTAAGAAAGAGGAATCTATCATAGCCAAGAAAAAATCGACATTTGTTTGTCAAAATTGTGAATACCATTCGCCCAAGTATCTGGGGCGTTGTCCGAATTGTGGTACTTGGTCGTCTTTTGTCGAAGAAGTAGAAGTGGCAGAAGTCAAAAATGCGCGTGTTTCTCTGACCGGAGAAAAAACACGACCGATGAAATTGGCAGAAGTAACTTCTATTGATGTGAAGCGCACCAAGACGGATATGGACGAATTTAACCGCGTTTTAGGCGGTGGTGTGGTGCCGGGAAGTTTAGTTCTAATCGGAGGAGATCCCGGCATTGGGAAATCGACACTTTTATTGCAGGTTTCAACCCAACTCTCTCATAAGGGAACGGTTCTTTATGTCAGCGGCGAGGAGTCTGCTGAGCAGATTAAACTGCGAGCTGAGCGATTAGGAGATATTGATAGTGAATTTTATCTCTATGCCGAGACCAATATGCAGCATATTCGTGCTGAGATTGAAAAAATCAAACCGGATTTTTTGATTATCGATTCCATTCAGACGATTGTGTCGCCGGAAATTTCCAGCATGCAGGGCTCGGTTTCGCAAGTGCGGGAGGTGACAGCAGAACTCATGCAGTTGGCGAAAACTAACAATATTGCCACCTTTATCGTTGGTCATATGACCAAGGAAGGAACGCTGGCTGGTCCACGAACGCTAGAGCATATGGTAGATACAGTGCTGTATTTTGAAGGAGAACGTCAGCATACTTTCCGCATTTTGCGGGCAGTTAAAAATCGTTTCGGTTCGACCAACGAAATCGGCATTTTTGAGATGCAGTCAGGTGGTCTGGTTGAAGTGCTCAATCCTAGTCAGGTTTTCTTAGAGGAGCGTTTAGATGGTGCGACAGGCTCTTCTATCGTGGTGACGATGGAGGGGACACGACCGATTTTGGCGGAAGTGCAAGCTTTGGTGACACCGACCATGTTTGGCAATGCCAAGCGGACAACGGCAGGTCTGGACTTCAATCGTGCCAGCCTGATTATGGCTGTTTTGGAGAAACGAGCTGGTTTGCTTCTGCAAAATCAAGATGCTTATCTCAAATCAGCTGGTGGTGTGCGCTTAGATGAGCCTGCTATTGATTTAGCGGTTGCGGTAGCCATTGCTTCCAGTTATAAGGAAAAGCCAACCAACCCTCAAGAATGTTATATTGGCGAAATTGGTCTGACAGGCGAAATCCGCCGTGTCAATCGCATTGAGCAGCGCATCAACGAAGCTGTTAAGTTAGGCTTCACAAAAATTTATGTTCCTAAAAACTCTTTGAACGGATTGAATATTCCCGAAAAGACTGAAGTTATTGGTGTGACAACGATTGGTGAAGTATTGAAGAAGGTGTTTGGGTAAGTAAGTGTAACTGAACATTGAATTGATAGGTGAGATAGGCGACGGTTTCTATATTGCTAAGGAAATTCTGTAGAGAAAGTTTGTTTTTCGCTCATCTTCTGTAAATGATTCGAAGAATAATAAAGTTTCATCGCTTCTGTTATTTCTTTTCGACAACTTGTGGTATAATAGTAACGTTTAAAATAGAAACAGGGTTTTCCTGTTAGAAATTTAAGATAAACATTAGGAGAAATGAAATTGGCGAATAAAATTCGTGTGCGCTACGCACCAAGTCCAACGGGACTGTTACACATCGGAAATGCGCGGACTGCGCTCTTTAATTATCTTTATGCTCGTCACTACGGTGGTACGTTTATTATTCGGATCGAAGATACAGACCGCAAGCGTCATGTCAAAGACGGGGAGCGTTCGCAGCTGGAAAATCTTCGCTGGTTAGGGATTGACTGGGATGAAAGTCCAGAAACGCATGAAAAATACCGCCAATCTGAACGTTTGGATATTTATCAAGGTTATATCAATGAGTTGCTCGAAAAAGGCTTGGCTTACAAATCATACGTAACGGAAGAAGAATTAGCTACAGAGCGTGAACGGCAGGAAGCTGCTGGAGAAACGCCTCGTTACATCAATGAATATCTAGGAATGTCTGAAGATGAAAAAGTAGCTTATATCGCAGAGCGTGAAGCTAAAGGAATCGTTCCAACAGTCCGTCTTGCAGTCAATGAATCTGGTATTTACAAGTGGAATGATCTTGTTAAAGGTGAGATTGAATTTGAAGGTGGCAACATCGGTGGTGATTGGGTTATCCAGAAAAAAGATGGTTATCCAACATACAACTTTGCCGTTGTTATTGATGATCACTTAATGGAAATTTCACACGTTATCCGTGGAGATGACCATATTGCTAACACACCTAAGCAGCTCATGGTTTATGAAGCACTTGGTTGGGAAGCACCGCAATTTGGTCACATGACCTTGATTATCAATTCGGAGACAGGCAAAAAATTGTCAAAACGTGATACGAATACACTTCAATTTATCGAAGATTACCGTAAAAAAGGCTACCTACCAGAAGCAGTGTTTAACTTTATTGCTCTCCTTGGTTGGAATCCTGGCGGTGAAAATGAAATTTTCTCTCGCGAAGAATTGATCCAACTCTTTGATGAACATCGTCTCAGTAAGTCTCCGGCTGCCTTTGACCAAAAGAAATTAGATTGGATGAGCAATGAATACATTAAAAATGCGGATTTTGAAACCATTTTTGAGATGGCAAAACCTTATTTGGATGTAGCTGGTCGTTTAACAGATAAGGCTGAGAAATTGGTCGCACTCTACAAACCACAGATGAAATCTGTTGATGAAATCGTACCGCTCACAGACCTCTTCTTTGAAGATTTCCCAGAGCTAACAGAAAATGAAAAAGAGTTTATGTCAGGCGAAACGGTACCGATTGTTTTGAAAGCATTCAAAGAAAAAATGGAAGCTATGAGTGATGAAGACTTCAAATCAGAAAATATCTTCCCGCAAATCAAGGCAGTGCAAAAAGAAACGGGTATCAAAGGTAAAAATCTCTTTATGCCAATCCGAATCGCTGTTTCGGGCGAAATGCACGGACCAGAATTACCAGATACCATTTATCTGCTTGGACGTGAAAAGTCCATTGAGCATATTGAGAAGATGCTGAAACATATTCAATAAGTTAACTAAAAAAACATCACAATATTTGAACTTTGTGGTGTTTTTGCTTTCTATATGATGAAATACTTGATTTTATGATATAATAATTTTTAATACTAAATTAAAGTAAAAAAAGGCCTATATTAGCTACTTAAATGACTACTCAGGAATTAATCCAACTTGTTACAACTGGATAAAAACGCAAATTTAAAAGTGCTATTTGAAGGAAAGTTAGCAGACGAAGTACCCAGATTCTGTCATTAAATTTTGGCATCTGGGATGGATTTGATTCATTAAATAAAGAAAAAAGAGCCATGCTTAGATTAGAGTATTCATTTCATGTTTTTTATTATCTGAAACTGACATCAACTGAAGCATCTTTGCTATTTTGCTAATCAAAAAGTTGGAAAGTTTTTGTTGTTACTTTAATAAATGACGGATTGGAAATTCTGACAACCTTATCAAGGAGAAGATAAGTGAAGACGACTTTACGTAAAAAGATAGTAAGAGAAATGAAAGGACAGGAATTGATAGCAAAACAGCAGAGAGATGCTTTGCTCACACAGTACTTGCTGAAATCCTCTGTTTACCAACACGCTAAAACAATTGCGACTTATTTATCTTTGCCACACGAGTTTGACACGGGGCTTTTCATCAGACAAGCACAAGCAGATGGCAAGCGAATTGTGATTCCGAAGACTTATCCTCATGGGTGCATGGTTTTTGTGGATTATAATCCAAATGACTTGGAATTGACTGCTTTTGGTATCTGGGAGCCAAGGAGTGGACAAGTGGTAGAGAAAACTCATATTGATTTGATTCACGTACCGGGTGTTGCTTTTAATAAAGGTGGCTACCGGATTGGCTATGGTGGAGGTTATTATGACCGCTACTTGGCTGATTTTAAGGGAATGACAGTAAGTACAATTTATCCTTGTCAATTAGCGGATTTTCAACCGGATAATTACGATATTCCTATTCAGGAGGTATTGATTTGTGAATAAAGTTTATGATAAACAGTATCCTGTGACAAGTATTTTATTACTTATAACGACAGGACTTTTTCTAACCATGTTTTTATTGCGTGGATTTGCTTACAGCAGTACTCAAACAATTTATGAGTTTGGCGCCATGCATGGGCGAAGCATCCAATATTTTCCAAGTCAGATTTGGCGCTTGGTATCAGCGATTTTCGTTCATATCGGCTTGGAGCATTTTGTGATGAATATGATTACGCTGTATTTTATCGGACGCCAAGCTGAGGACATTTTTGGTTCATGGAATTTTCTGTTTCTTTATTTGATGTCTGGGATTTTAGGAAATGCTTTTGTCTTCTTTTTCACTCCAAGTGCTGTGGCGGCAGGTGCCTCTACATCTTTGTTTGGAATTTTTGGCGCTATTATTACGTTGCGCTATGCGGTTCACAATCCCTATATTCAGCAACTTGGTCAATCTTACTTAATTCTACTGGTTATGAACTTGGTATTAAGCTTGACACCGGGAATCAGTCTGGCAGGACATTTAGGCGGTGCAGTCGGAGGCGCTCTGTGTGCTGTTATTTTCCCAGTCCATGGCGAGCAAAGAGCTTATCAAGTGGGGCAACGTGTTTTAGCGCTGGTTATCTATTTAGTTTTAGTTTTGGGAATGGTCTTTCTTGCTTTTAATCGAGGCATATAAAAAGGGGTTGAATAGACTGCTGTATCTCGCGGCAGTCTGTTTCTACCTCTTTTGTGTTTATTTTTCTTGACCGACCAAAATCTTTGCAGCAATGGTGATTTCATGTAAAGATGACCAGTCGATTTTTTCAATATTCATATTGAAAAGAAGCGGAGTCATTTTCAGCAGAGCCATTTTTTCATTTTCCTTTAGTGAAAAAGTGCTAGTAACATCATAGGAGTCTGCAATGGTAAAGGATTCCTTAAAGCGCTCAATGATTTTCTGATTGGAGTAGTTTGTGTTGATTAACTGCTCGGCAACGATACTACGAATTTCTTGCAAATGTTGGTTATTAGGAATAACCTTAATAAGCAAGCCGTTTTTCCGCAATACGCGTTGAAATTCTTGATAATTGGCAGGAGAGAAAATATCCAAAATCACATCCATACTGGTATCTTGAATGGAAAGATGCGCCAGATCTCCAACAAACCAATTTACTGCCATGCTGTGGTCGCTTTTGGCTGCTAGCTGAATCGATTCTTTTGATAAATCAAACGCGTAGATGTGTTTATCAGTCATCTGTGCTTGCAGGTTTCGAGCATAGTACCCCTCTCCGCAGCCAATATCTAACAGATTAGCATGCTGTGGCAAAGAAGTTAAAATATCTAACAGTTTGTTTAAAATTGGCTGATAGAATCCTGCTTCGAGAATCAATTGTCGATTTTGAAAGTTGGTTTTATCGTAGTCTTTTGACTGCTTCACTTGTGGTGCCAGATTGACATAACCGAATTTTGCTAGATCAAAGGAATGCTTATTGTTACATTTAAGACTATTTTCTGCTAAAAACAAGGCTTGCTGGCAAAAAGGGCAAGCAAAAAGATTAGCCGTTTCAAAACGTTTGAGTTTGGGTTTCATGCGTTTTCTCTTTCATAGATTTCTCTGACTAGTGTAACATGTGAGAAATGCTTTGGCAAGTCGATGATAAAGAAAGGAAACTGAAAATGAGTCCTTCTTTATTAAGATGGGATTTGTGTTTTTTATTTTTCAAGCTACAACTAGGTCAATGCATTATGCTAATTAAAATAAAGAAAAAGCTGGGGTTAAACCCAGCCTTTTCATTTTTGACTAGTAAGTCAAAACAAAATATTTTTTCTTCCCGCGTCGAATAACGGTCAGTTCGTTTTCTAATTTGTCAGCATCCGTTAATGTATAGTTAAGGTCTTGAATACGTTCGCCATTGACATAAATAGCGCCATTTTGAACATCTTCCCGCGCTTGGCGTTTAGAATTGACAATGCCAGCTGTTACCAACATTTCTACGATATTGAGATTGTCATCTACTTTCACTTGATAATTTGGCACCCCGCGAAGTCCTTGTTTCAGTTCTTTGACAGAAAGATTTTTAATATTTCCAGCAAAAAGCTGCTCGGTGATGTTGAGCGCTTCTTTGTAGGCTTCTTCGCCATGTACAAGCGTGACCACTTCTCGTGCTAAGATTTTTTGTGCCAACCGTTCGTGGGGAGCTGCTTCAAATTGTTTTCTGATTTCTTCGATTTCATCAAGTGGAAGAAGTGTAAAGATTTTTAGGAAACGCACGGCATCTGCATCCATGACATTCATCCAGAATTGATACATTTCGTAAGGGCTGGTTTTATCGGCATTGAGCCATACAGCATTGCCTTCTGACTTACCAAATTTCTTACCAGTTGCGTCTGTGATAAGAGGCACTGTAATAACATGACCTGTTTTATCTGCTTTGCGGCGAAGTAATTCTGTACCAGCAGTCATATTGCCCCATTGATCTGAACCACCGATTTGCAAAGTGACATCGTATTGTCGATTTAACTCAAAAAAGTCATAGCCTTGCATAATCTGGTAAGCAAACTCGGTATACGAAATGCCTGTTTCAATCCGTTTTTTTACGGATTCTTTACTCATCATGTAGTTGACAGTGAAATATTTTCCAACATCACGTAGAAAGTCAATAAAGCTAATGTCGGAGAACCAGTCGTAGTTGTTGACCATTTCAGCTTTGTTGTCGCCATTTTCAAAGTCAAGAAAACGTGATACTTGTGCTTGAATGCTGCGGACCCAACCTTCAACTGTGTCTTTTGTTTGTAAGCTCCGTTCTGTATCTTTAAATGATGGATCGCCAATTAAGCCAGTTGCACCGCCAACGAGAGCATAGGGTTTGTGACCAGCCAACTGTAAATGTTTCATGACAAGGATTGGTACAAGGTGACCAAGATGTAAGCTATCAGCAGTTGGGTCATAACCAGAATAAAAGCTGACATTTCCTTCTGCTAGGGCTTTGCGCAATGCTTCTTCGTCAGTTGTTTGAAAAACCAAACCACGTTCTTTTAGCTCATCAAAAATGTGCATATCTGTCTCTCCTTTATAAAATTTCTAGTTATTGTAACATTGTATCACAAACAAGCACTAGAATATAGTAAAATCGCAAAAATAATGAAAAAAACAATGATTTCAGCCAAGGCTTGTCTTTCTTGTTGTCAGAAGTTTCATAAATTTGCTATAATAGGCACAGAAAGCCCAAGGAGAAAGAATGTTTAAACAAGTTTTAGAAAAAATACAACAATTGTTTGAGAAACTTTTTCAGACAGATCGTCCTAGCAAAAATAAAAAGGAAAACTGGACAATTTTGAGTATTGGTGGAACTGTCCTTCGTACTCTGAAATTATTATCAAATGTCTTTTTTGTGCTTGTTTTTTTAGGTTGCTTGTTTGGTGGAGGTATTGCATTGGGTTATGGTGCAAGAATCTTCGATAAGGTTGAAACTCCTAAAAAAGAAGAGCTTATCAAAAAAATCCAAGACATCTCGGCTATTTCTGAATTAAAATATGCTGATGGTAGTTCAATTTCAGCAATTGATAGTGATTTACTAAGAATATCAGTAGCTAGCAAATCTATTTCTGCTAATGTAAAAAAAGCAGTCATTGCTACGGAAGACGAAAATTTCCACAAGCATCATGGGGTTGTTACGAAAGCTGTTTTGCGGGCAACACTAGGATCTGTTGCAGGGATTGGCTCCTCAAGTGGTGGTTCCACCTTAACGCAGCAGTTAATCAAACAACAAGTTGTTGGTGATGCACCAACTTTCAAGCGTAAAGCGACAGAAATCATTGATGCACTGGCTTTAGAACGCTGTATGAACAAAGATGATATTTTAACGACTTATTTGAATGTGGCCCCGTTTGGAAGAAATAATAAAGGGCAAAATATTGCCGGTGTAGAAGAAGCGGCCCAAGGAATTTTTGGAGTACCTGCTAGCAAGTTGACAGTACCTCAAGCAGCTTTTATTGCGGGGTTGCCACAAAGCCCGATTGTTTATTCTCCTTATGCAGCTGATGGTAGTCTGAAAAGTGCTAAAGACATGACATTAGGACTCAACCGTGCTAAAAAAGTCATTTACAATATGTATCGAACAGGTGCGATTAATAAAGATGAGTACCAATTGTATAAAGATTATGATTTGAAACGGGATTTTCTGCCTGCCGATCGCTCTCCAAAAAATTCGCATGATTATTTATATTACGTTGCGATGAAAGAAGCTCAAAAAGCAATGTATGAATATTTGATTAGGCGAGACAACGTTTCACAACAGGAATTGAAAAATGATGCAACTGTGAAAGCCTATAAAGAATTAGCTGCAAAAGAGTTGAGTGAGGGTGGCTATACTGTTACCACAACGATTAACAAAAATATCCACAACGCTATGCAAAATGCGATTGCTAATTTTGGTGGTGTGTTAGATGATGGAACAGGTGCAGTTGAAGCGGGAAATGTTCTCATGGACAATCGGACGGGTGCTGTTTTGGGCTTTATAGGAGGACGTGATTATGCTTCCAACCAAAACAACCACGCTTTTGATACGGAGCGCTCACCAGGCTCAACCATTAAACCGATTTTAGCTTATGGCATAGCCATTGACCAAGGCCTGATGGGCAGTGCCAGTATGCTGTCTAATTATCCGGCGAATTTCTCTAGCGGCGAGCCCATTATGCACGTAGATAGCCGTGGTACGGCTATGATGGATTTGCAGGAGGCTTTAAATACTTCTTGGAACATTCCAGCTTATTGGACCTATAAATTGCTTCGTGACAAAGGGGTCAATGTTCGAGGTTATATGGAAAAAATGGGCTATCAAATTGAAAATTACGATATTGAAAGTTTGCCAATGGGCGGTGGGGTTGAAGTATCTGTTGCTCAGCATACCAATGGTTTTCAAACTTTAGCCAATAATGGGGCTTATCAAGAGCGCTATATGATTGAAAAGATTACGGCAAAGAATGGGAAAGTTGTATATGAACATAAAGCTAAACCTGTTCAAGTTTATTCCAAGGCCGCAGCAACGATTATGCAAAGCCTTATGCGTGGAGTGTTGAGTTCAGGTGCTACGACGACTTTCAAATCTCGTTTAGCACAGATTAATAGTGGCTTGGCTAATGCTGATTGGATAGGAAAAACGGGGACAACCAACAGCAATGGAGATATGTGGCTTATGGTATCCACTCCAAAATTAACGTTGGGTGGTTGGATCGGTCATGACAATAATGCTTCAATGGCACCTTTGACGGGTTACAATAACAATGCTCAGTATATGGCTCACTTGGTGAATGCAATTCATCAAGCTGATCCAAATATTTGGGGAGTTGGTGATAAGTTCAATTTGGATTCAAGCGTGATTAAGTCCAATGTTCTCAAAGCAACAGGTGAACGAGCTGGAACAGTCACAGTCAACGGTCGTAGCATGAGCCTGACTGGTCAGACGGTTACTAGTTACTGGGCGAAAAATGGCGCTCCGATGACCACCTATAAATTTGGAATCGGTGGGACAGATAGTGATTATCAAAAAGCTTGGGCAGCACTTTTAGGTGGACGTTAAAATAAAAACACTTTCATAAGTAAAGAAACTTGAAAAGCAGAGTAAAATAGGGTATAATATTATTAATAATTTGTCGTCTGCTTTATTTGAAATATTGTCCATATAAAGCTCACAGCAGTTAAATCATACTTTTAGAGTCAGATTTAGCTGCTCTTTTTGTGCCTATTTTTGGGATTTTCATCGTTTGTTATCAAAACTTAAAGATTCTGAAAATTTATCAGAAAGGACAAATGAAATTGCTACTCTATCATGTAATAGAGAATGTAGAAAGAAGAAGGAGTAAAAAACTTGGCAGGACATGAAGTTCAATACGGGAAACACCGTACTCGTCGTAGTTTTTCAAGAATCAAGGAAGTTCTTGATTTACCAAATTTGATTGAAATCCAGACGGATTCGTTCAAAGATTTTCTTGACCATGGTTTGAAAGAAGTATTTGAAGATGTACTTCCTATTTCAAACTTTACAGACACTATGGATCTGGAGTTTGTTGGTTATGAAATCAAAGAATCCAAATACACTTTAGAAGAAGCACGGATTCACGATGCTAGCTATTCTGCACCTATTTTTGTGACGTTCCGTTTAATCAATAAAGAAACCGGCGAAATCAAGACGCAAGAAGTCTTCTTTGGCGATTTTCCAATCATGACAGAAATGGGAACGTTTATCATCAACGGTGGTGAGCGGATTATCGTATCACAGCTCGTTCGTTCTCCAGGTGTTTACTTCAATGATAAAGTAGACAAAAATGGGAAGGTTGGGTATGGTTCAACCGTCATTCCAAACCGTGGAGCTTGGTTAGAGTTGGAAACGGACTCAAAAGATATTGCCTACACTCGGATTGACCGCACTCGTAAAATTCCATTTACAACGCTTGTTCGTGCACTTGGTTTCTCTGGTGATGATGAAATCTTTGATATTTTCGGTGATAGCGATCTCGTTCGCAACACGATTGAAAAAGATATCCACAAAAATCCGATGGATTCACGTACAGATGAAGCGCTGAAAGAAATCTATGAACGCCTTCGTCCAGGTGAGCCTAAGACAGCGGATAGCTCACGTAGTCTGTTGGTTGCTCGTTTCTTTGATCCACATCGTTATGACTTGGCGGCAGTTGGTCGTTACAAGATTAATAAAAAATTAAATATCAAAACACGTTTGTTAAATCAAACGATTGCAGAACCTTTGGTTGACCCAGAAACAGGAGAAATCTTAGTAGAAGCCGGAACAGTTATGACGCGTAGTGTCATTGATAGTATTGCAGACTATTTGGATGGAGATTTGAATAAAATCACTTATATTCCAAATGATGCAGCTGTATTGACAGATCCAGTCGTTCTTCAAAAATTCAAAGTCGTGGCACCAACTGATCCAGATCGCGTGGTAACTATTATTGGGAATGCTAATCCAGGTGATCGGGTTCATACGATTACACCAGCGGATATCTTGGCTGAGATGAGCTACTTCCTCAACTTAGCAGAAGGCATCGGCCGTGTGGATGATATTGACCATTTGGGAAATCGTCGGATTCGTGCGGTAGGTGAATTGCTTGCTAACCAAGTGCGTCTTGGACTTTCTCGCATGGAGCGCAATGTTCGTGAACGCATGAGCGTGCAAGATAACGAAGTACTGACTCCGCAACAAATCATTAACATACGCCCAGTTACAGCAGCTATCAAAGAATTCTTTGGTTCCTCTCAATTGTCTCAATTTATGGATCAACACAATCCACTGTCTGAGTTGTCTCACAAGCGTCGTTTATCTGCCTTAGGACCTGGTGGTTTAACACGTGACCGTGCAGGATACGAAGTGCGTGACGTGCACTATACCCACTATGGTCGTATGTGTCCGATTGAAACACCTGAAGGACCAAATATTGGTTTGATCAATAACTTGTCTTCTTATGGGCATTTGAATAAATATGGCTTTATCCAAACGCCTTACCGTAAAGTGGATCGTGAAACAGGTCTGGTCACCAATGAAATCGTCTGGTTAACAGCGGATGAAGAAGATGAATACATCGTTGCTCAAGCAAATTCTAAGTTAACAGAAGACGGGCGTTTTGCAGAAGCGATTGTTATGGGACGTCACCAAGGGAATAACCAAGAATTTCCTTCAGATCAGGTGGATTTCATGGATGTGTCGCCTAAACAGGTAGTTGCCGTTGCGACAGCATGTATCCCGTTCCTTGAAAATGACGACTCAAACCGTGCCCTCATGGGTGCCAACATGCAACGTCAAGCAGTACCGTTGATTGATCCGCATGCACCATACGTTGGGACTGGAATGGAATACCAAGCAGCTCACGATTCTGGTGCGGCGATTATTGCACAACACGACGGTAAAGTTGTATATTCTGATGCTGCCAAAGTTGAAGTTCGTCGTGAAGACGGTTCGCTTGATGTCTATCATATTACGAAATTCCGCCGTTCAAACTCTGGTACTTCTTACAACCAACGTACGCTGGTGAAAGTTGGCGATACGGTTGAAAAAGGCGATTTTATCGCAGACGGACCTTCTATGGAAAAAGGCGAAATGGCGCTTGGACAAAATCCAATCGTTGCTTATATGACATGGGAAGGTTACAACTTTGAAGATGCCGTTATCATGAGTGAACGTCTAGTAAAAGATGACGTTTATACCTCTGTTCACTTGGAAGAATTTGAATCAGAAACACGTGATACAAAGCTTGGTCCTGAAGAAATTACGCGCGAAATTCCAAACGTTGGGGAAGATGCGCTAAGAGACCTTGACGAAATGGGAATTATCCGCATTGGTGCTGAGGTGAAAGAGGGCGACATTCTTGTCGGTAAAGTAACGCCGAAAGGTGAAAAAGACTTATCCGCTGAAGAACGCCTGCTTCATGCAATTTTCGGTGATAAATCTCGTGAAGTACGTGACACATCTCTTCGTGTACCACATGGTGGTGCTGGGGTTGTCCGTGATGTGAAAATCTTTACTCGTGCGAACGGTGATGAATTGCAATCTGGTGTCAACATGTTGGTGCGTGTTTACATTGCTCAAAAACGAAAGATCCGCGTTGGGGATAAGATGGCCGGACGCCACGGAAATAAAGGTGTTGTTTCCCGTATCGTTCCAGTTGAGGATATGCCTTATCTTCCAGACGGAACACCAGTAGACATCATGTTGAACCCACTTGGGGTGCCATCACGTATGAATATCGGACAGGTTATGGAGCTTCACCTTGGTATGGCTGCTCGCAACCTTGGTATCCACATAGCAACGCCAGTATTTGACGGAGCAAGCTCAGATGACCTTTGGGATACTGTTCGTGAAGCAGGCATGGATAGCGATGCCAAGACGATTCTTTATGATGGTCGTACGGGTGAGCCGTTTGACAACCGTGTATCTGTCGGTGTCATGTATATGATTAAATTGCACCACATGGTCGATGATAAGCTTCATGCCCGTTCAGTTGGTCCTTATTCAACCGTTACGCAACAACCACTTGGTGGTAAAGCTCAATTCGGTGGACAACGTTTTGGAGAAATGGAAGTTTGGGCTTTGGAAGCTTACGGTGCTTCTAACGTCCTTCAAGAAATCTTGACCTACAAGTCAGATGATATCAATGGTCGTTTGAGAGCTTATGAAGCTATTACTAAAGGCAAACCAATTCCAAAACCAGGTGTGCCAGAATCTTTCCGTGTTCTTGTGAAAGAATTGCAGTCACTTGGTCTTGACATGCGCGTCCTAGATGAAGATGACAATGAAGTAGAACTTCGTGACTTGGATGAAGGCATGGATGACGATGTGATTCACGTAGATGACCTTGAAAAAGCGCGTGAAAAGGCAGCTCAAGAAGCGAGAGCAGCTTTTGAAGCTGAAGGAAAAGAATAAGAACTGATTCAATAGATAATAAAGAAAGGTAAGAAATAGTGGTTGATGTAAATCGTTTTCAAAGTATGCAAATCACCCTAGCTTCACCTAGTAAAGTCCGCTCTTGGTCTTATGGGGAAGTGAAGAAACCTGAAACAATTAACTACCGTACACTAAAGCCAGAACGTGAAGGACTTTTTGATGAAGTCATCTTTGGTCCTACGAAAGATTGGGAATGTGCGTGTGGAAAGTATAAACGGATTCGTTATAAAGGAATCATTTGTGACCGTTGTGGTGTTGAAGTCACTCGTACAAAAGTGCGTCGTGAGCGTATGGGACATATTGAGTTAAAGGCTCCTGTTTCTCATATTTGGTATTTTAAAGGGATTCCGAGTCGCATGGGCTTGACATTGGATATGAGTCCTCGTGCTCTTGAAGAAGTCATTTATTTTGCAGCTTATGTGGTGATTGATCCAAAAGATACGCCACTTGAGCACAAATCTATTATGACGGAGCGGGAATATCGTGAACGCTTGCGGGAATACGGTTCAGGATCATTTGTTGCAAAAATGGGTGCTGAAGCTATCCAAGATCTCTTGAAACAAGTAGATTTGGAAAAAGAAATTGCAGCCCTCAAAGAAGAATTAAAAACTGCAACTGGGCAAAAGCGCGTCAAAGCGATACGCCGCTTAGATGTTTTAGATGCTTTCCAAAAATCTGGTAACAAACCAGAATGGATGGTGTTAAATATCTTACCAGTTATTCCACCAGACTTACGTCCAATGCTTCAGCTGGACGGTGGACGCTTTGCTTCCTCTGACTTGAACGATCTTTACCGTCGTGTTATCAATCGGAACAATCGTTTGGCACGTCTTTTGGAGCTGAATGCTCCTGGAATCATCGTGCAAAATGAAAAGCGGATGTTGCAAGAAGCGGTTGATGCGTTGATTGACAACGGTCGTCGTGGTCGTCCAATTACTGGACCAGGTAGCCGCCCGCTCAAATCATTGAGCCACATGCTTAAAGGAAAACAAGGTCGTTTCCGTCAAAACTTGCTCGGAAAACGGGTTGACTTCTCAGGACGTTCGGTTATTGCGGTAGGTCCAACCCTCAAAATGTACCAATGTGGTGTGCCGCGCGAAATGGCAATTGAGCTTTTCAAACCATTTGTTATGCGTGAAATTGTAGCGCGTGATATTGTGCAAAACGTGAAAGCTGCTAAACGCTTGGTGGAACGCAGTGATGAACGTATTTGGGATATCTTAGAGGATGTCATTAAAGAACACCCGGTACTCCTTAACCGCGCACCGACACTTCACAGATTAGGAATTCAAGCATTTGAGCCAGTCTTAATTGACGGGAAAGCTCTTCGTTTGCACCCGCTTGTGTGTGAGGCCTACAATGCCGACTTTGACGGAGACCAAATGGCTATTCACGTACCATTGTCGGAAGAAGCTCAGGCAGAAGCACGGATTCTTATGCTAGCTGCTGAGCACATCCTCAATCCAAAAGACGGTAAGCCAGTCGTAACACCGTCACAAGATATGGTCTTGGGGAATTATTACCTAACAATGGAAGAAGCTGGTCGTGAAGGTGAAGGTATGGTCTTTAAAGACCGTGACGAAGCTGTAATGGCTCTTCGGAATGGTTATGTGCATTTACATACACGTGTTGGGATTGCGACTGATAGTTTGAACAAACCATGGACGGAAGATCAAAAACACAAGATTCTTTTAACAACAGTTGGTAAGATTCTTTTCAATGACATCATGCCAGATGAATTGCCGTATTTGCAAGAACCAGTTGCCTCAAATATAGCAGAAGGTGTGCCAGCTAAATATTTCTTAGAACCTGGTCAAGATGTCAAAGAAGCCATCAGTAAACTTGAATTAAACGTACCATTTAAGAAGAAAAATCTTGGAAATATCATTGCTGAGATCTTCAAGCGTTTCCGTACAACTGAAACGTCTGCTTTTCTAGACCGTCTGAAAGATCTCGGCTATCATCATTCAACGCTTGCTGGTTTGACAGTAGGGATTGCCGATATTCCAGTCGTTGAAGATAAGGCAGAAATTATCGAAGAGTCACATAAACGTGTTGAACAAATCACGAAACAATTCCGTCGTGGGATGATTACAGACGATGAGCGCTATAACGCGGTTACTGCAGAATGGCGTGCTGCTCGTGAAAAATTGGAAAAACGCTTGGTTGCTAACCAAGATCCGAAGAACCCAATCGTTATGATGATGGACTCTGGAGCCCGTGGTAACATCTCTAACTTCTCGCAACTTGCCGGTATGCGTGGTTTGATGGCTGCTCCTAATGGCCGTATCATGGAGTTGCCAATCTTGTCTAACTTCCGTGAAGGTTTGTCTGTTCTGGAAATGTTCTTCTCAACTCACGGAGCGCGTAAAGGGATGACTGATACAGCCCTTAAGACTGCCGACTCAGGTTATTTGACTCGTCGCTTGGTTGATGTGGCGCAAGATGTTATCATTCGTGAAGACGATTGTGGAACTGACCGTGGTCTTGTGATTCGCTCTATTACTGACGGCAAAGAAATGATTGAACCATTGGAAGAGCGCTTGATTGGTCGTTATACGAAAAAATCGGTTAAACATCCTGAAACAGGTGAAGTCATCGTTGGTCCAGATGTATTGATTACAGAAGATGTAGCGCATGAAATTATCAACGCTGGTATCGAAGAAGTTACTATCCGTTCTGTCTTTACATGTAATACACGTCATGGCGTTTGCCGTCGCTGTTATGGTATCAACTTGGCAACGGGCGACGCTGTTGAAGTTGGAGAAGCAGTTGGAACCATTGCTGCCCAATCTATCGGTGAACCTGGTACACAATTGACTATGCGGACTTTCCATACGGGTGGTGTTGCTTCTAATACTGATATTACTCAGGGGCTTCCTCGGGTTCAAGAAATCTTTGAAGCCCGTAATCCAAAAGGGGAAGCAGTCATCACAGAAGTTAAAGGTGAAGTCACTGCGATTGAAGAAGATGCTTCCACTCGGACTAAGAAAGTCTTTGTCAAGGGTGCAACCGGTGAAGGAGAATACGTTGTACCATTTACAGCTCGTATGAAAGTGGCTGTAGGTGACCAAGTTTCTCGCGGGGCAGCATTAACAGAAGGTTCTATCCAACCGAAACATTTATTGGCTGTTCGTGATGTCTTGTCTGTTGAGACTTACCTGCTAGCTGAAGTGCAAAAAGTTTACCGCAGTCAAGGGGTAGAAATCGGTGACAAGCATATTGAAGTAATGGTTCGCCAAATGATTCGTAAGGTGCGCATCATGGATCCGGGAGATACTGATCTTCTTATGGGCACACTCATGGATATTACAGACTTTACCGATGCTAACCGAGATGTAGTTATCTCAGGCGGTGTTCCTGCAACAGCTCGTCCTGTTCTTATGGGAATTACCAAGGCCTCTCTGGAAACCAACAGTTTCTTATCAGCTGCCTCTTTCCAAGAAACCACTCGTGTTCTGACTGATGCGGCTATCCGTGGTAAGAAAGATCACTTGCTTGGTCTAAAGGAAAATGTTATCATTGGTAAAATCATTCCAGCTGGTACAGGTATGGCACGCTACCGTAATCTTGAGCCGCAAGCTGTCAATGAAGTTGAAATTATCGAAGATACAACGGCAACAGAAACTGTGGAAGAAACCACACCAGCAAAATAATAAAAAAGAGTCGAAATCTTCGACTCTTTTTGTTAGGTTTAGAATTTTATGAAAAACTTTCTGGTAATTTTTAAATTTAGCTAGCTTTGCATAGCGAGTATATCGCATTTTAATTTTGATTCAAGTGTAAAAAGGGGCCGTCAAAATTAGATTTTTGGCTAGTATTAAAATGCATTCCAAAAGAAGCAAAAGATGAGAATACAACTCCATGCATTCCCAGTCCTTTTTTGAATGACCAGCATGCCATAAATGAGAATGAATACGGCGATTGCTTCAAATAGAGAAGTCGCATCCAAGCCAATCATTCCATGAACAAGGAGGCAAATCAAAGCACAAATGAGGGCACCAAGGTCAATTTTCTTATTTTGACGTGGATAGCGAAGATTGATTTTCCTAGAAATTACAACATAATTAAAACCTTCCCAGAATCCCCAGATAAGAGAAATGAGCAAGTAACCTAAGATGTTTGTCGGAAAAGAACTAGCAAGAATTTCTTTCGTTAAGGAGATTGATTGAAATGGGAGGTAGGTGTGAACTTGTCCTGTAATGATGAGGAAAAGCAGCAAAGGAAGACAGGTGATTGCAGTTTGGACGCAGGACGGGAGAAAATGTTTAGTAACCAATCCATATTCTTTCCAGCTTTCTTTGCGACGAATCAGAACGACACTAGTCCCTAGACCGGCTGCACCAAACTGACACATTGCGAGAAAGAGAAGGCGAAGCCAAATGGGAAACGATGACTGATGGGTGAAATCAGTTATTTCTTGTTGGAAAAATAGATATCCGATAAGCGGAAGCATAGTCAAGATGGCAATGATGTTTAAATCTTGGTCAACTTTCTTTTGGACGATAGATAATGTTTGTTTCATATGATTTGCCCTTTTTATCTTTATTGTAGTGTTCTGATAGAGCTTTGTCAATAAGACAGGAAAAGTGTCTGATTTTGCTACCTTTTTAATCGCTTTTGTGATATAATTATCATGTACAAAAAATAATAAGGAGTCTGATTAAATGGCTAAATTGACTGTTAAAGACGTTGATTTGAAAGGGAAGAAAGTTCTCGTTCGTGTTGACTTTAACGTACCTTTGAAAGATGGCGTTATCACTAATGACAACCGTATTACTGCGGCTTTGCCAACAATTAAATATATCATCGAACATGGTGGACGTGCTGTTCTCTTCTCTCACCTTGGGCGTGTGAAAGAAGAAGCTGATAAGGAAGGAAAATCACTTGCTCCAGTAGCAGCAGATTTGTCTGCAAAACTTGGTCAAGACGTTATCTTCCCCGGTGTTACCCGTGGTGAAAAACTTGAAACAGCTATTAATGCTCTTAAAGACGGCGAAGTTCTTCTTGTTGAAAACACTCGTTTTGAAGATGTTGACGGTAAAAAAGAATCTAAAAATGATCCAGAACTTGGTAAATACTGGGCATCACTTGGAGATGGTATCTTCGTAAACGATGCATTCGGTACAGCTCACCGTGCACATGCATCTAACGTTGGTATTTCAGCAAACGTTGAAAAAGCTGTTGCTGGTTTCCTTCTTGAAAACGAAATTGCTTATATCAAAGAAGCTGTTGAAAATCCAGTTCGTCCATTCGTAGCCATTCTTGGTGGTTCAAAGGTCTCTGATAAGATCGGTGTTATCGAAAATCTTCTTGAAAAAGCTGATAAAGTTCTTATCGGTGGTGGGATGACTTACACATTCTACAAAGCACAAGGTATCGAAATCGGTAACTCACTTGTAGAAGAAGACAAATTGGATGTTGCGAAATCTCTTCTTGAAAAAGCAAATGGCAAATTGATCTTGCCAGTTGACTCAAAAGAAGCAAACGCATTTGCTGACTACACTGAAGTAAAAGATACTGAAGGTGAAGCAGTAGATCCAGGATTCCTTGGTTTGGATATCGGTCCAAAATCTATCGCTAAATTTGATCAAGAATTGACTGGTGCTAAAACAGTTGTATGGAACGGACCTATGGGTGTCTTTGAAAATCCTGATTTCCAAGCTGGTACAATCGGTGTAATGGACGCTATCGTTAAACAACCAGGCGTTAAATCAATTATCGGTGGTGGTGACTCAGCTGCTGCAGCTATCAACCTTGGTCGTGCAGATAAATTCTCATGGATTAGTACGGGCGGAGGCGCGTCTATGGAATTGTTGGAAGGTAAAGTTCTTCCAGGACTTGCAGCTCTTACTGAAAAATAAGTTTTAGCCCGTTAGTCTCTCCAAAATCCTGATTTTGGAGAAAAAGGAGCAAAACTGAAATGATAACAAAAAGGTGGCTTGTTCACCTTTTTGTGTTAGTGAAAGTATTTGTGACGCGGTGGTGGTGCATCTATGGAACTTCTTGAAGGAAAGGTACTCCCAGGTCTTGCAGCATTGACTGAAAAGTAAGGCTAGAACAAAAAAATAATAGAGAAAAGGTGGTTCAACCACTTTTTCTTTTACAGAGAAACGATATGTATACTATTATAGGAGCTCTAGATAGGTATAGCCAAGAACGAGTTCGCTCTATTGGGCGCAGTTTGAGTGTCAATAGTCTATCAAACTACACTTATGAAGTAGTCGATCGGGAACCACATTTGACTTTTTCGTCTCTTGAAAAAGTAGATTTGGCTGATATCCAGCTCATCTCGGAAGAGATGGCGAAGATTAGTCAGCTGTAAGTTTGAACTTTAGCTCTATTTCGTCCTTTCTAGGTTCTTCCATTGTTACACTCAATCCTGTTAAAACGTCAGAATTAACTGCATTTCATGCAGAGTTACATAAAAAGATTGCAAGTTATGTAGACCAATCTTCCTCCTATCTTCTTGAAAACTGGGTTCCGCATGTGACATTAGCCAACCGAGTTCCAAAAGAAAAAATGGGCTCTGCTTTACCTTCACTGTTTTGCTCATTATCCATCTGTCTCAGGAATCCTGACGGGATTAAAACTGATAAAGATAGGAAGTGATGGTCAAGTAGAAGATGTTTGTGAAGCTTCTCTAAAAAATGTATAGGAAAGCTTTGACAGACCTGTTTGGAAACCATCATTCTTTTCCTCAAAATTTCTCTAAAATATGTTAGAATAAAGGTAAAAGGAAATGTATGAATGGGTTATTTTAAAAAGTACAAATTTGATAAATCGAAATTTAAATTAGGAATGCGGACTTTTAAAACAGGAATCGCTGTTTTTATTGTCCTTTTAATTTTTGGATTTTTTGGTTGGAAAGGGCTACAGATTGGCGCTTTAACAGCTGTTTTTAGTTTGCGAGAGGATTTTGATAAGAGTGTTCATTTTGGAACATCTCGTATCTTAGGAAACAGTATTGGCGGTTTGTATGCTTTGTTCTTCTTTCTTATCAATCAGCTTTTTCATGAACAGTTTTGGGTAACATTATTGATTGTCCCTATTTGTACCATGTTAACCATTATGACAAATGTTGCTATGAACAATAAAGCAGGAGTGATTGGTGGTGTTTCTGCTATGCTGATTATTACCCTATCAATTCCAACAGGAGAGACAATTTTGTATGTATTTTCACGGGTATTTGAAACCTTTATGGGGGTATTTATTGCCATGTTAGTCAATTCTGATATAAATCGATTGAGAAAATTTTTGATATTAAAAAACAAGAAGTGATGTCAGGAAACCTAACATACATTCTTGACAGGAAAAATTTTTCGGACTATAATAGAGCATGAGAAAGGAATTTGCAATGAAGGAAAAGGAATTTCGTCGCAATATGGCTGTTTTTCCCATTGGTAGCGTTATGAAATTAACAGATTTGACGGCACGTCAGATTCGTTATTATGAAGATCAAGAATTGATTAAACCTGATCGAAATGAAGGAAATCGCCGCATGTATTCATTAAATGATATGGATCGCTTGTTAGAGATTAAAGATTACATTTCAGAAGGTTACAATATTGCTGCTATTAAACGGAAATATGCTGAGCGCGAAGCGAGATATAAAAAGCCAGTGAGCGAGAAAGACGTTCGTCGAGCCCTTCATAACGATATTTTGCAACAAGGTCGCTTTGCTTCTTCCCTTCCACCATTTGGTCGTATGCATTGACCAACATCAATTTTTAAAATTTTATAAGGAGATACTCATGTCAATTACAGTAGCTGACATTCGTCGCGAAGTGAAAGAAAAAAATGTTACCTTTATCCGTTTGATGTTTTCGGATGTTTTGGGAACGATGAAAAATGTCGAAATTCCGGCGACAGATGAACAGCTGAATAAAGTTTTGTCCAACAAAGTGATGTTCGATGGTTCTTCTATCGAGGGTTTTGTGCGTATCAATGAGTCAGATATGTACCTTTATCCTGACTTGGATACATGGACTGTTTTCCCTTGGGGAGATGAAAATGGCAGTGTCGCAGGACTAATTTGCGATGTTTATACAACAGAAGGAACTCCCTTTAAAGGGGATCCGCGTGGAAATTTGAAGCGTGCTTTGAGACATATGGAAGAGCTTGGTTTCAAATCTTTCAATCTTGGTCCTGAGCCAGAATTTTTCCTTTTCAAATTGGATGAAAATGGCGATCCAACTCTTGAGGTAAATGATAAGGGTGGTTATTTTGATTTGGCGCCAACTGACCTGGCTGACAATACTCGCCGTGAAATCGTTAATGTCCTTACAACAATGGGATTTGAAGTAGAAGCTAGTCACCATGAGGTAGCTATCGGTCAGCACGAAATTGACTTTAAATATGATGAAGTACTTCGTGCCTGTGATAAGATTCAGTTGTTTAAACTGGTTGTCAAAACAATTGCTCGCAAGCATGGTCTGTATGCAACGTTCATGGCAAAACCAAAATTTGGTATTGCCGGTTCAGGTATGCACTGTAACATGTCGCTCTTTAATCAGGATGGTCAAAATGCATTTTTTGATCCAGAAGATCCAAATGGTATGCAATTATCAGAAACAGCGTACTATTTTCTTGGTGGCTTAATTAAGCATGCTTACAATTATACAGCTATCATGAACCCGACTGTAAATTCTTACAAACGCTTAGTTCCAGGCTATGAAGCTCCTGTTTATATTGCTTGGGCAGGACGTAACCGTTCTCCGCTTGTTCGTGTGCCAGCTTCACGCGGTATGGGAACTCGTTTGGAATTGCGTTCGGTTGACCCAATGGCTAACCCTTATATCGCTATGGCGGTTCTTCTTGAAGTTGGACTTCATGGGATTGAAAATAAAATTGAAGCACCTGCTCCAATTGAAGAAAATATCTATGTTATGACAGCAGAAGAGCGTAAAGAAGCAGGGATTACGGATCTTCCATCTACTCTCCACAATGCGGTGAAAGCACTAACAGAAGATGAAGTTGTAAAAGCTGCCTTGGGTAGTCATATCTATACAAGTTTTGTGGAAGCAAAACGCATCGAATGGGCAAGCTATGCCACTTTCGTTTCCCAATGGGAAGTAGATAACTACCTTGATTTGTATTAATAAATTGGAAATGAGGCTTAAGAAGAGTCTCGTTTTCTTATTTGATGAATGAAAAAGTACTAATCAAAATAATGCCACTTTTTCTACATTTTTGAGCAAATGGCGAAAAACTTGTATAATGGAGCATATCTGTTTAAAAAATTTAGCATTTCCGATATAATAAACAGAACAAAGGGAGGTGAAGCAGGTGTATTGTGTGATTGAAATGTATGGCAAAGATGAGCCTTGGTGGTTTTTTGATGACTGGGAAGCTAATATCGTATCTATACAACATTTTGATGACTATTATACTGCTTTAAAGTATTATAAGCGCCAATGGCTGAAGTTGGTAGCTGCTTTTCCTTTCTATAAAAGTCGAAGTGATTTAATGTCCATTTTTTGGGCTGCAGAAGATTTGCGCTGGTGTGAAGAATGTAGTGATTCTGTCCAGCAATACCATTCTCTCGCTTTATTGGAAAATGATGGTGTCATTCCTAAAGAGAAATGGAGACCGGGCTATAATAAACAAAATAGTGAAGAGGAACATCGTGCTTGCTCTCTAACGTTTAAATAATTTACAAAATGGTGATTTTTCATCATTTTTTTATTTTCTTCTGCGAATAATATAAAGTGAGGAGGAGATATGGTTCAAAACATTGCACAGGCTATTATTTGTCAGGCTAAGGAAGAACGAGCACAGGACATTTATTTTGTTCCGAAGGAAAATGTTTACGAGTTGTATATGCGAATTGGAGATGAACGCCGTTTTATACGCAATTATGAATTTGAAGAGCTAGCTGCTGTAATCAGTCATTTCAAGTTTACTGCTGGGATGAATGTGGGAGAAAAACGTCGCAGTCAGCTGGGCTCTTGCGATTATCAATATAGTGACAAGAAAACGTCGCTACGGTTATCAACAGTGGGGGATTATCGCGGATATGAAAGTCTAGTGATTCGTCTATTGCATGATGAAGAAGCAGAGCTGAAGTTTTGGTTTGCTCAAATTCCGGAGTTGAAAGAACGTTTCAAACAGCGAGGGCTTTACCTTTTTTCAGGACCGGTAGGAAGTGGTAAAACTACTCTCATGCACCAGTTGGCTCAAGAGCGTTTTGCCGATCAGCAAATCATGTCAATTGAAGATCCGGTTGAAATCAAACAAGCAGGGATGTTACAGCTGCAGCTGAACGAAGCGATTGGTTTAACTTATGAAAGTTTGATAAAACTTTCTCTTCGGCATCGACCGGATTTATTGATTATCGGAGAGATTCGTGATGCGGAGACAGCACGGGCAGTTGTTCGAGCTAGCTTAACGGGAGTGACTGTTTTTTCAACTATTCATGCTAAAAGCGTACGAGGTGTCTATGAACGGTTGCTGGAGTTGGGAGTGACAGAAGCAGAGCTGAAAATTGTTTTGCAAGGAATTTGCTACCAACGGTTAATTGCGAAAGGAGGAATAGTGGATTTTGTCAGTGAAAGGTATCAAGAGCATGAGCCAAGTGACTGGAATAAGCAGATTGATCAGCTTTATGCAGCAGGACATATCACTTTTGAGCAGGCAGAAACGGAAAAAATTATCCATAGGTAGGCAGAAAAAAGTCGTAGAGTTGCTGAATAATCTTTTTTCTAGTGGCTTTCATTTAGCAGAAATGATTGATTTTTTGAAGCGGAGTGCCCTGCTAGAAAAAACCTATGTAGAAAAGATGAAAGAGGGTTTAGCAACAGGAAAACCTTTTTCAGAAATTATGGCTAGTTTAGGATTTTCAGATAGTGTTGTCACCCAGCTTTCACTGGCAGAGCTACATGGGAATCTCTCACTCAGCCTGAATAAGATTGAGGAATACTTGGAAAATGTCTCAAAAGTCAAGAAAAAGTTAATTGAAGTAGCTACTTATCCATTCATTTTACTTATTTTTTTAGTATTCATTATGTTAG
Organism: Streptococcus sp. AS20; assembly: GCF_000524255.1. Classification (NCBI taxonomy): domain Bacteria; kingdom Bacillati; phylum Bacillota; class Bacilli; order Lactobacillales; family Streptococcaceae; genus Streptococcus; species Streptococcus sp. AS20. Next base: position 219,962 of record NZ_JANS01000011.1, on the reverse strand, counting down.
GGCTGCGCAATTATTTACTTCCGCAGTTAGAACGCCAAAATAGTGCAACGCAGCTGATTAGTCAGTTGCCGCAAATTTTTCTGGGTTCATTAGGAGTAGTGCTTGTTTTGTTAGCGATAGGTTTTTATTGGTTTAGAAAAAGCTCAAAAATAGTAGTGTTTAGCTTCTTGGCTCGACTTCCTTTTTGTGGAACTTTTATTCAAGCGTATTTGACAGCTTATTATGCGCGCGAATGGGGAAATATGATTGGTCAAGGTTTAGAACTCAGTCAGATTTTTCATATGATGCAAGGGCAACGCTCTGCTATGTTTCAAGAAATTGGAAAAGACTTAGAAGTTGCACTGCAAAATGGTCAGGAATTTTCCCAAGTGGTTAAACACTACCCGTTTTTTAAAAAGGAATTGGGTTTGATAATTGAATACGGTGAAGTGAAATCCAAATTGGGGTGTGAATTAGAAGTTTATGCTCAAAAAACGTGGGAGAAGTTTTTTAGTCGGATCAATCAAGCTATGAACTTAGTGCAGCCGCTTGTCTTTGTTTTTGTGGCACTGGTTATTGTTTTATTGTATGCAGCCATGTTGCTGCCAATTTATCAAAATATGGAGGTTCAATTATGAAAAAAATTAAAAATATAAAGGTAAAAGCTTTCACTTTGGTAGAAATGTTAGTGGTGCTTCTAATCATCAGTGTTTTGATGCTTTTGTTTGTTCCGAATTTGACCAAACAAAAAGAAGCTGTAACGGAAAAAGGAAATGCAGCTGTTGTGAAGGTTGTCGAAAGTCAGGCAGAGCTTTTTGAAGTGAATCACACTAATGAAAAAGCGACGCTTTCAAAATTAGTCAGTGAAGGAACTATTACAGACAAGCAAGCAGCATCATACAAGGCTTATTATGCAAAACATACAAAAGAAGCTCGCACAGTTGCAGATTAAAGGTTTTACGCTTTTGGAAAGTTTGCTGACCTTATTTATGACGAGTCTCTTATTGCTTGCTGTATCAGGTTCAGTACGTTCATCGTTTGAGCAAGTAGAACAGCAAATTTTCTTTCTAGAGTTTGAGCATTTTTATCGGGAAAGTCAGAAGTTGAGTAGTGCAGCTCAAAGTCAGTTGGACATGAATTTTTCTCGCGAGAGAATTTCCAATGGTTACAGCCATTTGGCAGTTCCTCGCTCGATTCAGGCTCCGGAAGACCTGACACTTCATTTTGACAAGGCAGGCGGCAATTCATCGCTCGGAAAGGTTATCTTTCAGACAAAAAAGCAAACAATTACGTATCAATTATATCTAGGAAATGGAAAATTTAAGAAAACAATGCGTTAGAGGAACGATTTTATTAGAAGCTTTATTGGCATCGGCTGTTTTTGCGTTTATTGTGACCTTGTTATTGGGGCAGATCCATCAGTCTCGACAGACAGAAAATGATTTACTGAAAAAAGAAGAAGTTCTAAGAGTGGCTAATATGGCATTACAAACAAAGCAAAGCCATTTAACAATAAACGGTATTGAAGTTCGTGTTAAAAAAAGTCAACAAGGCATCCAGATTTATCATGGGAAGGAGCTGATTGTCGGTGTTCAAGGCAAATAAAGTGAAAGCTTTTACACTTTTAGAGGCTCTGGTTGCCCTCTTTGTAATCAGCGGGAGTGTGCTATTATTTCAATCGATGACGCGTCTTCTGGCTTCGGAGGTCCGAGCTCGACAACACAGTGAACAACGAGAATGGCTTTTGTTTGCCCATCAATTAGAAGCGGAATTGATTCATTCTTCATTTGAAAAAGTGGAGAACAATCGTTTATACATGAAGCAGGACGGTAAGACGATTGCATTTGGAAAGTCAAGTGGACAAGATTTCAGAAAAACCAATGCAAATGGGAAAGGCTATCAGCCTATGATTTATAATGTGAAAAAAGCAGAAATCTCACAGAAAAATGAGCTGATTCATATCAGAATGACATTTAAGCGAGGATTGGAAAGGGAGTTCGTCTATCGTGTGGAAACAAAGAGTTAAAGCAGGTATTATGCTCTATGCCCTTTTTATAACAGCTGTCTTTAGCTTACTTTTGCAATTTTACCTTCATCGGCAAACTGCAAATCACAGGAATTTCACCCTAAACCGAGAGCGAATACAGGCTTATGCAATGGCAGCTGTAGCAAATGAAAATCCTAAACAAAGGAATTTTGAACAGGGGTATGTGCAAGATCAGAAAGATGAGAAAGAGTTCATCCTGACAGTAACAATGAACACTGGTCGCCGTTATCAATTTCGCTTCCCACTTATGCATTCCAATCAAACCAATGACAATTTAGACGAATAAGTGAGAATAGAACTAGATGTGAGCAACTGAGGACTCGCTCGCAAAAAGAGATAAATTTTGGTATGATAGGGAGCGGAGGATACTATGAATTTTGAAAAAATAGAACAGGCTTATTCGCTTTTGTTAGAGAATGTTCAGGAGCTCCAAAATACTCTTTTGACGAATTTTTATGATGCTTTGGTCGAGCAAAATGGGGTTTATCTGGATGGAAATACAGAGCTAGCTATTGTCAAAAAAAATAATGAAACACTTAAATCTTTGAAATTAGATAAAGAAGAATGGCGACGAGCATACCAATTTTTGTTGATGAAAGCGGCTCAAACAGAGCCTTTGCAAGCTAATCATCAATTTACTCCGGATTCTATTGGTTTTATCGTAACATTTCTCATTGACCAATTGAGTAATAAAGAACATATTGATGTGTTGGAAATTGGTAGTGGAATGGGAAATTTGGCAGAAACCATTCTTAATAATACAAATAAAAACGTGGATTATCTAGGGCTGGAATTGGACGATCTGCTAATTGATATATCAGCCAGTATCGCAGATGTGATGGATGCAAAAGTTAGTTTTGTGCAAGGTGATGCGGTGCGCCCGCAAGTATTGAAAGAAAGCGATGTGATTATCAGTGATTTACCAGTTGGCTTTTATCCTGATGATAACATTGCGACGCGCTATGAAGTGGCTAGTAGACAGGAGCATACTTATGCTCATCATTTGTTAATGGAACAATCGCTCAAGTATCTCAAATCGGATGGTTATGCTATTTTCCTTGCACCAAATGATTTACTGACTAGCACACAAAGTGATTTATTAAAAAATTGGTTGCAGAAGCATGCACAAATAGTTGCAATGATTGCGTTACCAGAGTCTCTTTTTGGAAATGCAGCATACGCTAAAACAATTTTTGTACTGAAAAAGCAAGATGAACAAGCTGTCCAACCATTTGTTTATGCTTTATCTGATTTGCAGAATCAAGCGGATTTATTGACATTTAGCGAAAAGTTTCAAAATTGGAGCCAAGAAAGTGAAATTTAAACAAGTTTTTGATATAATAAATGAAAACGCTTAAAAGAGGTAATTTATGTCAAAAACAATTTCAATCAATGCCGGAAGTTCTAGTCTAAAATGGCAATTATACGAAATGCCAGCTGAAAAGGTCATCGCTAAGGGGTTAATTGAGCGAATTGGTCTCAAAGATTCCATTTCAACGGTCAAATTTGATGGTCGTGCGGAGAAACAAATTTTAGATATTGATGACCACACACAAGCTGTTAAAATTTTGTTAGATGATCTAATGCGCTTTGATATTATTAAAGCCTATGATGAAATCACAGGTGTCGGTCATCGTGTCGTTGCAGGTGGTGAATATTTTAAAGAATCTGCACTTGTGGATAGCGAAGAAGTGATTCAAAAAGTAGAAGAATTAGCGCTTCTTGCACCACTTCATAACAAAGCAAATGCAGCAGGAATTCGTGCATTTAAAGAATTGTTGCCAGATATTACAAGTGTCGTTGTGTTTGATACGTCATTTCATACAACAATGCCTGAAAAAGCTTACCGTTATCCATTGCCAACTAAATATTATACTGAAAACAAAGTGCGTAAATATGGTGCGCATGGAACAAGTCATCAGTATGTTGCCAAGGAAGCCGCTAAAGTGCTTGGCAAGCCGCTTGAAGATCTGAAACTAATTACTTGCCATATTGGGAATGGTGCTTCTATTACAGCAGTCAAAGGTGGTCAATCTGTTGACACTTCAATGGGCTTTACTCCACTAGGTGGCGTGATGATGGGAACTCGCACAGGGGATATTGATCCAGCGATTATTCCTTATCTGATGGAGCATACAGAAGATTTGAATACGCCGGAAGATATTAATCGTATTTTAAATCGTGAGTCAGGTCTCTTAGGGGTATCTGAGAAATCCAGCGACATGCGTGATATTCATGCCGCTATGCGCGCTGGTGATGCCAAAGCACAGTTGGCGAATGACATCTTTGTTGATCGTATTCAAAAATATATTGGTCAGTATCTGGCTGTTTTAAACGGAGCAGACGCCATTATCTTTACCGCTGGAATTGGTGAGAATTCTGTGACGATTCGTCGATTAGTTATTGAGGGAATTTCTTGGTTTGGTTGTGAACTTGACCCAGAAAAGAATGTTTTTGGTAATTATGGAGATATTTCAATGCCAGATTCCAAGGTTCGAGTGCTGGTTATTCCAACGGATGAAGAGTTGGTTATTGCTCGTGATGTTGAACGATTTAAAAATCAAAAATGAAATGTTAAAAGATTGAACCTAGAGCAATCATATGGAAGAAAAGGCTGGTTTTATCCAGTCTTTTTGTTTCTAGTTATGAAGTAGCGGATTATTTAGATCATAGATTGAATGTTCAATAGACTATGCCCAAAGTATACTTTGATGTTGTAAAGAAAACGTTTAGAGCAGATTACTTTTTTGTTTATAAAAGACAACTAAATTTGCTTGAAGTCTCTTGGTTGCACCGCCCTTCTTTTTTGAACTATACCAATTTTATTGTTGACAAATTCACAATAAAATTATATACTGACTTAGCTTGTTTTGTATAGCTATTATTAGACTATACCAATTTAAAAAATCAAAGAAGGAGATGGCAGACTTCTGAAAGTCGTTTGCTAGAAAGAATAGTATGTGTGGAATTGTCGGAGTTGTTGGAAATCGGAATGCAACAGATATTTTAATGCAGGGTCTAGAAAAATTAGAATACCGGGGATATGATTCAGCGGGAATTTTTGTGACAAATGGGAAAACATCTAGCTTAGTCAAATCGGTTGGTCGTATTGCCGACCTTCGTTCAAAAATCGGGATTGATGTAGCTGGAACGGCTGGTATTGGGCATACACGTTGGGCAACACACGGAAAACCAAGTGAAAGCAATGCGCATCCGCATACGTCTCAAACTGGACGCTTTGTTTTAGTGCATAATGGTGTTATCGAAAATTACCTAGATATTAAGAATACATATCTTGCTGAACATGATTTGAAGGGTCAGACAGATACAGAAATTGCGGTTCACTTGATTGGAAAATTTGTTGAAGAGGACGGACTCTCAGTACTAGATGCTTTTAAAAAAGCGCTCCACATCATTGAAGGTTCCTATGCTTTTGCTTTAATGGATGCAGAGGATGCAGACGTGATCTATGTGGCGAAAAATAAATCACCGCTCTTAATTGGTCTGGGAGAAGGCTACAATATGGTCTGTTCGGATGCTATGGCGATGATTCGTGAAACCAGCGAATACATGGAAATTCATGATAAAGAACTGGTAATTGTGACCGCTGACAGCGTAGAAGTGCAGGACTATGACGGGAATCCAATTGAGCGCGATAGTTATACTGCGGAACTTGATTTATCAGATATTGGCAAAGGCACTTATCCTTACTATATGCTCAAAGAAATTGATGAGCAGCCAACAGTGATGCGTAAGTTGATTCAAGCATATACAGACGATAATGATCAAGTAGTTGTCGATCCAGCTATTATAAACGCTGTTCAAGAGGCTGATCGGTTGTATATTTTAGCGGCTGGAACTTCTTATCATGCTGGATTTGCAACCAAGCGGATGCTGGAAGAATTGACAGATACACCTGTGGAATTAGGGATTTCTTCAGAATGGGGCTACAGATGGCCATTACTGAGCAAGAAACCAATGTTTATCCTGATTAGCCAATCTGGTGAGACGGCCGATAGCCGTCAGGTTTTGGTTAAAGCCAATGCAATGGGGATTCCGAGCTTGACTGTAACCAATGTTCCAGGTTCCACTTTGTCTCGTGAAGCGACTCACACGATGTTACTTCATGCAGGACCAGAGATTGCCGTAGCTTCTACCAAGGCTTATACAGCACAGATTGCGACTTTGGCTTTTCTAGCAAAAGCAGTTGGAGATGCCAATGCCAATGAAAAAGCAAAACAGTTTGATTTAGTGCATGAATTATCCATTGTGGCGCAAGCCATTGAGGCTACGCTATCTGAAAAAGACAGTATTGACGAAAAAGTACATGAGTTACTCGCAACAACACGCAATGCTTTCTATATCGGTCGAGGACAAGACTATTATGTTGCTATGGAAGCCAGCCTAAAATTAAAAGAAATTTCCTATATCCAGTGTGAAGGATTTGCTGCTGGAGAGTTAAAACATGGAACGATTTCTTTGATTGAAGACGGTACGCCAGTAATAACCTTGATTTCTTCCGATGAGCAATTGGCCAGTCATACTCGCGGCAATGTATCAGAAGTTGTGGCGCGTGGTGCAAATGTTTTGACCGTTGTAGAAGAAAATGTAGCAAAAGAAGGGGACGATATTGTTTTAATGTCTGTTCATCCATATCTGTCACCAATTTCTATGGTCGTGCCGACACAGTTGATTGCTTATTTTGCAACTTTGCATCGCGGTTTAGATGTAGATAAACCACGAAACCTTGCTAAATCTGTTACAGTAGAATAAAAAGAAGAATCATCGAGTAAAGTACTTGGTGATTTTTTGTAGCATTGACATAAAGTAAAAAAGTTAATTTTGGTGAAATTGTGGAAAATGAAATTAGAAAAACTATTGTTAAGATTATAGTTCAAAATATCAAAAATTATGTAATTTTTCACAAAAATCTATTGACTTTTTGTGTGTAACAAGATATAATTACAATTGTAAACGGAAAGAGACGAAGTCCGTTACACTCGCCAAAACAAGATGAATTTCTAGAGGTATTTTGCTAAAAGAATTTCATCTCTATTTTGGGAGAGAATAAAAATTATGTAAACTATTAAACTGCCTTTTATAAATATAAATCCAAAAGATAGAGTTGCTCACTTTGTCTTATATTTTAAGCAGTTTCAAAAATTATGTAAAACATAAGCGAGGTGCAGATATGAACAATAACTATAACAACTTTGATAATATGGATGATCTTTTCAATCAATTGATGGGAAGAATGGGCGGTTTTAACAGTGAAAATCGGCGTTATCTTATCAATGGACGTGAAGTGACACCGGAAGAATTTGCACAATATCGTGCAACAGGTAAATTACCGAAGCAAGTAGCGGAAGGTCAGACATCACAAATGCAGGGGCAAGCAGGTGGACTCAAACACGATGGTATTTTAGCGAAGTTAGGGCGTAATTTGACAGAAGAAGCGCGTCAAGATATGTTAGATCCTGTTATTGGACGCAATAAGGAAATTCAAGAAACGGCTGAAATCCTTTCTCGGCGGACGAAAAATAATCCAGTACTAGTTGGAGATGCTGGGGTTGGTAAGACCGCAGTTGTCGAAGGTTTAGCACAAGCGATCGTTAATGGGGATGTTCCTGCAGCCATTAAGAATAAAGAGATTGTTTCTATTGATATTTCTGGTTTAGAAGCAGGTACACAGTATCGTGGTAGTTTTGAAGAAAATATTCAAAATTTAGTATCTGAAGTGAAAGAGGCCGGCAATATCATTCTCTTCTTTGATGAAATTCATCAAATTCTCGGCGCTGGAAGCACAGGCGGTGATAGTGGATCAAAAGGTCTAGCAGATATTTTGAAACCAGCTTTATCTCGTGGTGAACTGACAGTTATCGGTGCGACGACTCAGGATGAATACCGAAATACCATTTTGAAGAATGCAGCTTTAGCTCGTCGTTTCAATGAAGTAAAAGTCAATGCTCCATCTGCAGAAGATACTTACAAGATTTTGCAAGGAATTCGTGATTTATACGAAAAACACCACAATGTCATCTTGCCAGATGAAGTGTTAAAAGCTGCCGTGGACTTCTCTATTCAATATATTCCACAACGCAGCTTGCCAGATAAAGCGATTGACCTAGTGGATGTGACAGCGGCTCATTTAGCAGCTCAACATCCTGTTACAGATGTGCATACAGTGGAACGTGAAATTGCAGAGCAAAAGAAAAAGCAAGAAGCTGCGGTTGAAAAAGAAGACTTTGAAACTGCTTTGAATGCCAAGATGCGTATTGAAGAGCTAGAAAAAAAGATTGAAAATCATACGGAAGACATGAAGGTGACTGCAACTGTCAATGATGTAGCAGAATCTGTAGAACGTATGACGGGCATTCCTGTTTCCCAAATGGGGACTAGTGATATTGAACGGTTGAAAGAGATGAATGCGCGATTGAAGACAAAAGTCATTGGACAAAACGAAGCAGTTGAAGCAGTGGCGCGCGCTATTCGTCGGAATCGTGCAGGTTTTGATGAAGGAAATCGTCCGATTGGTAGCTTCCTCTTTGTCGGCCCAACTGGTGTTGGAAAAACAGAGCTAGCGAAGCAATTAGCGCTTGATATGTTTGGTACTAAAGAAGCCATTATCCGTTTGGACATGTCTGAATACTCTGACCGCACGGCTGTGTCGAAGTTGATTGGTACAACAGCTGGTTATGTCGGCTATGATGACAATAGCAATACCTTGACAGAACGTGTTCGTCGGAATCCTTACTCTATCATCTTGCTGGACGAAATTGAAAAAGCCGATCCGCAAGTCATCACACTGTTACTGCAAGTTTTAGATGATGGACGTCTGACAGATGGACAAGGAAATACTGTCAACTTTAAGAATACAGTTATTATTGCTACATCAAATGCTGGATTTGGGTATGAAAGCTTTACTGGTGATGAGGAAAAGGATAGGAAGATTATGGATCGCTTAAAACCATACTTCCGCCCAGAATTCTTGAATCGCTTCAATGCAGTCATTGAATTCTCTCATCTTGGTAAAGAGGATTTAGCTGAAATCGTCGACTTGATGTTGGATGAAGTCAACCAAACACTTGCCAAGAAAGACATCACGTTAACAGTAACAGATGCAGCCAAACATTATCTAGCAGAAGAGGGATATGATGAAGTTATGGGTGTTCGTCCGCTTCGTCGTGTGATTGAGCAACAAATCCGTGATAAGGTAACAGACTATCATCTTGATCATTTAGATGCGAAACATCTTCTTGCAGATTTGAAAGATGATGAATTAGTTATCGAAGAAGCGAAAGAGCATCAAACTAAAAAATAAACAGAAGAGTAACGCCGGAGCGGATTTCCGGCGTTTTTTAAGTGTGCTTAATTTTCAGGTCCAAGAGTGAACAGTTGCTTGTGTAATTCTTGGTCTTTTTGTTACCGCTTACATCTTTTATAATAGACTTAGAAAGAACAAATAAAATAGAAAAAAGGAGAGTTAAAATGAACATCATTTTAAACATTCTGAACTGGTTCTCGCAAAATATTTTGCAGAATCCAGCCTTCTTTGTAGGTCTTTTGGTTCTCATTGGCTATGCGTTATTGAAAAAACCAGCGCATGATGTCTATGCTGGTTTCATCAAAGCGACAGTTGGTTATATGCTGTTGAACGTTGGGGCTGGAGGTTTGGTAACAACTTTCCGTCCGATTTTAGCGGCTCTGAACTTTAAGTTTAAGATTGGTGCAGCGGTAATTGACCCTTACTTTGGATTGACAGCGGCAAATACAAAGATTGCAGAAGAATTTCCAAACTTTGTCGGAGCAGCAACAACAGCACTCTTGATTGGTTTTGGTGTCAACATCCTGCTCGTTGCTCTTCGGAAAATTACGAAAGTACGGACGCTGTTCATTACAGGTCATATCATGGTTCAACAAGCAGCGACCGTTTCATTGATGGTTCTTCTCCTTGTTCCTCAATTGCGTAATAGCTGGGGCGTGCTGGCAATCGGTGTCATCTGTGGACTTTACTGGGCAGTCAGCTCTAATATGACAGTAGAAGCAACACAACGTTTAACTGGTGGCGGTGGTTTTGCGATTGGTCACCAACAACAATTTGCGATTTGGTTTGTGGATAAAGTTGCAGGCAAATTTGGCAAGAAAGAAGAAAATCTTGACAATTTGAAGTTGCCAAAATTCTTGTCTATTTTCCATGATACAGTGGTTGCTTCGGCGACGTTGATGTTGGTTTTCTTTGGAGCTATTCTCTTAATTTTGGGTCCGGATATCATGTCCAATGCAAAAGTCATTACATCAGGTACAGTTTACAACCCTGCTAAGCAAGATTTTTACATGTATATCATTCAAACAGCCTTTACTTTCTCAGTTTATCTCTTTGTCTTGATGCAAGGGGTGCGGATGTTTGTAGCAGAATTGACGAATGCCTTCCAAGGTATCTCTAACAAATTGCTTCCTGGTTCATTCCCAGCTGTGGACGTTGCAGCTTCTTATGGTTTTGGTTCACCAAATGCGGTGCTTTCAGGATTTGCTTTTGGCTTAATTGGTCAATTGATTACCATTATGCTCTTAATTATCTTTAAGAATCCAATTCTCATTATCACTGGTTTCGTTCCAGTATTCTTTGATAATGCAGCGATTGCAGTTTATGCGGATAAGCGTGGTGGCTGGAAAGCGGCGGTTATCCTGTCCTTTATTTCAGGTGTATTGCAAGTAGCGCTTGGTGCTCTCTGTGTGGCACTTCTCGGTCTGGCTTCTTACGGTGGTTACCATGGAAATATTGACTTTGAATTCCCTTGGCTTGGTTTTGGTTATCTTTTCAAATATCTTGGCATTGTAGGTTACATTCTTGTTTGTGTATTCTTGCTGATTATTCCGCAACTACAATTTGCCAAAGCAAAAGACAAGGAAGCCTACTATCGTGGTGATGTTCAAGCAGAAGAATAAAAATAGATTTAAATATTGGAGGAAAATAATATGGTTAAGGTATTAACAGCGTGCGGAAATGGCATGGGCTCATCTATGGTGATTAAGATGAAAGTAGAAAATGCTCTGCAAAAATTAGGACAAACAGATTTTACCGTCAATTCTTGCAGTGTTGGAGAAGCAAAAAGCCTTGCTTCTGGTTATGATATTGTCATTGCTTCTCTTCATTTGATTCATGAATTGGATGGACGGACAAATGGTAAATTGATTGGTCTGGATAATCTGATGGATGACAAAGAAATTACTGAAAAATTGTCTCAGGTACTAGAGTGATGAGGACGACTGACCTTGTCATAAGATTGATACAATAGGAAAGGATGAGGGGCTTAGAGCAAACGCTCTAGCCTCATTCACTTAACAAGAATAGAACTTGGACGAAAATGTTAGAACGGATAGGAAGCGGTAGTTTCTTTAGAAAAGGACTTTTTCTTATTCTTATAACTGATGAAAGGAAACATGATGAACCTAAAGCAAGCATTGATTGAAAACAACTCCATTCGTTTAGGTCTTTCTGCTTCAACTTGGCAAGAAGCGGTCAAACTTGCTGTTGACCCTTTGATTGAAAGTGGAGCTGTTAAGCCTGAATATTATGATGCTATCATCGAATCCACAGAAGGATATGGTCCTTACTATATTTTGATGCCCGGTATGGCTATGCCGCATGCACGACCAGAAGCTGGTGTTCAAAGAGATGCTTTCTCTTTGGTGACGTTGAAGGAGCCTGTAACTTTCTCGGACGGAAAAGGCGTGAGTGTTTTGTTAGCTCTTGCAGCAACGAGTTCAAAAATTCATACGAGTGTTGCAATTCCACAAATCATTGCTCTTTTTGAATTGGAAAATTCTATTGATCGTTTGTTAGCTTGTCAAACAGAAGCAGAAGTTCTAGCTTTGATTGATGAGTCAAAAAATAGTCCTTATTTAGAAGGATTGGATTTAGATAGTTAGTAAATGGTTGTGTTTCAATATATTAGAAAATAGAAAGTGAGAAAATGATGTCAAAACATATTCCAAATTTACAAGTTGCACTGGATCATTCCGATTTGCAAGGAGCTATTAAAGCAGCTGTCTCGGTGGGTCATGAAGTAGATGTTATTGAAGCAGGAACGGTTTGCCTCTTGCAAGTCGGCAGTGAGTTGGTAGAAGTGCTGCGTAGTTTATTTCCTGATAAAATCATCGTAGCTGATACTAAATGTGCTGACGCTGGTGGGACAGTTGCTAAAAATAATGCCGTACGCGGTGCGGATTGGATGACTTGCATTTGTTGTGCGACGATTCCAACCATGAAAGCAGCCCTGAAAGCTATACAAGAAGAACGCGGTGAACGCGGTGAAATTCAGATTGAGCTCTACGGTGATTGGACTTATGAGCAAGCTCAGACTTGGTTGGATGCTGGTATCTCGCAAGCCATTTATCACCAATCACGCGATGCCCTTCTTGCCGGCGAAACTTGGGGTGAAAAAGATCTCAATAAAGTTAAGAAATTGATTGAAATGGGTTTCCGTGTGTCTGTGACAGGTGGTTTGAATGTGGATACACTCAAACTCTTTGAAGGAGTGGATGTCTTTACCTTTATTGCTGGACGCGGAATAACAGAAGCTGAAAATCCAGCAGCAGCAGCGCGTGCTTTCAAAGACGAAATCAAGCGAATCTGGGGGTAAACTATGGCACGTCCAATTGGAATTTATGAAAAGGCGACACCGAAGCATTTTTCTTGGCAAGAACGGTTAGAATTTGCCAAAGAAATGGGATTTGACTTTGTGGAAATGTCGGTTGATGAGTCAGATGCTCGGCTGGCACGTCTCACTTGGTCCAAAAAAGAACGTCTAGAGCTTGTCAAAGCCATCTATGATACCGGTGTGCGGATTCCCAGCATATGCTTTAGCGGTCATCGGCGTTATCCATTAGGCTCAAACAATCCTGAACTAGAAGCCAAATCGCTTGAAACGATAAAACAATGTATCGAATTAGCACAGGATTTAGGCGTGCGGGTCATTCAATTAGCCGGCTATGATGTTTATTATGAAGAAAAATCACCTGAAACACGCGTTCGTTTCTTAAAAAATCTGCGACGAGCATGTGATTGGGCTGAGCAGGCACAGGTCATGCTGGCGATTGAAATTATGGATGACCCATTTATCAACAGCATTGAAAAATATCTGGCTGTGGCGAAAGAAATCAATTCGCCTTATCTCTTTGTCTATCCAGATACAGGTAATGTTTCTGCTTGGCATAATGACCTTTGGAGTGAATTTTACCTTGGTCATCAGGCAATTGCTGCGCTGCACTTAAAAGATACCTATGCCGTGACGGAGCATTCTAAAGGGCAATTTCGAGATGTACCTTTTGGCAAAGGTTGTGTCAACTGGGAAGAAATGTTTGCCGTTTTGAAAAAAACCAACTACCAAGGACCGTTTTTGATTGAAATGTGGTCTGAAAATTGTGAAACGGTGGAAGAAACCAAAGCAGCTATCAAAGAAGCGCAGGATTTCCTTTATCCACTCATTGAGAAAGCAGGGTTATGAGAATGTTAGTACCAGAATTACGAGAACGTGTCTATAAAGCCAATATGGAGCTTCCAGAGCACGGATTAGTGAAGTTTACTTGGGGAAATGTTTCGGCGATTGACCGCGAGAAAGGTTTGATTGCCATCAAACCTTCTGGTGTGGCGTATGAAAATCTATCTCCAGAAAATATGGTTGTGACAGATTTGGATGGCAATATTGTCGAAGGTGATCTCAATCCGTCATCAGATTTGCCGACGCATGTTGAGTTGTATAAAGCATTCCTAGAGGTTGGCGGCATTGTCCATACGCACTCGACAGAAGGTGTGGCTTGGGCTCAAGCAGGACGTGATATTCCTTGTTATGGCACGACGCATGCTGACACTTTCTACGGTGCTATTCCTTGCGCTCGTGCTTTGACAACTGAAGAAATCAATGGCGAGTATGAAAAAGAAACTGGTAAAGTCATTGTTGAAGAATTTGCCAAGCGTAGCTTAGATCCACTCGCAGTAGCAGGTGTAACCGTCCGCAACCACGGACCATTTGCTTGGGGGAAGGATGAAAAGTCTGCTGTTTATAATGCAGTCGTACTTGAAGAAGCTGCTCGCATGGCACGCTATACGGAAGCTATCAATCCAACTGTTGCAGAAGTACCGCAAGAGCTCAAAGATAAGCATTACCTGCGGAAACATGGCAAGAATGCTTACTACGGACAGAAAAAGTAAGAACGACGATAAGAAACCTATCAAGGGGTGGAACGATTACTATGATTCAGAGTGTCATGGTTGGCAGTTCCACACCCTGCTTTTCTCATTCTGCTTCCGCAACAAACTCAAAGATAACCAAAATAACAGATGGACTCGTTTCAATCTCGTAGGAAGATGTGTGAAAAGATGTTATAATAATTTACAGTCCCTTTCAAGGAGTAAATGATGATACTATTGGACCAGACAAGCTGTGACTTACTAAGATACCTCATTCAGCTGAAAGAGCCAGAAACGATTATGACGATTTCACGGGCAACCAATCAATCGCGGAGGAAGATTTATTATCATTTGGAAAAAATCAATGACGCTTTGGCAGAGGTTGGTGAAATGATTAGCAGTCGTCCAAGGGTAGGGATTGTCTTAACTGCACAGCAAAAAGAATTATGCCAATCCTTGCTGGAAGGAGTCGATTCTTATAGTTATGTCATGAGCATGACCGAGCGCATGCAGTTGACTGTTCTGTATATTTGTGTTGCAAACAAGCGTGTCACCATTGAAAAACTGATGGAATTGACCGAGGTGTCTCGGAATACCGTTCTTAATGATTTGAACGAAATCCGCAATCAGTTAGCTTCAGAGCAGTATCAAGTCAACCTTACATCCACAAAAGCGCAAGGATATCTTTTGAAATGTCATCCACTCAATAAAATCCAATATGTACATTCTCTCTTGTATCACATTTTTGCAGAGGGAAATCATAGTTTTGTTACGATTTTAACAAAGAAGATAAGGAATTTTGTTGGTGATGAGATTCTTCTGTCGGATGATTTACAAGACTTTCTTAACCAAAGGGTACAAGATGTAGAGCAAGACTTAGGTAAGAAAATCAATCGCCATGAAATCAAATTTATGTTGCAAGTCTTGCCATATCTTCTGTTGAGCTGTCGAAATATGGCTTTAAGTGAGGAAGAACAGGAAGATTTGAAGCGTGAGTTTACCTTGATTCGCAAGCGGATTGAATATCAAGCAGCTAAACATTTGAATAACAATTTAGGGGCGACATTCGGCTTGAAATTAAATGATATTGAGATTTCACTCTTAACTGTTCTTTTGCTTTCTTACCGGAAAGATCGGGATATTCATGCAACCAGTCAAGATTTTGTCCAATTAAAAGAGGCGATTGATGAGTTTATCTGGCGTTTTGAAGTTAGTTCACACTTTGAAATTGAAAATAAAGAAGATTTGTTGCGAAATTTATTGACGCATTGCAAAGCTCTACTATTTCGTAAAACCTACGGCATTCTATCTAAAAATCCATTGACACGACAGATCAAGGAAAAATATGCAGATTTGTTTGCAGTCACTAAGTCTTGTTCTGTGATTTTAGAGGAAGCTTGGCTTATTTCATTAACCGATGATGAAGTTGCTTACCTTGCCTTGCACATGGGTGGATTCTTAAAACATAATCGTGCTGAAAAACAAGATGCCAAACGGATTTATTTAGTCTGTGATGAAGGAGTAGCTGTGCAGAAATTGCTACTCAAACAGTGCTTGTATCATTTACCAAATGAAAATTTAAGTGCTGTTTTTACGACAGAACAATTCAAAAGCGTTGAAGACATTTTAGATGTGGATTTATTAATTACGACAAATGACGGATTGGAAACCACTCTGCCAACGATCCAGGTTCAGCCCATTTTGGACTACGAGGACGTATTGAATATTACTTCTTTTGTGAAAGATCAAACCCTTTCTACTAAAGGAGTGCGATTTAGTCAAGAGTTAGAGCACCTTTTAGCGTCTTACATCAAAGATTCAGCTCGGACACAAGAGCTGAAAAATAAAATTCAAAAACTTGTAAACGAAGAATTATTATCAACTTCAACGGAAGAATGAAAGAATGGATGACTAGCTAGGGATAGAATTCCCGGCTTTTTTAAGTACTAAAAATAGTCCAATCTTGAACACAGCCTTGTGTTTTATTTGGTCTTTTTTTCTCTCTTAGAGCAGCTTATACTAAAGATAGAAATATAATATTATCTTGAGGAGGAATGATCATGCCAAACGTAAACGAAATTACTCGGGAATCTTGGATTTTAAGTACTTTCCCAGAATGGGGTACTTGGCTTAACGAAGAAATTGAAGCAGAAGTAGTGCCTGAAGGTAACTTTGCTATGTGGTGGTTAGGGAATTGTGGTGTTTGGATTAAGACGCCAGGCGGAGCTAATGTGGTCATGGATCTTTGGTCTAACCGCGGAAAATCAACTAAAAAGGTCAAAGATATGGTGCGGGGACATCAAATGGCAAATATGGCAGGCGTACGTAAATTGCAACCAAACTTACGCGTGCAGCCAATGGTGATTGACCCATTTATGATTAATGAGTTGGACTATTATCTGGTATCGCATTTTCACAGTGACCATATTGATATCAATACTGCAGCAGCGATTGTCAACAATCCGAAATTGAATCATGTTAAATTTGTCGGACCTTATGAATGTGGCGAAATCTGGAAAAAATGGGGTGTCCCAGAAGAACGTATCATCGTGATTAAACCCGGCGAAAGTTTTGAGTTTAAAGATATTAAAGTATCAGCTGTGGAATCTTTCGACCGAACTTGCTTGGTAACACTTCCAGTTGATGGTGCTGATGCCCAAGATGGTGAACTGAAAGGTCTGCCTGTAACAGATGAAGAAATGGCGCGTAAAGCAGTCAATTATATTTTTGAAACGCCAGGTGGTACAATTTATCATGGTGCAGATTCGCACTTCTCAAATTATTTTGCCAAACACGGAAAAGATTTCAAGATTGATGTGGCTATTAATAACTATGGTGATAACCCAATCGGTATTCAAGATAAGATGACTTCGATTGATTT
Organism: Streptococcus sp. AS20; assembly: GCF_000524255.1. Classification (NCBI taxonomy): domain Bacteria; kingdom Bacillati; phylum Bacillota; class Bacilli; order Lactobacillales; family Streptococcaceae; genus Streptococcus; species Streptococcus sp. AS20. The sequence goes on along the minus strand of NZ_JANS01000011.1, from coordinate 202,865 downwards.
GCTTCGTATGGCTGAAAACCTTCGTGCCAAAGTTATTATTCCAGTTCATTATGATATTTGGTCTAACTTCATGGCTTCAACGGACGAGATTTTAGCCTTGTGGAAGATGCGTAAAGAGCGCCTCCAATATCAATTCCATCCATTCATCTGGGAAGTCGGTGGTAAATATACCTATCCGCAAGACAAAGACAGGATTGAATATCATCACCCACGTGGCTTTGATGATTGCTTTGAGCATGATTCAAACATTCAATTTAAAGCTTTACTATAAAAAAATTAAGTGGGAATTATCCGTATACATTGCGATATGCGGATAATTTTCATATAATAGAGGATGGAATGTTATCGTTTTCCAAATGATTAATAGCGTATCTTTGTTAAAGATAAGTGCTTATATAAAAAGGAGAGTTCAATGTCAAATTTATCTGTCAATGCCATTCGTTTTTTAGGAATTGATGCCATTGAAAAATCAAAATCTGGTCACCCAGGTGTTGTCATGGGCGCAGCTCCGATGGCTTATGACTTGTTTACCAAGCAAATGCGCATCAATCCAGAAGTGCCAAATTGGATCAATCGCGATCGTTTTGTTTTGTCAGCAGGGCATGGGTCTATGTTGCTCTATGCTTTGCTTCATTTATCAGGTTTTAAAGATGTCACAATGGAAGAAATCAAGAACTTCCGTCAATGGGGTTCTAAAACGCCTGGGCATCCCGAATTTGGACATACTGCTGGTGTAGATGCGACAACTGGTCCACTTGGTCAAGGAATTTCTATGGCAACTGGTTTTGCACAGGCTGAGCGTTTTTTAGCAGCAAAATACAATCGTGAAGGCTATAATATCTTTGACCACTATACGTATGTTATCTGTGGTGATGGGGATTTGATGGAAGGTGTATCTAGCGAAGCGGCTTCTTACGCTGGTTTGCAAAAATTAGATAAACTCATCGTTCTCTATGACTCCAACGATATTAATTTGGATGGAGAAACCAAGGATTCCTTTACAGAAAGTGTTCGGGCTCGTTATGATGCTTACGGTTGGCATACAGATTTGGTCAAAGATGGGACAGACTTAGAAGCGATCAATGCAGCGATTGAAGCTGCAAAAGTTTCTGGCAAACCTTCCTTAATTGAAGTGAAAACAGTGATTGGTTATGGTTCGCCAAATAAACAGGGAACTAATGCCGTTCATGGAGCTCCTCTTGGTGCAGAAGAAGTAGCCGCTACTCGTACAGCTCTTACTTGGGATTACGAACCGTTTGAAATTCCAGAAGAAGTATACGAAGATTATCGGGTCAATGTTGCAGAGCGCGGAGCCCAAGCTTATGCTGAATGGACTAGCCTAGTCGAAGCCTATAAGACCGCTTATCCAGAACTGGCATCAGAAGTCACAGCAATTATTGAAGGTCATGACCCAGTTGAAATCAAGGAATCAGATTTCCCAGTAGTAGAAACAGGTTTCTCACAAGCTACTCGTAATTCTAGCCAAGATGCTTTAAATGCAGCAGCTAAAGTTCTTCCAACTTTCCTTGGCGGATCTGCTGACCTAGCTCATTCTAATATGACTTATATCAAAGAAGATGGCTTGCAAGATGATGCCCACCGCCTTAACCGCAACATTCAATTCGGCGTCCGTGAATTTGCTATGGGAACTATTTTAAATGGTATGGCACTTCACGGAGGGCTTCGTGTTTACGGTGGTACATTCTTTGTTTTCTCAGATTATGTTAAAGCAGCCGTTCGTTTGTCAGCTCTTCAAGGTTTACCGGTGACCTATGTCTTTACCCATGATTCGATTGCAGTTGGTGAGGATGGTCCAACTCATGAACCAATTGAGCACTTAGCAGGTCTTCGTGCAATTCCGAATCTCACTGTTTTCCGTCCAGCGGATGCGCGTGAAACACAGGCGGCTTGGTACTTGGCGCTGAAGAGTCAAACAACTCCAACAGCGTTGGTTCTTACTCGTCAAAACTTGACTGTTGAAGCTGAAACTGACTTTAACAAGGTAGCAAAAGGCGCTTATGTGGTGTATGAAACAGTAGGTGGTTTTGATACAATTCTTCTTGCATCTGGTTCTGAAGTCAACTTAGCTGTTGCAGCTGCAAAAGAGTTGGAAGCACAAGGGGAAAAAGTTCGCGTTGTCAGTGTACCATCAACAGACATCTTTGATGCACAAGACGTTGCTTACAAAGAAGAAATTCTACCAAATGCAGTCCGCCGCCGTGTTGCCATTGAAATGGCTGCAACCCAATCTTGGTACAAATATGTTGGACTTGACGGTTCTGTTATCGGTATTGATAAATTCGGTGCTTCTGCTCCAGCAGCTAAAGTAATGAAAGAGTACGGTTTCACAGTTGAACATATCGTTGAGGTTGTGAAAAACTTGAAATAAAATCTCGAAAATCGAGGTGAGATTGCCTCGATTTTTTGTTTGTGAAAGTGGTATAATAAAAGCAGGAAACCTCTTACATAAGGAGTGGATAAATGACAAACGAAGAAAAGATTTATCAAGTATTGGATGATTTGCATATTGCTTATGAGCGTCTAGATCATGAACCAATTTCTTCAGTGATTGAAGCGGCTGAAAAAGGAATTGTTTTACCAGGACAGCAGGTGAAAAATCTCGTGTTGAAAAGTAAAAAAGGACGACAATTTTATTTAGTCATTTTGCGCGACGAGAAAAGAGCAAACATTAAACATTTGGCAGAAGTCTTAGATGAAAAACGGTTATCTTTTGCTAATGACAAGGAACTAGAGGAGCTTTTGCAGGTAGAGCCAGGTGCAGTCACACCTTTTGGGCTGCTTTTTGATAAGGAAAAGAAAGTTCAGCTTATTGTGGACGAGGAAGTCGATCCTAGTTTAACCGTTGGTTTTCATCCATTTGTAAATAGTACCACGCTCAACATTGCTTATAGCGATTTTCTTCGTTTGTTGGAAAAAACAGGTCATGAAGTAAAGAGAGTGAATTGCTAATCTCAGCCTTGAGATAGAGTTTTGTACAATCAATGGAACTGTCTTGTAAATCTCTTTAAAATCTGCTATAGTAGATAATATATGAAATCTAAAGGAGACTAAAATGGGTAACGGTTTTTCAATTTTAATTATGTTGGTTGTGATGATGGGCTTGATGTTCTTCATGCAACGTTCTCAAAAGAAACAAGCAGATAAACGGATGGAAAGCTTGAATAAATTACAAAAAGGATATGAAGTTATTACAATTGGTGGTTTGTATGGTACGGTTGATGAAGTCGATACTGAAAAGAAAACAGTTGTCCTTGATGTAGATGGTGTTTACTTGACGTTTGAATTAACTGCTATCAAAACTGTATTGCCGCTGACAGAGGGAATCACAGCAGTTGCAGGAGCTGATGGAAGCGTTGAAATGTCAGAAGATTCAGCTATTGAAGAATAAAATAGCAATTACAATAATGCAGAACAGCCTTTCGGCTGTTTTGTTCGTTTAGGGACAAAAATAGGGGTCAATTGCGCATATCCATAGGATTTATGATATAATGAAATGTAAAACTTTATTAGGAAAACAAGCAGATGTTTAGTTTTAAGAAAAAAGAAAAAATTGAAGTTCCATTACAGATACCAAAACATATCGGTATCATTATGGACGGGAATGGTCGTTGGGCTAAAAAGCGCATGCAGCCGCGTGTTTTTGGACATAAGTCCGGTATGGAAACATTGCAAAATGTTACGATTGCAGCCAAGGAATTGGGTGTTCAGGTGTTAACAGTTTATGCGTTTTCTACAGAAAATTGGTCTCGTCCTCAAAAAGAAGTCAGTTTTATCATGAATTTGCCTGTTGAATTTTATGATCGTTATGTGCCTGAGTTGCATCGAAATAATGTCAAAATTCAAATGATTGGAGATACAGAACGTTTGCCTAAGGCAACTTATGAGGCACTTTGCAAGGCGGAAGAATTGACGCGGCTCAATACAGGTTTAATCCTTAATTTTGCTTTGAATTATGGCGGTCGTGCTGAAATTGTTCAGGCTGTTAAAATGATTGCTCAAGATGTGTTAGATGCCAAATTCAGTCCGGGAGAGATTAATGAAGAAATGATTGCCAACTACTTACAAACCAGCAATCTACCTCGCTTGTTGCGTGATCCGGATTTGATTATTCGGACAAGTGGTGAAGTGCGTTTAAGTAATTTTTTGCCTTGGCAAAGTGCATATAGCGAGCTGTATTTTACAGATATTTTATGGCCAGATTTTGATGGAAAAGCATTGAAAGCAGCTATTGAGGAATATAGTAAACGAAATCGTCGATTTGGCGGTGTGTAGGAGAATTTATGGATAAAGATTTACAAAGACGTGTGATTTTTGGAGGCATAGCACTTGCTATCTTCATTCCGATTTTGATGATGGGAGGGCCTCTTCTGCAAATTGGTATGGGACTTTTAGCTATGCTAGGTGTTCATGAATTGCTACAAATGAAAGGACTTAGGACAACCACTTTAGAGGGTATTTTAGCCATGTTGGCTGCTTTTGTGCTGACTATTCCACTCGAAAATTATTTGAAATTTTTGCCGGTAGATGGAAACGTGGTGGCTTATAGTTTAGTTGTTTTTATATTGTTGGGCTCAACTGTTTTAGGGAAACATTACAGTTTTGAAGATGCCGCTTATCCGATTGCTGCTAGTTTTTATGTAGGGATTGGTTTCAACGCCTTGCTAGATGCACGTGTAGCTGGTTTTGACAAAGTACTACTGGCTCTGTTTATTGTCTGGGCAACTGATAGCGGAGCTTATTTGGTCGGGCGAAGATATGGTGTGCGTCGTTTAGCTCCTCATGTTTCTCCAAATAAAACCGTAGAAGGTAGTCTGGGTGGGATTGTTTCAGCAGTCCTAGTGACATTCATTTTTATGTTGTTTGATAAAAATGTTGCTGCACCTCATCACCTCCCCATCATGCTTCTTTTTGCTGTATTCTTTAGTATTGCTGGTCAATTTGGAGATTTGGTAGAAAGTGCGATTAAACGCCATTTTGGAGTCAAAGATTCAGGTAAATTTATCCCAGGTCATGGTGGTGTTTTGGATCGTTTTGACAGCATGTTGTTCGTCTTTCCCTTGATGCATTTCTTTGGATTATTCTAATGAGAAAGCCGAAAAGAATTTCCAGAAATGGAAATTTTCTTTTGCGAGATGTATAATGTAAGCAAAACTTAAGCAAAATGGAGTATCCTTGTTTTGCTATAAAATAAAATGAAGGAAAATCATTACTATGAGAACGTAGAAAGGTTGGTGTAATGCAGTCAGGTATTATAGGAATTATCACCTTTATCATTATTTTTGGAATTATTGTTGTCGTTCATGAATTTGGACATTTCTATTTTGCGAAAAAATCAGGCATTTTGGTACGCGAGTTTTCTATTGGAATGGGTCCAAAAATTTTTGCTCATATTGGCAAGGATGGAACAGCATATACTATTAGGATGTTACCGCTAGGTGGCTATGTTCGTATGGCAGGCTGGGGTGATGACGCAACAGAGATTAAGACGGGAACACCTGCTAGTTTGACTTTAAATGAAGCAGGCAAGGTTATCCGAATCAATCTTTCGGGCAAGAAAATCGACCAGACGGCTTTGCCCATGAATGTGACAGGCTTTGATTTGGAAGATAAGCTTGAAATCACTGGTTTGGTACTAGATGAGCAAAAAACGTATGCGGTTGACCATGACGCAACAATCGTAGAAGAAGACGGTATAGAAGTGAGGATTGCACCACTTGATGTCCAATATCAAAATGCCAGCCTTGGCGGTCGCCTCATTACCAACTTTGCTGGTCCGATGAACAACTTCATTTTGGGAATTGTAGCTTTTCTGCTGTTGATTTTCATGCAGGGAGGTGTTGCAGACCAGCATACAAATCATGTTCGTGTCTTACAGGGGGGCGCCTTAGCTCAGGCTGGTGTAAAAAACAACGACCAAATTTTAAAAGTTGGTCAAACAGAAATTAAGAATTGGTCAGATTTGACCCAAGCTGTTCAGTCTGAGACGAAAAACAGTAAAGGGCAGTCAGAACTAAATGTGACTGTTAAAAGCGGAAATAAAGTTCAAGAGCTGACAGTTAAGCCTAAAAAAGAGCAAGGTAGATATTTATTAGGAGTGATACCGGGCTTGAAATCGGATTTTCCGTCTATGATTGCGGGCGGATTTAGCATGGCTTGGAACGCTAGCTTCCGCATCTTTGATGCTTTAAAAAATTTAATTTTCCATCCAGACATCAATAAACTGGGCGGTCCTGTGGCGATTTACAAAGCCAGCAGTGAAGCAGCTAAAGGTGGAATTGAAAGTGTTATCGCTTTATTAGCTATGCTCTCTCTGAATATCGGCATTTTTAATCTCATTCCTATCCCGGCGCTTGACGGTGGAAAAATTGTGCTCAATCTGCTTGAAGCCATTCGTCGTAAACCATTAAAGCAGGAAACAGAAACCTATGTCACGTTGGCAGGTGTCGCTGTTATGGTACTCCTAATGATTGCGGTGACCTGGAATGATATTATGAGAACCTTCTTTTAAAAGGTGAATTCTAAATAATAAATAAAAGGAAGAATTTATGAAACAAAGTAAAATGTTAATCCCAACACTGCGGGAAATGCCTAGTGATGCGCAAGTCATTAGTCATGCCTTGATGTTGCGGGCTGGTTATGTCCGTCAAATATCAGCAGGTGTTTATTCTTATTTGCCCTTAGCAAATCGTGTGATTGAAAAAGCAAAAAAAATCATGCGGGAAGAATTTGAGAAAATTGGTGCAGTCGAAATGCTGGCTCCAGCACTTCTTAGTGCCGATCTTTGGCGTGAATCTGGTCGTTATGAAACTTACGGTGAAGATCTCTATAAATTAAAAAATCGTGAAGGTTCAGATTTTATCTTGGGGCCAACTCACGAAGAAACATTCACCGCAATTGTACGGGATTCTGTCAAGTCTTATAAACAGCTCCCGCTCAATCTATATCAAATCCAAGCCAAATATCGTGATGAAAAACGTCCTAGGAATGGTCTTTTGCGGACACGTGAATTTATCATGAAAGATGGTTATAGCTTCCATGCCAATTACGATAGCCTAGACGTGACTTATGATGAATACAAGACGGCTTATGAAAATATTTTTACTCGTAGTGAGATTGAATTTAAAGGTATTATCGGTGACGGTGGTGCCATGGGTGGAAAGGATAGTCAAGAATTTATGGCCATTACACCTGAACGGACAGACCTCAACCGTTGGGTTGTCTTGGACAAGTCAGTCGCTAGCTTTGATGAAATTCCAGCTGATGTGCAAGAAGCCATTAAAGCTGAATTGACAAGTTGGTTGGTGTCTGGTGAAGATACTGTTGTGTATTCAAGCGAGTCAAGCTATGCTGCAAATTTGGAAATGGCAACAAATGAATACAAACCAAGCAATCGTGTCGTGGCAGAAGAGGAATTGACTCGTATAGAGACTCCAGATTGCAAGTCAATTGATGAAGTCGCTGCTTTTCTTCATGTTGATGAAAGCCAAACAATTAAAACGTTGGTTTATATTGCTGATGAAAAACCGATTGTAGCGCTTCTTGTTGGGAATGATCAACTGAATGAAGTCAAGCTGAAAAATTATCTAGGTGCTGATTTTTTTGAACCAGCAAGTGAAGAAGAAGTTCGTGAATTATTTGGAGCCAACTTTGGTTCTCTTGGACCTGTTCATCTTCCAGAATATGTTCAAATTATCGCTGATCGCAAAGTTCAAGATATGCGCAATGCAGTAATTGGTGCCAATGAAGATGGTTATCATTTGACCGGTGTCAATCCGGGCCGCGATTTCACAGCAGAATATGTGGATATTCGCGAGGTGCGTGAAGGAGAAATTTCACCAGATGGACAGGGTATCTTGAAATTTGCACGTGGCATTGAAATTGGACATATTTTTAAATTAGGAACTCGTTATTCAGAAAGTATGAATGCGGCTGTTTTAGATGAAAATGGTCGTGCAGTTCCTGTTGTAATGGGCTGCTATGGTATTGGTGTCAGCCGCCTCTTATCAGCTGTTATGGAGCAACACGCACGTCTCTTCGTCAATAAAACACCAAAAGGAGACTATCGCTATGCTTGGGGAATCAATTTCCCGAAAGAATTAGCACCATTTGATGTGCATCTAATCCCTGTAAATGTCAAAGATGAAGAAGCTCTTGCTTTGACAGAACAACTAGAAGCGGAGCTGCTCAAAGCTGGCTACGAGGTCTTGACAGATGATCGTAATGAACGCGCTGGTGTGAAATTCAGCGATAGTGACTTGATTGGCCTACCAATCCGTGTGACGATCGGGAAAAAAGCTGCAGATGGAATCGTTGAAGTTAAAATCAAAGCAACTGGTGATACGATTGAAGTCAATGGAGAAAATCTTCTTGAAACTCTTGAAATTTTAGTGAAGAAAAATGATTAAATAGGTCTGAAACAAGAACTAAATTATAATTCAAAAAATAGGCACAATCTTAATTTGACTTATAGTCCTAAAGAGATTGTTTCTATTTTTATTTTTTGAATGAACACTTTGTTTCAATTTATTAAAAAAACTGTTGTGGGATAAAGATGGACTGTTAAGAAAATTCTTATTTTACTTTATTTCATTTTCTCCTATTTTAGGTATAAAAGATAACCTTTTAGGGCATTTCCTGGTAAAATCGTTGAAATTTTTTATACTAAAAAGGTAGAAAAAGGAGTTAAAATGAAAAACATAAAAAATATTCTTCAAATGAGCTTGCTGATCGTTCTAACACAGATTACCTTGGTATTGTTGACGACACCTTTATCCAAATCGTTAACCTTTCAGCAGTCCAGTTTTGTATTTTTGTTCATTTTGTTTTTTTGTGGACTACTTTATTTTCGTTATTTTTCCAGAGAATTAACCGATTTTAAATCAGAGATATTGGTTGCTCGTTACTGGCCCTTACTACATTTTTCCTATCTTATGATGGTACTTATCAATGCAATAGGAGCTTATCTGATGATTGTAGAAGGTTTGGCAGAAGTCTCAGAAAGTCAGAAATTGTTTATGAGTCTTTTCATTCACTCCTCTCTTTTTTTACTAGGTGTTGATGTAGTTGCGCTCGTTCCTGAAGTGCGATCCTATGTTGTTCGCTTTCTATTTTTAAAAGGTCAAGCACGAGCGAGTTTTATTATAGGAAGTTTGATATTTATCGTTTTACGAAATCCAGCTGATTTGGTATGCTTTATCATTTATACAGGTTTGGGATTATTACTTTCTTTTGTTATTCCAAAGTCAAGTCTTCGTTTAGAATTCTCTATTTTTAGTCATTTAGTGCGTAATAGTGTTTCTCTTCTTTTCTTGCTCATTTTTTGGTAAATCTTTTTGTAGAAATCTCACTTCTATGATAAAATGAGAGCATTATAGATTGGATAAGAAAGATGATGAAAGAAAAAGAAGAACAACACTTAGAATGGTTGCAGCAGCATCAAACAACAGAACCACATTTGGGCTTAGAAAGAGTGAGGCGGCTTTTAGCATTGCGGGGGAATCCGCATTTGCAAGTATCGGTCATTCATGTTGCCGGTACCAATGGAAAAGGATCAACAATTGCGCATTTACGTCAGCTTTTGCAAGCAAAGAAGCTACGTGTTGGAACGTTTACATCACCTTATCTGATGTCTTATAATGAACAAATTGCCATCAATGGAGTGTCTATTTCTGACCAAGATTTTCATTCTTTATTGCAAACCTATCAAGGCTTATTAAAAAAACAGGCAGATGATACGATTTTACAGGAAATAACAGAGTTTGAAATTATCACAGTTTTGGCTTATGAGTATTTCCTTCAGCAACAGGTAGATGTGGTTATCATGGAAGTAGGGCTAGGTGGTTTATTGGACAGCACCAATGTATGTCAACCGGATTTAACAGCTATTACGACAATTGGACTTGATCACACGGCAATTTTAGGAACAAGCTTAGCAGACATTGCAGAGCAGAAAGCCGGTATTATCAAAGAGGGTGTGCCGTTGGTGACAGGAAAGATTGCTTCCGAACCACTGGCAGTTATTCACAATAAGGCTCAACAACTTCAGTCTCCTCATGTTTGTTATGGGCAAGGCTATCAGGTGGAGCCTGTGCAAAGTTTGGCAGAGGGAGAAGAATTCTTGTTTTCAAACGCATGTAGGCTGAAAGAAGGCTATCAAAGTGCTCTTTTTGGTGTTCATCAAGTTGAGAATGCGGGATTGGCACTTGAATTGTGCGATCACTATTGCTACTTGAAAGGTTTGCCGTTGTTAAGGCAAGATGAGATAAGACGGGCATTGAAACAAACGTATTGGCCTGCTCGTTTGGAAAAAATTTCAACTGCACCTTTGATTTTTCTAGATGGTGCACACAATCCTCATGCAATGAAAGCACTGATTGCTTCTATAGAAAGCCATTTTCCAGATTATCAAAAAAAGGTTTTATTTTCTTGTATTCAGACAAAAGATGTACAAGAAATGATTGCTTTGTTAAAAGAGGTTCCACAAGTACAATTATTACTAACTTCATTTGCTGATGTACGAAGTTTTTCAAAAGAAGAGATGCAAGGTTTGGCAAAGAATGAAAAGCTTGCCTTTGTTAATTGGGAGCATTATTTAACACAGTATCAAAGAGATGAACACGAAGAGAAAGAGCTGTTGCTTATCACAGGCTCTCTTTACTTCCTTGCAGAAGTCAGAAAATATCTACTGAATGATAGATAAAAAATAATTTTCTAACTAATTAAAATATGATAGAATAAAAGAGCAATTCATTTGCACAGAGTAAGTGGTCTGCGTTAAGTGTGTATGGATGGGATGTTTCCATACAACGAAACTTTTGTGCGGTAGGCCATTGCATCCGCTGTCGATCAGACGGCTCCCGAATAGAAAAGGAGCGAACTATGAAAAAGAATTCGCCTAAGTTGTCGGTGCAACTTTTAGTTGCCCTTGCTATGATTGTGGCTCTCTGCTTTGTGTTGGAGAAGTTCTCAGTCTTTGTTATTCCTAATTTATGGAAGCTAAGCCCTGCCTTTATTAGCTATACCCTTATGGGCACGATTGCTGGTCCATTATTGTCTGGTCTGGTTTCTGCTGTTTACGATGTAGCCTCTTTCTTTTTTGTAAATCAAGGACATCCATTTATTATCTGGTTTACATTGATTGAAGCGCTGCAAGGTATGCTCTATGGTTATTTCTTTTATGGAAAAGAATTGAAAGTAGAGCGCAAGAAAGACTGGTTGTGGGTTACATTAGCCACATTAGCTATTATGGGAGTGGGAACATTTACATTGATACCACTAGTTCTACATTTGCAATATAAGGTACCATTTTTTGCTCTATATGCAGCTCGGGCTTGGTCAGTTTTTGAAATTCCTTTACGAGTATTTGTGACGATGCTCATTGTTCCGCAGCTGCAACGGATTCCTGAGTTTCGTAAGTTGATGGGCTTAAGCAATAAGTAAAAATGATGAAAGCAGAAAAAGGCTGGGACATCACTGTCCGCAGCCTTTTCAAATGTAAATTTATAACCTAGCTTATTTTATATTCAATAAAATATAATATGATATGATTGTATTGTTAGAAATCTAAATATATCAGGTTTAGAGGCATTCTTTTTTATATCTTAAAATCGGCAAACAATTACAGAATATGAAGTTTGGTAGAGGGAAATTCGGGGCTATATGCGCAATAAAAGCGTCCGAAACTGGGGGGGGGAAGATCGTTATGAATTTGAATGCTTATGTTATATATATCTTTGTGTGCCCTAAAGATTGGTCAAGGACTTCCATAGGTACGCTCTACGCTCGCAGCGGCCAAAGTTGAGCGTGGGGATTTTTTACTCGTAAAACTTATAAAAGATTATAAAGTTATAATCTTTTTCGTCCCACCAATTGGGCTCAGCAGTTGCTATGCATTTGTATTTATCAGGTTCGTGGAGCATTTTTCTTAATTTTCTTAATTGTTTTCTTGGTACATATCCAACGAAAATATCAAAAATATAAATTTTAATAGCATAATGGTCGTAAGGATTAGTTGGTTCTGGTTCAAAACGGACTTCATTTGTCTTTTCATTTTTAGAGTCACAAATGAAGTTATAGGCTTTTCTAGCATCTTCTTTTCTATATTCCGTACCAGCTACAGCTGTAAATGTTCTATAAATTTCTTTCATACTCTCTCCCCGTATTTTTATTTTATTGAAAAAAACGAATTCACCAGAATCCACAATATAAATATTGTAAAAACAACTGCTAAACACCCACAACCAAACACACAACCATCTTCGTCTGTCCCGAAAGTAGTTTTATTATAGATTTTATTGTACAATGCTCGCTCTGGGTCGTTTGCGAATCCTGTGCTTTTTTTCCATACAACGGATTGGTGAGACTTCTCGTAGAACGTGTGAGTTTTCCTGTTGTGTGACTGCTTACACGTTTACTTAGATTAGGTGTTCTAAAACCTTTTTTCACAATATCCTTTTCCTTTTATTTTTCAAGAAATTTTATAATCTCATCTAGCCTGTCTGCAACTTTATCTAGCTTATCGCTAATAAAAGTTAAAAAACAAATAAAGTGTGAAGCGGTTTTCACAAAGTATTAATAACCTTGGATCAAATCAACAGTTGAGCGATCCAACTTCTTAACCAGAGCTTGTAAGAAAGCTTGAGCTTGGAGGAAGTCGTCCATTGCATAGAGCGTTTGATGAGAATGAATATAGCGTGCACAGACACCGATAGTAGTTGAAGGTACGCCGCCATTTTTCAGATGTGCTGCACCTGCATCAGTACCGCCTTTGCCACAGTAGTATTGATATTTGATACCTGCCTCTTCTGCGGTTGTCAAAAGGAAGTCTTTCATATTTGGTAGCATGAGATGTCCTGGATCGAAGAAACGAATTAAGGTTCCTTCTCCGATGGCACCTTGATCGCCATAAATGTCACCAGCTGGAGAACAGTCCACCGCAAGGAAAACTTCTGGGTCAAATTTAGTCGTTGAAACATGAGCACCACGTAAGCCAACTTCTTCTTGGACGTTTGCCCCAACATAAAGTTCGTTGTCAAGTTTTTCTCCAGCCAGAGCTTGAACTAGTTCACTCACCATGAGAACACCGTAACGATTATCCCAAGCTTTAGAAATGATATTTTTGCCGTTGACTGTGAGGATAGCGGAACTGTCTGGCACAATCGTGTCACCGGGACGAATCCCGTAGCTTTCAGCTTCCGCTTTGTCAGCAAACCCACCGTCAAAAACGATGTCTTCAATCCTTGGTAGACTTGGTCCACCTGTTCCACGTGTCAAATGCGGTGGAATGGAGCCTGAAATAACAGGAATTTCGTCTCCTGTATGAGTAAATAATTTAAAGCGTTGGCTGCTGACAACCAGTGGATTCCAACCTCCGATTTGAACGACTCGGAAAGTTCCGTCTGCTCTGATTTCACTCACCATGAAGCCAACTTCGTCCATGTGTGCAGCAACGAGTATACGTGGCGCATCAATAGCTTCTGAATGTTTCACTCCGAAAATGCCTCCTAGGCCGTCTGTTACGACTTCGTCCACATGAGGGGTGATTTTTTCACGCAAATAATCACGAACAGGCGCTTCGTGCCCTGAAATAGCAGAGATTTCTGTCACTTCTTTAATTTTTGAAAATAATTCTGACATCATTAACCTTCTTTCTGCTCTTATTTTATCATTTTCTATCATAGTTGGGTAGCGTTCAAAGATAAAAAACAATAGTGTTTCGATTTGTCCCAATTTATCTTTTGTGTTAAAATATTGTCATGAAAGCTAAAAAGATTCTATTAACAACGGCTGCACTTGCGGGAGTAGGGATTGCAGCTTATGCTACTAAAAAAACGTTGGATGAACGAAAAGAAGCTGAGCAGCGTGAGCAATTAGTTGCTGACATTCGGAAAAGGTTATCTGAATTAGGTCCAATTGCTACACTGTATGTGCAATTATATAAGTCAGATGAACACCAATTGGTTGGTGGTGTGGTGTACGAAGATGATCGGCACTTTACATTTGTGTATGAAAATGGCGAATTGAGCTATGAGGAAGAGCAATGATGATTCCAGCAACTATCGAAGAATTAGCAACATTAGTAAATCGTGAAGGAAAAACTGTTTTCCTTTTCACAGCTGACTGGTGCGGAGATTGTCGTTTTCTAAAACCATTGCTGCCTGAAATCGAAGCAGAAAATCCCGATTTTACCTTTGTTGAGGTTAATCGTGATGACTATATGGAAGTTGCCAAAAAATGGAATATCTATGGCATTCCTAGCCTGGTAGTCTTAGAAAATGGGCAAGAAATTGGTCGTTTTGTTAATCGAGAGCGAAAAACGAAGATGCAAATCAATGAATTTTTAGCACAGTTAGTATGAATTGTATATAGTGGAGGAACAATGATTTTTACATATAATAAAGAGCATGTTGGCGATGTGTTGATGGTGATTGTTGCAGACAGTCAAGATGCTAAGTTATCTGCTGAACGCAAAGGTGATGTGGTGCGTGTCTATCACCAAGATACTGGAGAAACGGTTGCTTGGAATATTTTTTGGGTTTCCAATCTTTTTAATATCACTGATCGCGGACAAGTTTTCCTGACTGATGAAGAAATTTCAATTCTTAACCAAGAATTAAGTCAAGCAGGTTTTGAGCTAGAATTAGTCAATGATCTTACTCCAAAATTTGTAGTAGGTGAAATTGTTGAAATGGAAGCACATCCGGATAGTGACCATCTCAATATTTGTCAAGTAAGAGTCGCAGCAGAAAAAGTAATTCAAATCGTAGCAGGAGCGCCTAATGCTAAAGTGGGTCTCAAGACGATTGTGGCATTACCTGGTGCTATGATGCCAAAAGGAAACTTGATTTTTCCTGGTGAACTGCGTGGAGTAGCGAGTTTTGGTATGATGTGCAGTCCTCGTGAGTTGCAACTACCAAATGCCCCACAAAAGCGCGGAATTATTGAATTAGCAAGCTCAGAAGTAGTAGGAACAGCTTTTGATCCAATCAAACATTGGCAAGAATAAGTACAAATTAATCGTGAATTTTCACGATTTTTTCTTTTTTCTTACGAATAAATAGTTAGGAGGAAAAGAAAATGTATAATAAAGTAATTTTAATTGGTCGCTTGGTTAATACACCAGAGTTAAATAAAACAGCTAATGATAAATCTGTGGCGCGTGCAACGCTTGCTGTTAATCGCCGATATAAAGGACAAAATGGCGAGCGAGAAGCGGATTTTGTAAACGTCATTGTTTGGGGCAAATTAGCCGAAACATTAGCAAGTTATGCAACAAAAGGAAGCTTAATTTCTCTTGATGGAGAACTTCGTACTCGCCGTTATGAGAAAGACGGTGTGACACATTATGTAACAGAAGTACTTTGCAACGGCTTCCAGTTATTAGAAAGTCGTGCCCAACGAGCTCTTCGTGAGAATAATACAGGTGCAGACTTGGCAGATTTGGTTCTAGAAGAAGAGGAATTGCCGTTTTAAATAAAAATAAGGTAGGCTGGACAACATCCAGTCTACTTATTTCTAGTTAGAGTAAAAACTGTTAACATTTTGTGCTTTCAACAACGTACGAAAAATATGCACAATATAGAAACCAACAATCTGAAAAGATGTTGCATTTAGTTTCAACTTGAGTCTAAAAACAAGAAAGTGAGAGGGATTTTTCAAGTTTTTCACATTTCTTTTTCTTGTCGAAGTTTTGTTTTTTTGTATAAATATAATATAATAAACTTAGCTAAAACAGAGTTTTCTGTTTAAGATTGCTGTTGATAAGGAGAAAAAATGAGAGCAGGTAAAGGAAAAAAGCAATATCGCAATTGTCGTAAATATCTATTATTTTCTCTATTAGTTTTTGTTTTGACGGGCTTAGTTTTTCTCTATGTAAAGGGAATGTCATCAGATAGTAAACAGGTCAAGATAGGAGCAACCTATATGACGATGAATAATGATTTTTATAAAACTTTAAATGCGGAGATTGAGAAAAAAACGAATCAACAGGGCAATCGGCTTTATGTGCGAGATCCAGAACTAGACGAAGACAAGCAAAGCCAGCAGATTGATTATTTTGTTCAAGAAAAAGTGAATGTCATTGTCATTAACCCCGTTAAAAGCGATAGTTCAAAAATTATTGCATCTTTGAGGAAAGCTAAAAAGGCAGGTATTAAAATTATTGTTGTAGATGCACCGATTAGTAAGGAAGCCAAGGTTGATACAACTATTGTATCTGATAATTATCAAGCAGGCGTGTTAATCGCAAATGATATGATGAAACGATTATCAAGTGCGAAGATTTTACTGTTGGAACATCGTAATGCAGTGTCTGCGATGGACCGAATTCAAGGATTTTTAGACACGATTAAAGGACATCCTGCTTATCAGGTGGTCTCTGAGCGAGAGACATTGGGGCAAACAGAAGAAAGTATGCCTCAAGTAAAAAAAGCCCTGAATGAAGGGATGCAATTTAATGTGGTCATGTCTTTAAATGATCGTGCAGCTATCGGAGCTCTTGCGGCTATAAAAGATCAAGGTGTGACAGACAAGATTGCAATCTATGGCGTAGATGGCTCACCTGATATTAAAAATTTCTTGGCAAATACCAATGATATTCAAGGGACGGTTGCTCAGTCTCCGATTCAAATGGGCAGAAAGGTGACAGAAGTGATTGAGCGCATGATGAAACATCAAGCTTACAAAGAGGAATATCTCATTCCTGTTCATTTAGTAAATAAAGAGAATATCGCTCAATATACAATTACAGGGTGGCAATAATGAGACAAAATAGAAGTATCTTTTATAGCAAAATTGCTTTGATGGTCATCAATTTTATTGCTATTGTTTACAATGCCTCTATTTATCTTTTTGCAACGAATTATGTAGTGGCAAAAGGATATGCTCATTCACTGTTAGGACGTTTAGATGCTATACCAGGATCGCCGAGTTTTAGCTTTTGGATGTCTATTGCTTTTTATGCTTGCTTATTGTTGGTTTTTTATTACCGTGAGAAGCATCCAAATCAGCTATCCGTTTATGATAAAGTAACTATTATTGAGATTTTGCTGATGTTAGTTATCTTTTCTGTCTTGCATTCTTCTTATAATGGTCTGATTCTCTTAGTTTTTGCAGATATTTTTTATGGTTCCAAAGAATTTAACACCTCAAAAGATCGGAAATACTGGTTTTCCTTTATCATTTTGAGTTTTACCATGTTGCTCTTATCCAACTATGATTTAATGTCGCTTTTTGTTAAATTGCCTTCGTTAGATACTTATATTCGCTTTTGTCCAGAATCGATTCGCATGGCTCTCCTTTTTGGAAAGAATTTTCTCTTTTCACTGAATCTAGTTGTCTTTATGATTTCTCTACTATTCTATATTTTATCTGCGATGACCGAAAAACACCATATTGAAGAAGAGCTACGCATGGCCGCACAAGCCAATCGCGAGTTGAATAGTTATTTAGCCTTATCTGAAAAAATCGCAGAAGACCGTGAAAGAAAGCGAATCGCTAGAGAAATTCATGATACGCTAGGGCATGCTTTGACAGGGATTTCTGCGGGGATTGATGCAGTTAAAGTATTGGTGGATATTGACAAAAATCGTGCTAAGGAACAGTTAGAAAATGTTTCTGTGGTTGTACGAGATGGTATCCGTGATGTACGAGGTTCACTCAATAAAATGCGACCTGGTGCTTTAGAAAATAATAGCTTAAAGGAAGCGTTGTTCAAAATTATTCGAGAATATGAAGCCATTTCTAATTTGGAAATTCATTTTCGCTATGAATGGGCCACAATTGATTTGGATGTTGCAAAAGAAGATATTGTCTTTCGGGTGATTCAAGAGTCCATTACCAATTCGGTACGGCATGGGCATGCCAAAACGGTTTGGATTGAGTTATTAGAAGAAGAGAATTATATCATGACTATACAAGATGATGGAGTTGGTTTTGACGAGCTTCACTATGGTTATGGTCTAAAGCAAATGCAGGAACGCCTAGCGATTATTGGTGGTAGTGTCCATTTTGAAAATCGTAATGGCTTTTATACCTATATTAAAATTCCGAAAATAGGAGGAAAGAATGATTAAAGTTTTAATTGCAGATGATCAGGCCTTGATTCGTGAGTCTTTACAGATTGTTTTATCGGCACATCCAGATATTGAAGTAGTGGGAATAGTCGGAGATGGCAAAGAAGTGCTTGACAAACTGCATCATGTACACCCTGATGTGATTTTAATGGACATTCGAATGCCTGTTATGGACGGTGTTCTCTGTACAAAGGCAGTCAAAGAACACTATCCAGATATCAAAATTATTATTCTAACAACTTTTGATGACGATGATTTCATTTTTTCTGCTTTAAAATATGGTGCTTCTGGTTATATCTTAAAAGGAGTCTCTACTGAAGAATTGTATCAAGCTATTCAAACGGTTCACAAAGGCGGAGCTATGATTAATCCGAACATTGCTAGCAAAGTGTTTAAAATCTTTTCACAAATGGCGCAGTCGAATTTTGCCATTTCTGTTGCGGAAGAAAATGTAGAAGATATGAGTCAGACTGAGTGGAAGATTATCCAACAAATTGGTTTTGGAGTTTCAAACAAGGAAATTGCAGCGAAGTTGTTCTTGTCTGAAGGGACTATACGGAATTATTTATCTGGCATCTTATCAAAGCTAAACTTACGTGACCGCACGCAATTAGCTATATGGGCTGTACAGACAGGTGTTACCCAGCGTGATTTTAATAAGGACAATGACAAATGAAGTGGCAATTTCGATATATGGTAATTTTAATTTCAAGCCTTCTTCTAGTGGCTCTGGGCTTTGTTTTATGGACATCTACTCAGAAGAAAATTTTGCGAATCGGAGTTTATGCTGGTAGTAGCTGGGATGTCCCAAATAGCCGTGAAAATAGAATATTAGACAATATTATTAGACAATTTGAAAAGTCACATCCACAAGTTAGGGTGGTCTATGAGAGTGGTATTCCTAAGAAAGATTACGACGGCTGGCTAGCTGAAAAAATTTTAAAAGGGGAACAGCCAGATGTGTTTATGGTGCCTGAAAATGATTTTTCTATGTTAGCGGCTTCCGGGGCTTTCAAATCCTTAGACTCTTTACTTAGCAAAAATGAAGTTGCCGCTTACTATCCAGTTGCTTATCAAGCCGGACAATATCAGGGGCACAGCTATGCTTTGCCGATTGAAAGCAATCCTGTCATGATGTGTGTCAATAAGGATTTGCTGGAAAAGGAAGGAGTTTCGATTCCCGATTCTAATTGGACTTTAGAAGACTTGTATGCGATTTGTCAAAAAGTCACAAAGGACACAAACGGGGACGGTCTGATTGACCAGTATGGTATTACGGATTATACCTGGAAGCAGGCCTTAGTAGCTTATAATGGTCATCTGAGAAATCAAAGTGGTGTCAATGTTGATAGCGCAGAAATGCATCAAGCGTTGTCCTTTATCAGCAAATTAACTTCATTGAATCAACGGTACAAGGTAACATCAAATGATTTTGATGAAGGCAAGGTTGCTTTTTATCCTATGAGTTTGGCGCAATATCGGACTTATAAACCTTATCCTTATCATGTAGCAAAGTATTCTAGATTTTCTTGGACTTGTATTCCCATGCCAGCTGCTAAAGCAGGCATTCCTGCAACACAAGTGAAAACGTCCCTTTTTGCCATGTCTTCAAAGACAAAACAAGATAAATTAGCTTGGGAATTTATGAAATTATTGTGTCAAAATCAAAAAACTCAACAGAATTTATTTGAAAAGTCGCAAGGAACATCTGTCTTGCTATCAGTTGTTAAAAGCAGTCAGACGAAAAAGATTTTACAAGCAGATGATTTTGGTCTGAATTCATTGACTTCTCAAAGATTGGATCATATGATGAAACATTCTGTCTTAGATATTAGTCGAGATGTGGATTATCACTCTCTGGAACGCATTGATCACTTACTCGAAAATGCTCTCAAGAACAATGAAATCGACAGTCGCTTGCCAAGTATTCAAAGAGAAATGGAAGAAACAGGCAAATAGAAGTTTAACAATATTAAAAAGAAAATAGCTCAGCTCAAAGTTGGCTATTTTTTTATTTTTGAAAATCTAGATGACAAATGTCACATTTTAATTAACAATTGTCATCTTTACAAAGTGACATTTGACAATATGAAACCGATTCCAGTTTTAGTAAAATAAAGACAGGAAATGAAGGAGGAAAGAACATGAAATATCTGGTACTAGTCAGTCATGGTGGGCTAGCAGAAGGTGTACAAAGCTCTTTGAAGATGTTTGCTGGTGATAAGACAGATCAAGTCATTGCAGTAGGATTAAAAGAAGGCAAGTCTGTTGATGATTTTGCTCTTGATTTTCGTCAAGCATTATCCGGTCTTAGTGTAGAAGATACAGTTTTAGTGTTGGCAGACATTGTCGGAGGAAGCCCTTTGACAACAGCTTGCAACGTTTTAGCGGAACTTGACAAGTTAAATACTGCAGTCGTACTTGGTGGTCTTAATTTGACAATGGGACTCACAGGTTTAGTGATGAAAGATATGCTAGAAGGAAAAGAATTGACACAAGCCATTCTCTCAGAAGCTTCCGCAGCATTGCAAGAATTTGATGTGACTTCTAGTGACGAAGAGGATGAAGACGATATTTAAAGAGTATAAAAAGGAGATGTATCATGACAATTTCATTTGTGCGTATTGATGACCGTATGATTCACGGTCAAACGGTAACCCGTTGGGCAAAGGAATATCCTTGTGACGGTTTAGTTGCTGTCAATAATGCTGCAGCAGGAAATGCAGTTTTAAAGCAAGCCTATAAAGCAGCTTCTGATAAAAAAACATTTGTTTGGACAAAAGAAGCATGGAAAGAAAAATCACAAAAGGTATTGGATTCCGATAGTCGCTATTTCTTGATTACTAAAAATCCAATTGATATGAAAGAAATACTAGTTGATCAAGGTTTTGTGCCTGGTGATATCAAAGAAATCATCGTTGGTCCAGCTAATGATCGTCCGGGTGCTACTAAATTGGGAAACAATCAATCCATTACACAGGAAGAAGCAGAAGCACTTGAAGCAATTCAAAAAGCTGGTTATAAAGTAAAATTCCAACTCTTACCAGACGTGTCTATTGGTTATTGGGACGATTTCAAGTCTAAATTCGGTTTTTAATAAAATATAATAAGCATTAAGGAGGCTTTATTATGACAATTTCGTGGTTTCAAGCCGCTTTATTAGGGTTATTTGCCTGTCTATCATCCATGCCTGGACTAGGTGGTACATCCATTGGTAACTATACTCTTGGACGCCCACTTGTAGGTGGTCTCGTTTCAGGACTGATCCTAGGAGATGTGAAATTAGGTATCATCTGTGGGGTTGCGATGCAACTTGTTTACATCGCTTTGGTAACACCTGGCGGTACTGTTTCAGCTGACGTTCGTGCGGTTTCTTATATTGGGATTCCTCTGGCAATGGTTGCTATTCAATCACAAGGACTATCACTTGACTCTGCAGATGCTGCTAACTTGGCTAAATCAATGGGAACACTCGTTGGTACAGTCGGTACAGTTCTTTTCTATGGTACAGCTACTATGAATCTACTTTGGCAACATATTGGCTGGAAAGCTGTTGAAAAAGGTGAATTTAAACGCTTATATGTGGTAGACTGGGGCTTCCCATGGATTTCCCATTTAGTATTCTCATTCTTGCCAACGCTTATTATGTGTAAATTAGGTGCTGATGCTGTTACTGCTTTAAAAACAGCTCTTCCATTGGATGGTATTCCAATGAAAACTCTCTTTACGGTCGGCTCTCTCCTTCCATGTGTCGGAATTGCTATCCTCTTGAAACAAATCGTTGAAAAAGCTGTTGATTTCATTCCATTCTTTGTTGGATTTACTTTAGCAGCTTCATTAGGACTTAACCTTGTATCTTGTGCAGTCATTTCATTAATCTTTGCAGTATTATTCTATGAAATTCAAATGGCAAAAAATGTAAGAGCACAAGCGGCTGCCAGTGCAAGTTTTGATGATGACGATGAGGAGGATATTTAAAATGGTTAAATTAACGAAAAAAACATTAGGAAAATCTTTTCATCATTGGTATTATGGGAACTTAACTTGCTTCTCACAAGAACACATGCAAACCTTTGGATATCTGGCTTCAATGCTACCAATTGTGGAAGAATTATATTCTAAAAAAGAAGATCAAGCAAAAGCAATGCACACCTACACCGCATTCTTTAACACGGAGCCGCAATTAGGTGCATTGATTGTAGGGATTACAGCAGGTTTAGAAGAAGCGCGTGCGAATGGGGCTGATGGAGTAGATGATGAAACAATCAACGGTCTTCGTGCTGGTCTCATGGGACCTGTTGCAGGAATTGGTGATTCACTGATTGTTGGTACCTTGATTCCGATTATACTAGGTATTGCTCTCGGTTTGTCAAATGGTGGTTCACCACTTGGTGCGATTTTCTATATCGTGGTTTGGAACTTGCTCGCCTACTTTGGTATGAAATTCGCCTACTTTAAAGGGTACGAACTAGGAGATAAAGCAGTTGAATTTCTTGTAGGCCCTCAAGGACAAGCTATCCGTAAGTCGGTGTCTATCATTGGTGGTATGGTCATCGGTGCGGTTGCAGCGACATGGGTACCTGTTAAGACAGCTTTCAAATTGAAAGATTCTTCAGGGAAAGCCTTCTTGGTTTTACAAAGCCAATTAGACGGTGTTTATCCAGGTTTATTGACAGCTTTGTTTATCGTCTTTTGCTGGTGGTTAATGGCTAAGAAAAATCTCTCACCTATCAAAGTAATGTTGCTTCTTGTAGTAATTGCTTTCCTTGGTGTATTGGTTGGCTTCTTCAACCCAGGATTGAAATACTAAATAGGAGAAAAATATGACAGAACAAGAATTGATTCAAGGATATGAAACGGAAATTCAATACCAAAAACACATGATTGAAAATCTAGGGCGTTGGTTTAGTCTCTTCTTTACTATTGCTAGTATCGGTCTTGTTCTGGTTTATTTCTTCCGTCAGACCAATTTTATTGCCTTTATTGCTGGAACGATCCTAGCGGTACTAGGGATTCTAGCAATGCTTGTCTTTGGTTATGGTATTTATAAAGGACGCTTGAATCTTAAAAAAGTTATTGACGATTTTGAAGAAAAATTAAGATTGGTCTAATAAAAACTTATTTGCTTTCCCCTTAAAAACTTTGTCATTTGACAGAGTTTTTTTCTTGACTATTTCTGACCAAGTGATACAATAGAAAATGTAAATATTAGCACTCGTGTATATAGAGTGCTAAAACAAGATATTGGAGGTAAACAAATGCTTAAACCATTAGGCGACCGTGTGGTCCTAAAAGTAGAAGAAAGAGAACAAAAAGTTGGTGGCTTTGTCATTGCAGGAGCAGGACAAGATGCAACGAAGACGGCAAAAGTTATAGCTGTCGGGGAAGGAATTCGTACGCTCAACGGTGAACTCGTTGCTCCAAACGTGAAGGCCGATGATACTGTTCTCGTTGAAAGCCATGCAGGAATTGAAGTCAAAGACGGCGAAGAAAAGTATCTCGTTGTCAATGAGACAAATATTCTAGCGATTGTTGAATAAATTAAACATTTATAGAAAGAGGAATTGTAAAAATGGCAAAAGATATTAAATTTTCAGCAGATGCAAGAAGTGCTATGGTACGTGGTGTTGATATTTTGGCAGATACCGTTAAAGTAACCTTAGGACCTAAAGGACGCAATGTTGTTCTTGAAAAATCATTTGGCTCACCACTCATCACAAATGACGGTGTGACTATTGCAAAAGAAATTGAACTCGAAGATCATTTTGAAAATATGGGCGCTAAGTTGGTGTCAGAAGTTGCTTCAAAAACTAATGATATCGCTGGTGACGGAACAACTACTGCGACTGTCTTGACCCAAGCCATTGTCCGCGAAGGAATCAAAAATGTAACGGCTGGTGCAAACCCAATTGGCATTCGTCGTGGTATTGAAACAGCTGTTGCAACAGCTGTTGAAGCTTTAAAAGCAAATTCTGTTCCAGTTTCTAATAAAGAAGCGATTGCGCAAGTTGCAGCTGTCTCATCACGTTCTGAAAAAGTCGGAGAATACATTTCTGAAGCTATGGAAAAAGTTGGCAACGACGGTGTCATCACCATTGAAGAGTCTAAAGGAATGGAAACAGAGCTTGATGTTGTGGAAGGTATGCAGTTTGACCGTGGCTATCTTTCTCAATACATGGTAACAGATAATGAAAAAATGGTTGCTGATTTAGATAATCCATATATCTTGATTACAGATAAGAAGATTTCTAATATCCAAGAAATTCTTCCTTTGTTGGAAAATATCTTGAAGACTAGTCGTCCATTATTGATTATCGCAGATGATGTAGACGGTGAAGCTCTTCCAACTCTTGTGTTGAACAAAATCCGTGGTACTTTCAATGTAGTCGCTGTGAAAGCGCCAGGATTCGGAGACCGTCGTAAGGCTATGTTAGAAGATATTGCGATTTTGACTGGCGGTATAGTGATTACAGAAGATCTTGGTCTAGAATTGAAAGATGCAACCATTGAAGCACTTGGACAAGCCTCAAAAGTGACTGTCGACAAAGATAGCACAGTGATTGTGGAAGGTTCAGGAGCTGCTGAAGCGATTGCTAACCGCGTGGCTGTCATTAAATCGCAAATTGAAAGTGCTACATCTGAATTTGACAAAGAAAAACTACAAGAACGTTTAGCAAAATTGTCAGGTGGTGTGGCAGTCATCAAAGTGGGTGCTGCAACAGAAACAGAACTCAAAGAAATGAAACTCCGCATTGAAGATGCCCTCAATGCAACTCGCGCCGCTGTTGAAGAAGGAATTGTCTCAGGTGGTGGAACAGCTTTTGTGAATGTTTTAAATGCTGTTGAAGCCTTAGACTTATCAGGTGATGAAGCAACAGGTCGTAATATCGTTCTTCGTGCTTTGGAAGAACCTATTCGACAAATCGCTATCAATGCAGGATTTGAAGGCTCGATCGTCATTGACCGTTTGAAAAACTCTGAAGTTGGTACAGGCTTTAATGCTGCAACTGGTGAATGGGTCAACATGATTGAAGCAGGGATCATTGACCCAGTCAAGGTTACTCGTTCTGCCCTTCAAAATGCTGCGTCAGTAGCTAGCCTTATTTTAACAACAGAAGCAGTTGTTGCTAGCCAACCAGAACCAGCTAGCCCAGCTCCAGCAATGGATCCAAGCATGATGGGTGGCATGATGTAATTTAAGATATAGAGAGTTTAAAGAGTAAAACAAGCTAGAAAATCAACGAATTATTTGATGAATAAGAGAAGATTTGTTTTTCTCATACAGCTCTTAACGATGTTTAATGTTGCACGAGATTGCTTTTATGTTGAAGCGCAAACGTGCTTTTGAAGGATATAAAAAGCGAAGTGAGTTTGGATTTGATAAATCCAAACTCACTTTTTTTTAAAAGTTTTTAGCTGGGGTATATGTACGATCAATACAAAGAGAGCCAAAAGAACCAGAACTTTATTTTTCTTGCTTGATAAATTAGTGCTGTTTGAAAAAGTTATTCTCTTTTGTCTATTTGTCTCCGCTCCTTTTCTGTGGTAAAATAGTGATACATTTCTAAGGAGAAAACAATGATTGATGTTGAAGAAATTCTGAGTAAAATGAATCCCAACCAAAAAATAAACTATGATCGTGTCATGCAGCGAATGGTCAAAGTTTGGGAATCAGATCAGAAGCGTCCTACGATTTTGATGCATACCTGTTGTGCACCCTGTTCGACCTATACTCTGGAGTATTTGACCCAGTATGCGGATGTGACGGTTTATTTTGCTAATTCAAATATTCACCCTAAGGCAGAATATCAGCGCCGTGCCTATGTTGCACAAAAATTTGTTCATGATTTCAATGAAAATACTGGTAATCATGTTCGATACTTAGAAGCTCCCTATGAGCCACAGGAATTTTTCCGGACAGTACATGGCTTGGAAGAAGAGCCGGAAGGTGGCGATCGTTGTAAAGTTTGCTATGATTATCGCTTAGATAAGACAGCACAAGTGGCTGTTGATTTGGGATTTGACTATTTTGGAAGCGCCCTGACCATCAGTCCTCATAAAAATTCGCAGACGATCAATAGTGTTGGAATAGAAGTACAGAAAGTTTATGCAACGCAGTATCTTCCTAGTGATTTCAAGAAAAATCAGGGTTATAAACGCTCGGTTGAAATGTGTGAAGAGTACGACATTTATCGACAATGCTATTGTGGTTGTGTTTTTGCAGCACAGGCACAAGGAATTGACCTCATTCAGATAAAAAAAGATGCAGTAGCTTTTTTGAAGGGGAAAGATTTAGAAAAAGATTATTCGCATATTAAATTTACTGTCACAAATGGAGAATACTAAAAATAACACTTGTACTAGAGTTGATCGTGTTTCTTCTTACAAGGTTGTTTTTGTTTGTACATTTAGAAGTTTTATATCTTGACGTCATCAATATATTGTGTTATTATTTTTTTTAGCACAATATATGGTGTTTTTATTGAAGCTGATGACCTGATATTAGATAGATTTTGGAGGTGCAGGAAGATAGTGATTATTTTAGCGGGCATGATTGGGGTAGGTAAGACGACCTACACTTATCGATTAGCCGAGGAATTAGGAACGCAGCCATTTTTTGAACCGGTAGAAGAAAATCCTATTTTGGATAAGTATTATGAAGACCCAGATAAATATGGCTTTGCTTTGCAGATTTATTTTCTAAATAAACGCTTTAAAATGATCAAAGCGGCTTATCATGACGACAATAATATTCTAGATCGTTCTATTTATGAAGACGCTTTGTTTACTTATATCAATACACTCAAGGGAAGTATCAGTGAGCAAGAGTATGATATCTACTTGGAACTTTTGGACAATATGATGGAAGAAATCCAAGGTCTGCCTAAGAAAGCGCCAGATTTGTTGATTTATTTAGATGGTAGTTTCGACCATATTATGAACAATATCAAAAAACGCGGTCGCAATTATGAGCAACCAAATGAAGAAAATGGACTAGCTGACTACTATCAACTGCTTTATAAGCATTATCAAAATTGGTATGAGGATTACAACTACAGTCCTAAAATGAGAATTGCAACGGATGATTTAGATATTGCAAATCCAAATGACTGGAATCACGTCTACCAACAAATTCAACAAAAAATGAAAACAATTGGGCTTGAAAAATGAGGCTAATCAAGAAAGTTTCGAAATAGCTTCGAGATTTTTGTATACATCAATAAAAAAGAGAGACAGATGATAGCTGATCGACAAACGAAAATTCTTCAAGAAGCTAGAGATTTTGCTTATGCTGAACTGAAAGACGAAACAAGCGGACATGATTGGTGGCATATTGTACGTGTCACAAATATTGCTGTAGAAATTGCCAAACAAGAACGAGCAGATGTTTTTATTTGTGAGCTAGCTGCCTTGCTACATGATATAGCTGACGGGAAGTTAAATGAGAGTGAAGAAGTGGGCTTGCAAAAGGTTGAGCAATGGCTACAGAATCATCAGGCTTCAGAGGCGGAAATAGCTCATGTGTTAGAGATTGTTTCAACAATGTCATTTAAAGGTGATCATCAACAGAAGAATATCAGCACTTTGGAGGGCAAAATTGTTCAAGATGCCGACCGATTGGATGCGATTGGAGCGATTGGAATAGCGCGAGCTATGGCTTATTCAGGTCATATAGGGAGACCGATTCACGATCCAGATTTGCAGCCGAGAGAAAACATGACATTGGAAGAATATCGTACTGGGAAGAGTTCAGCTATCATGCATTTCTATGAGAAATTACTCAAATTAAAAGACATGATGAATACCGCTGCTGCTCAAAAAATGGCAGAAAGTAGACATCGCTTTTTGGAAGAATACTTAGATCAATTCTATGCTGAATGGAATGCGAAAAGCGACAAATAAGATATGAAAAAGCTGAGAATGTAACTTCCCAGCTATTTTAATATGCCCAAAATGGCAGCTAGATTATTTACGAAAGGCATCAACGATATAGCTAAAACCAGCAATTAAAAATGCAAAAGCAACGGCATAAATGACAAAGACGCTTGTAGCTATTGGATTGAACAAAATGACTAATCTAAGCAGAAATACAAGTAGCGCCACCCACATGATGTGATTGCCAATAGCAGAGAAAATCAGTCTTAGACAATTACCTTTAAAGAAAGCAATAATGGCTTCTACAATTAACCAAATTCCTAAAATGGTTGGAATGATGACAGGTAAGGTCACAATCCATAGGCAACGAGGTAAAGAGCTAAGAGCAGGTTGATAATCTTTGGAAAAGATAAATAGGTGAGCGAAGCTCTTTTGGCACAGAGAAATAGCTTAAAATAGCCGCTATAGAAGCAACCAATAAACCAAATGCAATCCACCAGCTGTAAGCAACAAGATTAGCTGCTGGATCTGTAAATAGAAAAAGTGTTAATAAAGCAAGAACAGTTCCTGCAAGAAATAGCAATAAACGATTAGAAAATTTCATATCTACATCCCCTATATAGTATAGTTTGAGAATGAAAGCATTTTAACTCTTTTGATGGGAGATGTCAAGAAAGGAAATAGATAGTTTGAGAATTTTAGTATGGCTTTTTGTGGAACAAAAAAGGCTGTTTTATTATCTTTTGTAACTATAACAAGGTTAGAAGATTATAAGTGAGAACAACAAAAAAGCCTATCATATAGGCTTTCTACTTAAATTTTATTATGCCCCCTACAGGGCTCGAACCTGTGACCCATGGATTAAGAGTCCACTGCTCTACCAACTGAGCTAAGGAGGCAATAAAAAAGCTGTATTGGTGCCGAACTTTCACGATTTGTATTGAACCCGCGCAATTAAGCAGGTGGGCAACTCGCTCTAACTGAAGCTGCTTCCGCGTGAAACGGCCTGCAAGCTGTTAGAAGTCTTTTGTTTCCCTAATAATACAAAAAATAGTCGGTCAACACTTAAGTGTGAAGTCGTACACCACAGCGTTTCTATAATTATGATACCACAATTTTTGAAAAATTCAAGAGAAAAAATTGATTTTTTGCAAACGATACCACAATTTTTTAGTGGTTTTTGAGTTGATCAATCTTATTTTTAGTCATTCCAAGGGCTCGTTCGTACTTTCCATTTTCGTTCGGAGTGAAATAATCGGCATTTTTTATTTTTTCAGGAAGATAGTTTTGCTGTACCCAATTACCAGGATAGTTATGTGGATATTTGTAATCTTGGGCATTTCCCAGCTCCTTACTGCCAGCATAGTGACCGTCTCGTAGATGGCGAGGGATAGCGAGATTTCCGTTCTGGCGCAAGTCAGAGAGTGCTTTGTCTATGGCTACGTAGGCCGAGTTGGACTTAGGAGAAAGTGCTAGGTCAATGACAATGTTGGCAATGAGGATGCGAGCTTCTGGGAACCCAATTTTTTGAGCGGCTTCAAGTGCGGTCACTGTATGAATCTGAGCATCGGGATTTGCCAAACCAATGTCTTCATAAGCAATGACCGTCAGGCGTCGTGCGAGGCTGGGGAGGTCTCCAGCTTCAATCAAGCGAGCTGCATAATGGAGACTGGCATTGACATCAGACCCCCGAATAGACTTCTGTAAGGCGGACAGGACGTCATAGTGACCATCCCCGTCCTTGTCCATAGTGATGTAGCTCTTTTGTAGGCTGTTTTCCATAATATCTAGAGTGATATGGCGAACGCCTGAATTATCCGCTGAGGTAGAGAGGACTGCTAAATCTAGAGAATTAAAGGCTGAGCGCAGATCTCCATTCGTGGAAGTGGCAATGAAGTCCAGTGCGTCATCATCTAATTGGACAGGAAAATCAAAACCTCGTTCGGTGTCTGCCAAGGCTGTTTGAATAGCTTGTTTAATATCGTCATTTGTCAGAGGCTCCAGCTCGAAAATCTGTACCCGGCTGCGAATAGCGGGAGTGACGGAGAAAAAAGGATTTTCTGTTGTGGCACCAATCATGATGATTAGACCGTTTTCTAACAGAGGGAGGAGGAAGTCCTGCTTGGTCTTATCCAAGCGGTGAATCTCATCTAAAAGTAGCACCAAACCACCAGAGAACTTGGCTTCTTCCGCAATCTCTTGCAGACGCTTCTTACTATCAACGGTAGCATTAAAGGTCCGAAAAGCAAATTTTGTAGTACCAGCGATGGCAGAAGCAATGGAAGTCTTACCGATGCCGGGCGGTCCGTAGAGAATCATAGAAGACAGACGATTGGCTTCCACCATGCGACGAATAATTTTTCCTTCGCCGACCAGATGTTTCTGACCGATGACCTGATCAATATTTTTAGGTCGCATGCGGATAGCTAAATTTTCTGGCATACGTTTTCCTCCTTACTGGTATTCTTTTCAACTGTTCTGATTTATGTTACTATAGTTGTATCTATTTTAACACATTTTAAAGGATTGGAGAGAGGCTGGCTATGGTTAAATATGGATTTTTGGATATATTAAATGAAGAAATGGGGCAATGCTTTCCATTTGACTATGAGATAAACTGGGATAAGAAGAATCATGCCGTAAAAGTGTCCTTTCTCTTAGAAGTACAAAATGCAAATGGCATCGAACTGTTAGATGTGGATGGAGAAAGTAGCACAGAAGACATTTTCTTTGAAGAAAGCGTTCTTTTTTATAATCCTGCTAAGTCTCACTTTGAAACAGAGGATTATCTAACAGTTGTCCCTTACGAGCCCAAAAAAGGTTTGTCTCGTGAATTCTTGACCTACTTTGTGGATTTTTTGAAGCAGACAGCCGAAGAGGGATTAGATGCTCTCATGGATTTTCTGGCAGATCCAGCGGCAGAGGAATTTGAAATTGTTTGGAATAATAAAGCTTTTGAAAAAGCCAGAGCAGATTTGAAAGAGACAGAATTTTATTCATATCCGAGGTACTAGGAGGTGCTTATGGAAAATGCAGAAGGACTAGATTTACTGCAAAAACAGATGGAATTTTCTGGCTGCAAGATTGCTTTGATATGTGATGATAAGCTGCTGACTATCTTGCGAGACGATATTCCAACCATTCCTTGGCCCAATATGTGGGATTTTCCTGGCGGTGGGAGAGAAAAGGAAGAAACGCCTTTTGAGTGTATCAAGCGAGAAGTTTTTGAGGAATTAGGCATTACGATTAAGGAAAGCTCAATTCTTTGGGTCAAAGCCTACCAAGGCATTGTCAATCCGGCTAAGACCTCTGTGTTTATAGTGGGAGTGATTAGCCAGAAGGAGATTGATCAGATTGTCTTTGGTAATGAAGGACAGGGCTACAAATTGGTAAATATAGAAGAATTATTAGCAGACGAAAACGTCATTCCACAGTTGAAAAGTAGATTGAGAGATTATTTGGAGGAGGTTCAAAGATGATTTATATAGAACAAGCAGAAGCTACAGATTTAGAAACCATTGTCAGTATTCAGCGAGCTGCTTTTAAGGCAGTTTATGACAAATATCAGGATGAGTATGATCCTTATCTGGAAGAGCGGGAGCGCATCCAGTGGAAGCTGGCAGAACGTCCTAATAGCTTTTATTATTTTGTCAAGGATGATGAGGAAGTGTGTGGGTTTATCCGTATCCAGACCAACGATGAGCAGACAGAGTGTTGGCTGGGAACAGCGGCGATTCTGCCCGATTATCAAGGCCGGGGAATTGGTTCAGCAGGTTTGAAACTTGTAGAGGAACAGTTCTCAGCTGCCAAACAATGGGATTTGTGCACTGTCTTGCAGGATGAGGGTATGGTGGTCTTTTATGAGAAAAATGGCTACCGGAAAACCCATATCAAGCCGGAAAAAGAGGATATGGATATGGTTTATATGACCAAAACAATTGAGTGAAATAAGGAGTGAATAATGGATACATGGCAGGAGTTAACGATTGAGGTAGATAGGGAATCCGAGGAAGCGACAGCCAATATTCTGATTGAGCTGGGCAGTCAGGGTGTGGCTATCGATGACAGCGCAGATTATCTGGGGCAGGTGGGTATCTATGGGGAGATTTTCCCAGAGGTTAAGCAAGAGAAACAGGTCCGAATCACTGGCTACTATCCTGATACGGTAGATATGGAGGTGGTCAAGGCCCAGGTCCACGCCCGGCTGAAAGAGCTGACAGACTTTGGCTTAGAAACGGGTCAGGTCTGTTTGACTCAGCAAGAATTGGCAGAGCAAGATTGGGTGGACAATTGGAAAAAATATTTTGAACCAGCTCGAATTACCCATGATTTGACTATCGTGCCATCTTGGACGGACTACGAGGCGACAGCTGGTGAGAAGATTATCAAGCTAGATCCCGGCATGGCCTTTGGCACAGGGACTCATCCAACGACCAAGATGAGTCTCTTTGCCTTAGAACAAGTACTACGAGGTGGTGAGACGGTGCTGGATGTAGGGACGGGTAGTGGAGTCCTTTCTATAGCGAGCTCACTCTTGGGTGCAAAAAAGATTTATGCATATGATTTAGACGAAATAGCTGTACGTGTGGCGCAGGAAAATATTGAACTGAATGCAAATATGGAGAATATTCAGGTAGCTACTGGCGATCTCTTGCGGGGTGTGGATATTAAAGCGAATGTCATTGTAGCCAATATTTTAGCGGATATTCTGGTAAATCTGACTGATGATGCATACCACTTGCTCAAGAATGAAGGCTATCTGATTATGAGTGGGATTATTTCTGAGAAGTGGGAAATGGTGCGCGAGTCAGCGGAAGCGGCAGGATTTTTCATGGAAACACATATGATTCAGGGCGAATGGAATGCTTGTGTATTTAAGAAAACACAGGATATTTCCGGCGTGATAGGAGGCTAAATGCAGCAGTATTTTATCGAGGGAGTCGTCCAATCCCCACTGACTGTGAGGGACAAGGATACAGTGAAGCATATGTTTTCTGTTATGCGTTTGGTAGAAGATGATGAGGTAGTACTGGTTTTTGAGGATGGTATTAAACGCCTAGCAAGAGTTGCAGATAGAGAGCGCCATGTGCTGAATCTGGTAGAAGATTTACCAGACAACGCGGAGCTGCCGATTCATGTGACGATTGCTTCTGGCTTTCCCAAAGGAGACAAGCTGGAATGGGTAGCTCAGAAAACGACGGAACTGGGTGCAGCTGCTATCTGGTCCTTTCCGGCCGACTGGTCTGTTACCAAGTGGGACGGTAAGAAACTTGCTAAAAAAGCAGACAAACTAGAGAAGATTGTTTTGGGAGCAGCAGAGCAGAGCAAACGCAATTGGGTACCAGAAGTTCGACTTTTCGAGAAGAAAATTGATTTTTTAGATTGTTTAAGCCAGTTTGACCGTATTATTGTAGCTTATGAGGAATCTGCTAAAGAGGGAGAGTCTGCTGCTTTGGTCAAGGCTGTGACAGAACTCAAAAAAGGAAGTCGGATTTTATTTATTTTTGGTCCAGAAGGTGGCCTGTCTCCAGCAGAAATTGCTACATTGGAAGAGGTAGGAGCTATACTTACAGGGCTAGGCCCACGTATCCTGCGGACAGAGACAGCTCCACTTTACGCACTCAGTGCAGTCAGTGTACTGACAGAGTTGATGTAGTCGGAAAGTTTCATTAATAGGGCTGGTCTTTATTGTTCTTAACTCCTAACTTTGGTATAATATAAGTGAAATATCTAGCTTAGCTAGAAAGGATGGAAGTACAGGAACAAATTTGCTAGCTAGATGACGAAAAATGCTTTTGCTTGATAAGGAGAGGAGGTTCATCATGTCTTTATCTACCTTATTTGAGTTGTTGATTGCTATGCTAGGTATTGTATCAGCTTGCTATCTCATTTATGCTTATGTTGAATTTATCGGAGATATGTTGCATACTGAAAAACATCACTTCTTCCATCACAACCCGCCTATTTAAAGGCGGGCTTTTTACCTGAAATGGTGCCCTGTTCTTTTTCCTAGTATTGGGGAAATGGTATTGAATCTGCAGCTTTTAGGTATTTCTTATGATTCTATTGCTTTCTTCTGTATTTCCTTGTTTTCATATCGGTCTAAAAATGATAAAATGGTAGGAAGAACTGGAGAGAGAAAATGCCAAAAGAAGTGAATTTGACGGGCGATCAAGTGGTCGCTCTTACTAGAAAATATTTATCATCAGAAGACGTCACCTTGATTCAAAAAGCTCTTTTTTATGCGGTAGATCGGCATCGGGGGCAATTTCGCCAATCAGGTGAGCCATATATCATCCATCCGATTCAAGTGGCAGGGATTTTAGCTAAGCTAAAGTTGGATGCGGTCAGTGTCGCTTGCGGTTTTTTACATGATGTTGTAGAAGACACAGCTGCAACTTTGGACGATTTGGAAGGCGAATTTGGACATGATGTGCGCGTGATTGTCGATGGTGTGACCAAACTTGGTAAAGTCAAGTATATGTCTCACGAGGAACAGTTGGCTGAAAACCACCGCAAAATGCTAATGGCGATGTCCAAGGATATCCGTGTCATTTTGGTGAAACTAGCAGACCGTTTGCACAATATGAGAACACTTAAGCACCTGCGCAAAGACAAACAGGAACGCATCTCACGCGAAACCATGGAAATTTATGCTCCATTAGCTCATCGTTTGGGGATTTCGAGCGTCAAATGGGAACTAGAAGATTTGGCTTTTCGATATTTGAATCCGACAGAGTTTTATAAGATTTCCCACCTGATGAAGGAAAAACGTCGGGAACGTGAGGATTTAGTTGACGAAGTGGTTCGCAAGATTGAAACCTATGCATCTGATCGTAATCTTCATGGGCAAATCTATGGTCGTCCTAAACATATTTACTCCATTTATCGGAAAATGCAGGACAAGAAAAAGCGTTTTGATGAGATTTATGACTTGATCGCTATTCGTTGCATTTTAGATACGCAAAGTGATGTGTATGCTATGTTGGGCTACATTCATGAACTCTGGCGACCAATGCCCGGACGTTTTAAAGATTATATTGCTAATCGCAAGGCAAATGGTTACCAGTCAATCCATACGACCGTCTATGGGCCTAAGGGACCGATTGAGTTTCAAATTCGGACCAAAGAAATGCACGAAGTGGCAGAATACGGAGTTGCTGCACACTGGGCCTATAAAAAAGGTATTAAAGGGCAGGTTGATAGCAAAGAATCGGCGATTGGGATGAATTGGATTAAGGAGATGATGGAACTCCAAGACCAGTCCAATGATGCACAGGATTTTGTGGATTCCGTCAAGGAAAATTACCTTGCTGAAGAAATCTATGTCTTCACGCCGGATGGTGCTGTTCGTTCGCTGCCAAAAGACTCAGGACCGATTGATTTTGCCTATGAAATCCATACAAAAGTGGGTGAAAAAGCGGTTGGTGCAAAGGTAAATGGTCGCATGGTGCCCTTGACTACGAAGTTAAAAACAGGGGACCAAGTTGAGATTATTACCAGTTCCAATTCCTTTGGACCGAGTCGTGACTGGATTAACCTTGTTAAGACTAGCAAGGCACGCAATAAAATTCGTCAATTTTTCAAAAATCAAGACAAGGAATTATCCATTTCTAAAGGTCGAGAACTTCTGCAAGCACAATTTCAAGAAAATGGCTATGTGGCTAACAAATACATGGACAAAAGACACATGGAAGAAGTCCTGCAAAAAACGAGTTACAAAACAGAAGAAACTCTTTTTGCGGCGATTGGTTTTGGTGAAGTTAGTGCTGTTTCGATTTTTAATCGTTTGACAGAAAGAGAACGCCGTGAAGAAGAGCGTGCTAAAGCAAGAGCTGAAGCAGAAGAGCTTGTTAAGGGCGGTGAAGTCAAGGTTGAAAACAAGGACACCCTCAAGGTCAAACATGAGGGCGGCGTCATTATCCAAGGTGCGTCAGGGCTTTTGATACGGATTGCCAAATGTTGTAATCCAGTTCCTGGTGATGAGATTGTCGGGTACATTACAAAGGGGCGCGGGGTTGCCATTCATCGTAAGGACTGTATGAATCTACGAGCGCAGGAAAATTATGAGCAGCGCTTGATTGATGTCGAATGGGAAGACAATAGTTCTGTTAAGGAATACACTGCTCACATTGATATATATGGTCTCAATCGCACTGGCCTTTTGAATGATGTCTTGCAAGTCTTGTCCAACACAACCAAAAATATTTCCACCGTCAATGCACAGCCAACCAAAGATATGAAATTTGCCAATATCCATGTTTCTTTCGGAATTGCTAATCTATCTATGCTGACAACAGTAGTTGATAAGATTAAGAGTGTGCCGGAAGTCTATTCGGTTAAACGGACAAATGGCTAAGTGAGAACAGCAGAGCAGAAAGATTCTACTCAAGCAATCTCTTGTGATTTTTTCTCAATATAAAAATAGGAAGTTCAAAATGAAAATAGTGATTCAGCGTGTGAAGCGAGCTTCGGTATCAATTGATAGCGAACTTTACAATCAGATTCAGCAAGGACTGCTGTTACTAGTCGGTGTAGCACCAGATGATGCTCAAGAAGATGTAGCATATGCAGCAAGAAAAATTACCAATATGCGGATTTTTTCAGATAAAGAAGATAAAATGAATTTATCTGTCAAAGATGTGAAAGGAGAAATTCTCTCTATTTCTCAATTTACCCTTTACGCAGATACAAAAAAAGGGAATCGTCCAGCTTTTACAGGCGCTGCTCAACCAGACTTGGCTAGTCAATTGTATGATGATTTTAACGAATTGCTAGGTCGAGAAATACCTGTTAAAACAGGTGTTTTCGCAGCTGATATGCAGGTTGAGTTAATCAATGACGGACCGGTGACGATTGTGTTAGATACGAAGAATCGTTGAGAAAATGATAAATAAAACCGAGTCTGGAACAAAAGTGTTCCAGACTCGGTTACTTTCTAGAATAAAACTCAATACGAAGTAGTTGAGTGACCTCTAATGTACTGATGTTAGAAGCTTTGACAGTCCCGCTTCCTTTTAGAGCGTTTCCACATAAAGTTGTTGGGCAATCGTTGAATTGATTTGCAGCTCTTTTTCATTTACTTTGAGCAAATATAGTTGAGCATAAGGATCGTATTGCTCCAGAATCAGCGTATCTCCCAGATGTAAATCGTGTTTTTCCAAATATTTTAATAATTCAAACTCATCATGAACTCTTGCTAAGCGATAGACTCCAGCATTTTGGACTTGGTTTAACGTTAACTGGTATTTTTCAACCAGTAATTCACCTTTTTGGGGAATGGTCCCGCCATGAGGACAAGTTTCTGGGTAATCCAACATTTTTTCCAATCGCTCGACAAATAATTCTGAAACAGTGTGTTCTAAGACTTCCGCTTCTTCATGGATTTGATCTGTTGTAGTGTATTGTAAATTATGCACTAGAAAGTATTCAATTAAACGATGTTTGCGATATAGTTCAGAGACAAGGTGAAGACCAAGATTGGTTAATAAATAGCCCTTAATCTTGTCTTTGATAATTAATTTTTCAGCAATCATCTTTTTAATCATTTCTGTGACAGCTGGAGGAGATACTTGCATTTGAGCAGCAATTTCTTTATTTGTAATTTTTTGACTATGCGTACCAATCTCGTAAATACATTTGAGGTAATCTTCTTTGTTTGGGGTCATGTTGTTTACTCCTTATCGTATTAAGTATACCAAAAATACCTGAAGAATACAGCCGTTAGCCATTTGCTTAGTAGAATGAAGTATTGGCTATTTAAGGAAAATTCAAGTAAAAAGGAACTGGCAATCAATTCCGGCTCCTTTTTCCATTTCTTATTTGCTAAGACCTTCAGCAATTTTATCCAAATTCCATTTCATCATGTCGTAATAACTATCACCTTTTTCACCTTTTTCAGCGATTGAATCAGTGAAAATCTTGGCATAAATTGGAATTTTTGTATCTTTTGAAACAGTCTTCATTGGACGGTCATCAACACTACTTTCAACAAAGAGTGATGGCACTTTTGTTTTACGAAGTTTTTCAACCAATGTTTTGATTTGATCTGGAGTTCCTTCTTCTTCTGTGTTAATTTCCCAGATGTAAGCAGAAGGTACGCCGTAGGCTTTAGAGAAGTATTTGAAGCAGCCTTCGCTGGTAACAATCATTTTCTTTTCAGCAGGAATATTCTTAAATTTTGCTTTTGCTTCCTTGTCTAATGATTCGAGTTTTGCAGTATAAGCTTTCAGATTCTTTTCATAAGTTTCTTTGTTTTTAGGATCTTTTTCAATCAAACGTTTTGCAATGTTTTTAGCATAAATAATTCCGTTTTCAAGATTGAGCCAAGCATGAGGATCTTCTTTCCCTTTTTCATTTTGACCTTCCAGATAGATAACATCCACTCCGTTACTTACAGCATAGTAATCTTTGTTCTCAGTCTTTTTCGCATTTTTGACCAATTTTGTAAACCAAGCATTTCCGCCGGTTTCCAAATTGATACCATTGTAGAAAATCAAATCAGCTTTTGATGTTTTTTTCACATCTTCTGGTAATGGTTCGTATTCATGTGGATCTTTTCCAACAGGAACGATACTGTGCAGATTGATTTTATCACCAGCGATATTTTTGGTAATATCAGCGATAATCGAGTTGGTAGCAACAACATTCAATTTTGAAGATTTGTTGGTAGAAGTTCCTTTTTGACCAGCGCAGGCAGAAAGCCCGACGATGGCTAAAAACAGAACGGCGATAAAACCTAATTTTTTCATATAAGGTTCTCCTTTAATAAATGAAATACTAATTTTATTTTAGCTTGGGTTTATTTTTTAGTTTGTTAAATCGTTGTTTTGGAGCGATAAAGAAACTAATGGCAAAGATAATGGCGGATGTCAGTACAATGCTTGAGCCAGCCGCAACATTAAAGGTATAGCCAATGAAAAGTCCTAAGACAGATGCAATTGCCCCCAAGCTAGAAGACAAGATAATCATCGTTTTAAGACTGTTAGCGTAAAGATAAGCAGTAGCAGCAGGTGTAATCAGCATAGCAACAATCAAAATTGTTCCCACGCTTTGCATAGCTGTAACTGCAACCAGCGTCAAGAGAATCATTAAGAGATAATGATAAAAGTTGACTGGCATCCCCATCGCTTTTGCCAGAAGTGGATCGAAAGATGTAATCAATAATTCTTTGAAGAATAGTCCAATAATAATTAGAACAGCGATTCCTACACCAATTGTAATCCACATATCAATGTCTTGCACAGCTAAGATATTTCCAAAAAGAATATGGAAAAGGTCGGTTGAACTATTAGCAACTCCAATCAAAATGACTCCAAGAGCTAAAAAGGAACTAAAAGTTATTCCAATGGCAGTATCACTTTTGATAATTGAATTTCCTTTAATATAAGTAATAATGACCGAAGCTAAAAGTCCAAAAACAATGGCTCCGATAAAGAAGTTGATTCCTAAAATAAAGGAGAGTGCAACTCCTGGCAAGACTGCGTGTGAAATGGCATCGCCCATCAAGGACATGCCTCTTAGGATAATGAAGCAACCAACTGCTCCAGCAACAATCCCGATGACAATGGCCGTAATCAGTGCATTTTGTAGAAAATGGAAATTTTGTAGTCCATCAATAAATTCTGAAAACATATTAGAGACCTCCATTCACAAAAAGCTGAGAGCCATAGGCTTTTTTCAAGTTTTCTTCTGTGAAAGTTGATGAAGTTTCTCCAATGGCAATGAGTTCTTTATTCAAAATTAAAACTTGATCAAAGTAATGTGGGACTTTTCCTAAGTCATGGTGAACAATGAGAATCGTTTTTCCTTGTTCTTTTAGACTGCGTAGCGTTGTCATGATGATTTCTTCACTGATTGAATCAATTCCAACGAATGGTTCATCCAGAAAGATACAGTCAGCTTCTTGTACTAGACAGCGCGCAATCAAGACCCGTTGAAATTGCCCTCCTGACAATTGGCTGATTTGGCGTTCAGCATAATCCTCTAAGCCGACAATGCATAGTGCATTTGTCACCTTCTCCCATTCTTTATTTGTTAACCTGTGGAAAAGTTTCACTTTTGGATACAGTCCAAGAGACACACATTCTTTCACTTTGATAGGAAAGTTGTAGTCAATGTGAATTTTTTGTTCCACATAAGCTACATGGCTAAGTACTTTTGAGAATTCTTTATCATCAAGGTAAGTTTGTCCAACATGATCAATGATACCCAACATTCCTTTTAAAAGGGTTGATTTACCAGCTCCGTTGGGACCAATAACTCCCATGATAGTTGGGCCTTGGATTTCCAAAGAAATCTGATTGAGAGCAAGTGTTTCCTGATAAGAAACACTTAAATTTTCGATACGTATCATTTTATACACCCCTACAGTTAATATACATTAAAATAAAAATTAAGTCAAGTTAATTTTTAGAATTTTTAAGAAAAATCAGAAGTAAGGTTTGGCATAAAAATCTCTTTTGATAAAAGTTTGATTATTCAGAACTTTTTTGATAGGATTAAGATAAAACAATGAAAGCGAGAACAAGATGACACGTTTACAAGATGACTTTTTTAATTATGTCAATGGTGAATGGGAAAAAACTGC
The DNA here is from genome assembly GCF_000524255.1 of Streptococcus sp. AS20. Taxonomy (NCBI): domain Bacteria; kingdom Bacillati; phylum Bacillota; class Bacilli; order Lactobacillales; family Streptococcaceae; genus Streptococcus; species Streptococcus sp. AS20. Next base: position 162,308 of record NZ_JANS01000011.1, on the reverse strand, counting down.
TGTGATTCCTGAGGACAAGCCTGTGACAGGTGGATTTATGGATTTGGATCAAGATATTGAAAAATTGATGCTAGCAACAACTGATAAATGGTTAGCAGGTCAAGATGTTCCAGAAGATCCAATTTTGCAAAATTTTGTGAAATACCACCGTTTGGTAGCAGATTTTGACGGACGGGAACGAGCAGGAGTGACCCCTGCAATGCCGCTTGTGGAAGAATATAAAGCTTTAAGTTCTTTCAAGGAGTTTGCAGCGAAGATTGCTGAGTATGAAATGGCTGGAAAGCCGAATGCTTTTACTTTTGACGTCGCGCCAGACTTTATGAATGCTAAAATGAATGTTCTCTGGGCCGATGCACCTGGAATCATTTTACCAGATACGACCTATTATGAAGAAGGAAATGAAAAAGGCAAGGAATTGCTGACAATCTGGCGCAAGATGCAGGAAGAATTATTACCTAAATTTGGCTTTTCAGCAGAAGAAACAAAAGATATTTTGGATAAATATCTGGAATTAGATGCTAAATTAGCTAAGTATGTCCTTTCCAATGAAGAAACTTCAGAATATGTGAAGTTATATCACCCTTATGATTGGGCAGATTTCACGAAGCTCGCTCCAGAATTGCCACTTGATGCAATTTTTACAGAGATTTTGGGACAAAGCCCAGACAAGGTGATTGTTCCTCAAGAGCGTTTTTGGAAAGAGTTTGCAGCGGAATATTATTCAGAAGAAAATTGGGAGTATTTGCATGCAGCATTGAAATTATTCTCTACTGGAGCATGGACTTCCTTGCTAACAGAAGAAATTCGCGTCCTTTCAGGCACCTATGTGCGTGCTATTTCAGGCGTTCCAGAAGCTCGTCCAAAAGAAAAAGCAGCTTATCAACTAGCACAAGCACCTTATAACCAAGCCCTCGGTCTTTGGTATGCAAAAGAGAAATTCTCACCAGAAGCCAAAGCAGATGTGGAACATAAGGTCAAGACGATGATTGATGTCTATAAATCACGCTTAGAAACAGCTGATTGGCTTGCTAAGGAGACACGGGACAAGGCCATTGTCAAACTCAATGTTATCACTCCACATATTGGTTATCCAGAGAAATTGCCAGAAACTTATGCGAAAAAAGTGATTGATGAACAGCTCGGTTTAATTGAAAATGCTCAAAATTTAGCGAAAGTAGCCATTGCACACACTTGGAGTAAATGGAACAAAGAAGTGGATCGCAGTGAATGGCACATGCCAGCTCATCTGGTAAATGCCTACTATGATCCACAACAAAATCAGATTGTTTTTCCAGCCGCTATTCTTCAAGCACCTTTTTATGATTTGCATCAATCTTCATCAGCAAACTATGGCGGAATCGGTGCAGTAATTGCGCATGAAATCTCTCATGCTTTTGACTCAAACGGTGCTTCCTTTGACGAGCATGGTAGCCTTAAAAATTGGTGGAAGCCAGAAGACTACGAAGCTTTCACAGCTCGGACTCAGAAGGTGATTGAGCAATTTGACGGACAAGATTCTTACGGAGCTAAAGTCAATGGGAAGCTGACTGTTTCAGAAAATATTGCAGACCTCGGTGGGATTGCGGCAGCGCTGGAAGCAGCTAAGAAAGAAGCTGACTTCTCTGCGGAAGAATTTTTTACCAACTTTGCTCGTATCTGGCGCATGAAAGCTCGTCCAGAATATATGCAAATGCTAGCAAGTGTAGATGTGCATGCTCCCGGAAAACTTCGGACGAATGTTCAATTGCCAAACTTTGATGATTTCTTTACAACTTTTGATGTTAAAGAAGGCGACGGCATGTGGCGTAAACCAGAAGATCGCGTGATTATTTGGTAATTTCAACGTTTGTTAGTAGCATAAGAATATAAAAAGTTCTCAAATTTTCATTTGAGAACTTTTTATATTAAGAACGGTGATATTTATTTTTGTATCTGTTGTTGACGATTGAAATTTTATCGCGGAATAAATTCTGATTGTAAAACGATTGTGCGCTTCTCAGTAGAAATAGCTTGCTGGAAGCATTTGCGTCCTAAGAGATAAGATTTATTGTCAATGGTAGGGATTCCCATCAATCGACCAACTAAAAGATTTTCTTGACCAATGATACAAGGTAATTTTAATTTTTTCTCTTGGTAGTAGCGAGAAATACCGGCTGCTACATCATCCCCATTTGTAAAAATGCAAGTTAGTTCTGGTCGTTTTTGCAATTGTTGTGCTGCTTCATATCCATCTTGTTCGCAAGCAATTCCGTCTAGTATCAAGGGGGGTTGCTTTTCTTGAAAGACTTCTTTATATGCAGAAAGAATGGAGCGATAAGTCAAGCTTTTTTTGTCAGCCCGAGTAAAGAGTAACGCTATCTTGTCTAAATTTCTTTCTTGTAGCCATCGGAAAGCTTCAATAGAAGCGGCTGTTCGATCAACATAGACGCTACTCAATTGGGACTGGTTCGTTTCTTCACAACAAAGAATATTGCCATATTTTGTATAGGACATAATTGTTTCTAAAGAAACGCTTCTGGAAGTAAAAATTAGATGGTCAAAGCCATGCCCTCGCAATTGTTCTAGGTAAGACATTTCTAGATCTATATCATATTGAGAAGGTAAAAGCAGTAAATTGTATCGACTTTCTTGTGCAGCATCCATCATTCCATTTAGTAGCTGCGTAAAATAAGGGTGTCGAGTGTGCGGAATAACTACTCCAATTTTATAAGTGTTGCCAGAACTGAGTTCTTGTGCTACGATGCTTGGAGCATAATCCAAGTCTTTCATGACTTTCAGAATTTTTTCCCGTGTTTCACTAGAAACATAAGGATGATTATTGATAACTCGTGATACGCTAGAAACTGAATAACCGCTTATTTTTGCGATTTGACGAATGTTGACCATGATTGACCTTCTTTATAAATTTTTGAATACCATATCCAACGCCATCTTGTTCGTTTGATTTGGTAATTTTGTAAGCTAATGATTTAATCTCATCGAAAGCGTTTTCCATCACAATGGGATAGCCTACGGTTTTTAACATAGGAATATCATTGTGTCCGTCTCCAAAAGCTGCGGTTTCCATTTTTGCAAGATTTTCCCGTTTTAAGATATAATGGATCCCCTTTGACTTTTGAGCATGTTTACTGGTAATTTCAAGGTAGAATTTACCAGAACGCTGAATAGAAATAGTCGTTAAATTGAGAGAATGAAGCATTTTTTCTAAAGTTTGTATTTCTATTTCTTCGAAAGAAATCATCATTAGTTTAAAAGTGTTCTCCTGTCCCAGAAGAAATCGATTGGCATCAGTGATAAGAGTCGGAGCTTGCTGGGTTAGCTCATATTCAAAACGGATTCCTTTATCTATTTTATCACAATACCAATGGCTGATGTCATAGTAACTGAGGCTGACTTTAGGAAAGGACTGCCGAATGGTGGTTAGTAATTGCTGGACAGTTCTTTTGGGGATAATGTTTACATGAAGTGGTTGGATTATCTTGTTTTTCATTTGGAAAATCAAGCCACCGTTAAAAGCAACTTGTGGGCCTTGCAGTTTAAGTGTTTCAATGACTTCCATCATCTCCATAGGAGCACGCGCGGAAACCAGAGTAAGAGGAATATTTGCTTTGCGAATCGCTTTTGCGTTATCTTTCGAAAGCTGCCCCTTGGAATTAAGCAATGTGCCATCCATGTCTGTAAAAATACGTTTAATAGTCATGATTTTATCCTCTTTTTCTGTTAATTCGCTAGCTTGGCTTCATTATAAATGATGAAACGCGTTCCATGTCAAGGGGGAAGTTTAAAAAATTTAAAATAAAATCTCCAGCAAAAGTTAATTGAGATTAGTCACACAATAAATTCAGTTAGTCAAAGCACGCTTTTCCCTAATTATGCCTTTTAAAATCGCTTAAAAATGGTATAATAATAACATCACAAAATTGGAGTGAATCAATGACTTTTTATAATCACAAATCAATTGAAAGAAAATGGCAGACCTATTGGGCTGATAATCATACGTTCAAAACAGGAACAGATAGTGCAAAACCAAACTTTTATGCGTTGGATATGTTCCCCTACCCATCTGGCGCTGGTCTTCACGTAGGACACCCAGAAGGCTATACAGCAACTGATATTCTTAGCCGTTTCAAACGTGCGCAAGGCTATAATGTCCTTCATCCAATGGGGTGGGATGCTTTTGGACTTCCAGCAGAACAATACGCAATGGATACGGGAAATGATCCTGCTGAGTTTACGGCAGAAAATATTGCCAACTTCAAACGTCAAATCAATAGCCTTGGTTTCTCATATGACTGGGATCGTGAAGTCAATACAACTGACCCTAACTACTATAAGTGGACACAGTGGATTTTTACAAAATTGTATGAAAAAGGTTTGGCATACGAAGCTGAAGTACCAGTTAACTGGGTTGAAGAACTAGGAACGGCCATTGCCAACGAAGAAGTCCTTCCCGATGGTACATCTGAACGTGGTGGTTATCCAGTTGTTCGTAAACCAATGCGTCAATGGATGCTTAAAATCACAGCTTATGCTGAACGCCTCTTGGAAGATCTAGATGACCTTGATTGGCCAGAATCTATCAAAGATATGCAGCGGAACTGGATTGGTAAATCAACTGGTGCAAATGTAACGTTCAAAGTAAAAGATACAGACAAAGATTTCACCGTATTTACAACTCGTCCAGATACATTATTTGGTGCGACTTACGCTGTTTTAGCGCCAGAACATGCTCTTGTTGATGCTATTACCAGTCCTGAACAAGCTCAAGCCGTTACTGACTACAAACACCAAGCAAGCCTTAAATCTGACCTTGCTCGTACAGATCTTGCCAAAGAAAAAACAGGTGTCTGGACTGGTAGCTATGCCATGAACCCAGTTAATGGTAAGGAAATTCCAATCTGGATTGCCGATTATGTGCTTGCTAGCTATGGGACGGGAGCTATTATGGCAGTTCCTGCGCATGATGACCGCGACTGGGAATTTGCAAAGCAATTCGATTTAGAAATTATTCCAGTTCTCGAAGGTGGAAATGTTGAGGAAGCAGCCTATACAGAAGACGGTCTTCACATCAACTCTGGTTTCCTAGATGGTCTTGATAAAGCGCAAGCTATTGATAAAATGGTTGAATGGCTTGAAGCAGAAAGTGTTGGCAACAAGAAAGTCACTTACCGTTTGCGTGACTGGCTTTTCTCACGTCAACGTTATTGGGGGGAACCAATCCCAATCATTCATTGGGAAGATGGCATAACAACAGCTGTTCCAGAAGATCAACTACCACTTGTATTGCCAGTAACAAAAGATATCAAACCTTCAGGAACAGGTGAAAGTCCACTTGCTAACTTGACAGACTGGCTGGAAGTTACGCGTGAAGATGGTGTCAAAGGCCGTCGCGAAACGAACACCATGCCGCAATGGGCAGGTTCAAGCTGGTATTATCTGCGCTACATTGACCCACACAATACGGAAAAATTAGCTGATGAAGAACTGCTTAAGGCATGGCTACCAGTTGATATTTACATTGGTGGTGCTGAACATGCCGTGCTTCACCTGCTCTATGCACGCTTTTGGCACAAAGTTCTATATGACCTTGGTGTTGTTCCAACTAAAGAACCCTTCCAAAAACTCTTTAACCAAGGGATGATTCTGGGAACAAGCTATCGTGACCACCGTGGCGCCCTTGTAGCGACAGATAAAGTTGAAAAACGTGACGGTTCTTTCTTCAGTATCGAAACAGGTGAAGAATTGGAACAAGCTCCAGCTAAGATGTCTAAATCTTTGAAGAATGTTGTTAATCCAGATGATGTAGTGGAGCAGTATGGTGCAGATACTCTTCGCGTTTACGAAATGTTTATGGGGCCACTGGATGCATCTATTGCTTGGTCTGAAGAAGGACTTGAAGGCTCACGTAAATTCCTCGACCGTGTTTATCGTTTGTTGACAACAAAAGAAATTGTGGCTGAAAATAATGGTAACTTGGATAAAGTTTATAATGAAACTGTCAAAGCCGTTACAGAACAACTTGAAGCCATGAAATTCAACACAGCTATCGCTCAATTAATGGTTTTCATTAATGCTGCAAACAAAGAAGACAAACTTTTTGCTGATTACGCTAAAGGTTTTATACAATTGTTAGCACCATTTGCACCACACCTTTCAGAAGAATTGTGGCAAACATTGACACAATCTGGTGAATCAATTTCATATGTTCTTTGGCCAACATGGGACGAAGCCAAGTTGGTTGAAAACGATGTAGAAATCGTTGTTCAAATCAAAGGTAAAGTTCGTGCGAAACTTGTTGTACCAAAAGACTCAAGCCGTGAGGAACTTGAAAAACTTGCTCTTGCCAACGAAAGAATTCAAGTAGAAATTGCTGGCAAGCAAGTCATCAAAGTCATTGTCGTACCTAACAAATTGGTTAATATTGTTGTGAAATAAAAAATTCTAGCAGAAGTTAATTTCTGCTAGAATTTTTTATAAGCTTAGAAAAGCGTATGTTAGCTGAAGCCTTTTTCTGTTTATAAACACTATACCTCGAAGAAAAACTTGCTGCACTTGCTTTTGAAAATTATGGTAAAAAGTAAGAAAATGATGACTAGTTTATAAGAACAATTCATTCTCTTTCTTTATGAATATTATTTTTAAGGAGTTATCATACAAGCAAAAAAGTAGAGTTTATTGAGCTTTTCTATGACTTAGTCTTTTGTTTATGCTATTTCTAAAATGATGGAGCTAATCCATCATTTGCATCATAGGATGATTAGTTATACGAGTTTTATGTCCTTTATAGCTTGTCTCATCGTGCTGGTAACACTTGGATGATTCAGACGGTATACGAACCGCTATGGGGAGAATTCCTTTGTGAACATTTCCTTTATGATGGTTCGGATGGTTATGGTATTAGGTCTGTCCAACACATTCACAGATGATTGGTCTGCGTTATCCGATTTGGTGGGGACGTCCGCCACGCCTTATCCAAACAGTAATGGAAAGTCTGGATTTAGCTGGTAAACGAGTCGCAACTTTTGCAACTTCAGGTGGTTCGACTTATAGTGAGGCACAAATTGTCATTGATCAAATAATGAAAAATAGTGCTCAAGGGCATGCATTGTCTAGCACAACAGATGCTATCAAATGGCTGACAGATATTGATTTTTAATTGTAGGTTTGCTGCTAATTATTGTAGCGAGCATTATTACTGTTTTTTATAAATGAAATAAAAATAATTGAAATCTCTGTGAAAAAACAGAGATTTTTTGTGTACGATGGGCATGTCATACATCTGAGGTGCAAGTCATCTGGGGCATCCGCTACCGGTGAACCCAATAGTGACTCCCAAGCCTGACTATCGTGAGGTAGCAAGGAGAGGAAGGGATAGCGAAATCGTGACTGTACGAATAGAAACGTGATATGAAGGCACATATAGTGGATGAGGGGGCTTATAACCCTAAAATCCAAATAGGCAGTCGTAACCTATATGCGTAAATCACGAGAGTAAACGAGGAAAGATGTATGACTTATCCCGTGAGGTCTTGTCGAGGGTAAAACCTAGTAACAGCGAACGACAAGAAGTCAGTCGAATCCATAGTAGTGAAGAAGTTTCTGTAATGGAGATGGAGTGAAGGGGTGAATAACTAATCGAAGTAATCCTAGACACTTGTGTCTGTAAAACGAACAGTCTGATAGAGCTGAAAGTTAGTACGTATTGATAGTGGACAGCTTACCAATATAAGATAGCCTACAGGCAACAAAACAGAAAGGGAATCCACACATGTCAGAATTGCTAAGTATGATATTATCTCGTAACAATATGCTTGAAGCTTATAAACAGGTGAAAACTAATAAAGGATCTGCTGGTATTGCTGGAATTACTATCGAACAGATGGACGGCTATCTCCGTCAAAACTGGCGAGAAACAAAACAGCTTATCAAGGAGAGGAAGGATAAACCTCAGCCCGTACTCAGAGTTGAAATTCCGAAACCCAATGGAGACATCCGCAACCTAGGAATCCCAACTGTCACGGACAGAATGATACAATAGGCTATCGTTCAAGTCCTGAGTCCAATCTGTGAAGTTCGTTTCTCAGAATACAGCTATGGTTTCAGACCAAATCATTCTTGTGAGACAGCCATTGTCAAGTTACTTGAGTGCCTTAATGATGGTTATGAGTGGATTGTGGATATTGACCTAGAGAAATTCTCCGACACAGTACCGCAAGATAGACTCATGTCTCTAGTGCAGAATATTATTCATGATGGAGATACAGAATTACTGATTCGGAAATACCTTCATCGAGGGTAATTATCAATGATCAACGTCACAAGACTCTTGTAGGGATACCTCAAGGGGGTAACTTATCTCCGCTGTTATCAAATATCATGCTTAATGAGTTGGATAAGGAGCTAGAGAAACGAGGTCTTCATTGCATTCGGTACGCAGATGATTGCGTAATTACGGTTAGGAGAGAAGCAGTTAGCAAGTGAGTTATGTACTCAGTCAGTCGCTTTATTGAGAAGCGATTGGAGCTGAAAGTGAACATGACAAAAACTAAAATCGTGAAACCTAGCCAACTCAAGTACCTAAGTTTTGGTTTTTGGAAGTCTCCGCAAGGTTGGAAGAGTCGTCCTCATCAGGATAGTGTTCAGAGTTTTAAACGAAAGTTGAAACGACTGGCGACTAGAAAGTGGAGTATGGACCTAACAACACATATTGAGCGATTAAACTGGGTTATACGAGGGTGGATAAACTATTTTTCTCTTGGCGACATGAAAAAGGTAGTAACTCAAATAGATGAGCGTTTGAGAACTCGTATCCAAGTGATTATCTGGAAACAATAGAAGAAGAAATCGAGACGACTATGGGGATTACTAAAATTAGGCGTTCCTAAATGGATAGCGGATAAATTCTCAGGTTGGGGTGAGCACTATCAATTGGTTGCGACTAAGCCGGTATTCAAGCAAGCTATATCAAAACCAGCCCTCGCAAAACGAGGACTGGTTAGCTGTTTAGATTATTATCTTGAACGACATGCGTTAAAAGTTAGTTGAATCGCCGTATGCTGAACGGCACGTACGGGTAGTGTGAGAGTAACTAGAAATTAGCTCCTACTCGATTTTTTGATGGATTTATTGGACATTTTTCTGCCAATCTGTTTTTCGTCTGTATAATTGGTCAGATAACTTGAAATGTTTTTATGAAAACGCTATAATTTTGATAGATTAATATTAGGAGGAATTGGTTTTATGAAATCATCTAAAGCCACAATCACAATTTTTTCAGCTCTTGCTTCAGTTATTTTATTGACTAGTTGTGGGACAAAAGCAACTGATAATAAGGCTGCGCAAAGCAACACATCTGACAATAAAGTTACGATGACTTATGATCAAGTGCGCTCAAGAGAAAATACCATGGGCACACTTTGGTATCAAAAGTCTGATGAAGCGAAGGCTCTGTATCTACAAGGTTATAATGTCGCCACGAACCGATTGAAAGAATTACTGCAAAAGCCGACAGATAAGCCCTATTCAATCGTTCTTGACTTGGATGAAACGGTCTTAGACAATAGCCCTTACCAAGTACAGAATGTCAAAGACGGCACAGCTTTTAATCCTAAAAATTGGGATGCTTGGGTACAGAAAGCTTCAGCTAAAGCTGTTCCTGGTGCGAAAGAATTTCTCCAATATGCTCATCAAAATGGTGTTCAAATCTACTATATTTCTGACCGTGCGGCAAATCAAGTAGATGCAACGATTAAGAACTTAGAAAAAGAAGGTATTCCTGTACAAGGGAAAGATCATTTGATGTTTTTAGAAAAAGGCGTGAAATCAAAAGAAGGTCGCCGTCAAAAAGTTCAGGAAAAAACGAATCTAGTTATGTTGCTAGGAGATAATCTGGTTGACTTTGCAGATTTCTCAAAGACATCAGCTGATGAACGTGGCAAGAAATTGGAAGAATTAAAGAAAGAATTTGGCGAAAAATTCATTATCTTCCCAAATCCAATGTATGGTTCATGGGAAAGCACAGTTTACAAAGGTAAAAAATTAGATGCGAAAGGCCAAACTGAAGAACGCCAAAAAGCGTTACAAGGTTATAAATAATAAGAAGGAAAAACAGAACGCCCTTATTTTGGGGGATTCTGTTTTTTCTTTGTCTTTTAGCTTGTGCTTTGTGAATGTTTAAAAAAGTGGACTAAGATTTGCTAATTTTATTATAGTAAAGATGCTTATATTTTCCAGATACTCACTCTTAAGCAAGCTAGCAAGATGTGACTTAAAATAAAAATGGTTTATACTAATGGCAAGGCAAAGGGGATTCTTTATTTTTTAATCGATAAATCCTTTGTTTTATGGTAGAATAGTGTCATTACAAGGCGAGGGAAAAAGATGTCATCAACGTTTGAAATTTTAATGAATCAGATTAATATGCCACTTGATATGAGACAATCAAGTGCCTTTTTACATGCAGAAATTGAGCAAGTTCTGGTGCATAAAGTCAGCCATATCTGGGAATTTCATTTTGCTTTTGCAGAAATTTTGCCGATTGACATATTTCAAGAATTGAAAAAGTGCTTGAAGGAAGAATTTTCTAAAACGGGGAATCAAGCAGTTTTTGAGATAAGGACAATAAACAAAGATTTCACAGATGAGTTATTGCAGGCTTATTATCAAGAAGCTTTTACAGAAGGTCCTTGTACTAGTCAGGGATTTCGCAGTATATATCACCGGTTGAAGGTGCATGCTGAGGAGAATCAGCTAGTGATTGAAGGTCCTTCAAGCATTGATACGGATCATTTTCGGAAGATTCATTTGCCAAATTTGGCAAAACAGTTGGTCAAGTTTGGTTTTCCACAGTTTCAATGTCAGGTTAAGGCAAGCGATGCTTTAACACAGCAGCAAGTCGAAACTTTCCAAGCTGAGAAAGAAAAGATTGTACAAGCAGCGAATGATGAAGCTCTAAAAGCCATAGAAGCGCTGCAGAAAATGGCAGCTCCACCTGTTGAAGAAAAGACAAGTTACTCTGGTTTTCAAGCGAAAAAAGCTATTGCACGACCAAAATTGGATAAAGCTGAAATCACGCAGATGAATGCCATTCAGACTGAGGAAAATCGGATTGTCTTTGAAGGAATGGTTTTCGATCTTGAAAAAAAGGTTACTCGCACAGGGCGCGTACTCATTAACTTTAAGATGACCGATTATACTTCTAGCTTTGCGCTTCAGAAATGGTTTAAAAATGAAGAAGAAGCTAAGAAATATGACATGATTAAGAAAAATTCATGGTTGCGTGTACGTGGAAATATTGAAATGAATAACTTCACGCATGATTTGACTATGAATGTACAAGATGTACAGGAAGTGGTGCATTATGACCGTAAAGATCTCATGCCTGAAGGTGAGAAACGGATTGAATTTCACGCGCATACCAATATGTCAACTATGGATGCCCTACCAGAAGTCGAAGACTTGATTGCGACAGCTGCGAAGTGGGGGCATAAAGCAGTTGCGATTACTGACCACGGCAATGTGCAGAGCTTTCCTCATGGTTATAAAGCTGCTAAAAAAGCCGGGATTCAGTTGATTTATGGTATGGAAGCCAATATTGTTGAAGATCGTGTGCCCATTACTTACAATGAAATAGATATGGAGTTGAGAGAAGCCACTTATGTTGTCTTTGACGTAGAAACGACTGGTTTGTCTGCTATTTATAATGATTTGATTCAGGTGGCAGCCAGCAAGATGTACAAGGGCAATGTCATCGCGGAATTTGACGAATTTATTAATCCAGGACACCCTTTGAGTGCGTTTACAACAGATTTGACGGGAATTACAGATGAACATGTTAAAAATGCGAAACCACTTGAGCAAGTTTTACAGGAATTTCAGGAATTTTGCAAAGATACGGTACTTGTCGCCCATAATGCTACCTTTGATGTGGGCTTTATGAATGTCAACTATGAGCGTCATGGCCTGCAAAAAATTACCCAACCAGTCATTGACACGCTGGAATTTGCCCGCAATCTCTATCCAGAATACAAGCGGCATGGTTTGGGGCCTCTAACCAAGCGTTTTCAAGTATCGCTTGACCATCACCACATGGCCAATTACGATGCGGAAGCGACAGGACGACTGCTATTTATCTTCATCAGAGATGTAGCAGAAAAGCGTGGAATTACCAATCTTAATAAGTTAAATACGGATTTGGTGGATGAAAATTCCTATAAAAAAGCACGAGTGAAACACGCTACGATTTATGTGAAAAATCAAACAGGGCTGAAGAATCTTTTCAAATTGGTCAGCCTGTCCAATACTAAATATTTTGAAGGTGTACCACGGATTCCGCGAACGGTTTTGGATGCGCATCGAGAAGGCTTGATTCTAGGAACTGCTTGTTCAGAAGGAGAAGTGTTTGATGCGGTTGTTTCACAGGGTCTGGATGCAGCTGTCGAAGTAGCGAAATATTACGACTTTATCGAAATCATGCCTCCAGCGATTTATGCTCCATTGATTGCCAAAGAGCAGGTTAAGGATATGGAGGAGCTGCACACGATTATCAAGAATTTGATTGAAGTGGGTGAACGCTTAGAAAAACCAGTTCTGGCTACGGGAGATGTTCATTATATTGAGCCTGAGGAAGAAATTTATCGGGAGATTATCGTTAGGAGTTTGGGACAAGGTGCCATGATTAACCGGACCATAGGTCACGGTGAAAACGCCCAGCCGGCTCCGCTTCCTAAGGCTCACTTCCGCACGACCAATGAAATGCTGGATGAATTCGCTTTTTTAGGTGATGAACTAGCTCGACAAGTGGTCATTGAGAATCCCAATCAGTTGGCGTCAAGCTTTGAACCAATTGAAGTGGTAAAAGGGGACCTCTATACACCATTTATTGATAAATCTGAAGAAAAAGTCGCTGAGCTGACTTACGCAAAGGCTTTTGAAATCTATGGTAATCCACTACCAGATATTGTAGATCATCGAATTGAACGGGAATTATCCTCTATTTTGGGGAATGGTTTTGCCGTGATTTATCTGGCTTCACAAATGCTCGTACAGCGTTCTAATAAACGAGGCTATTTAGTTGGTTCGCGTGGTTCGGTTGGCTCCAGCTTTGTGGCGACCATGATTGGGATTACTGAGGTCAATCCTTTGTCACCCCACTATGTCTGTGGCAAATGTCAATACAGCGAGTTCATCACGGATGGCTCCTATGGTTCTGGCTTTGATATGCCGGATAAGGACTGTCCAAAATGCGGCCACAAGCTGAGCAAGAATGGCCAGGATATTCCTTTCGAGACCTTCCTTGGATTTGACGGAGACAAAGTCCCTGATATTGACTTGAATTTCTCTGGAGAGGATCAGCCTAGTGCCCACTTAGATGTTCGAGACATTTTTGGGGAGGAATATGCTTTTCGGGCTGGTACTGTTGGTACAGTTGCAGCTAAGACAGCCTATGGTTTCGTGAAAGGTTATGAGCGAGATTACAATAAATTTTATCGCGATGCAGAAGTCGAGCGATTGGCGCAAGGTGCATCAGGTGTTAAACGAACGACTGGACAGCACCCTGGTGGGATTGTGGTTATTCCAAACTACATGGACGTTTACGATTTCACGCCGGTTCAATATCCAGCAGATGACCTGACTGCCGAATGGCAAACGACCCATTTTAATTTTCATGATATTGATGAAAATGTCCTGAAACTTGATGTGCTCGGTCATGATGATCCGACTATGATTCGGAAATTGCAGGATTTATCAGGTATTGACCCTAATGATATTCCTATGGATGATAAGGAAGTTATGGCACTCTTTTCAGGAACAGATGTTCTGGGAGTGACACAAGAGCAAATAGGTACGGCAACTGGTATGCTGGGGATTCCTGAGTTTGGAACCAATTTTGTACGGGGCATGGTGGATGAAACTCACCCAACAACTTTCGCAGAATTACTTCAATTATCAGGCTTGTCTCACGGTACCGACGTATGGCTTGGAAATGCACAAGATTTAATTAAGCAGGGAATTGCGGACTTATCTACCGTTATCGGTTGTCGGGACGACATCATGGTCTATCTCATGCACAAGGGCTTAGAACCAAAAATGGCTTTTACCATTATGGAGCGTGTGCGGAAAGGTGCATGGTTGAAAATTTCTGACGAAGAGCGTAATGGTTATATTGCCGCTATGAAAGAAAACAATGTCCCTGAATGGTATATTGAATCTTGTGGAAAAATCAAGTACATGTTTCCTAAAGCCCATGCAGCTGCCTACGTAATGATGGCTCTACGGGTAGCTTATTTCAAAGTACATCATCCGATTTATTACTATTGTGCTTACTTTTCTATCCGTGCCAAAGCCTTTGATATTAAAGTCATGAGTAGCGGATTAGATTCAGTTAAGCGCAAAATGAATGAAATCTCTGAAAAACGTAAAAATAATGAAGCGTCTAATGTAGAAATTGACCTGTATACAACCTTGGAAATCGTCAATGAAATGTTGGAGAGAGGCTTTAAATTTGGAAAACTCGATCTTTATAAGAGTGACGCGACAGAATTTCTGATTGATGGAGATATGTTGATTCCTCCATTTTCTGCCATGGACGGTCTGGGTGACAACGTTGCAAATCAATTGGTTAAAGCGCGGGCAGAGGGAGAATTCCTCTCCAAGACTGAGTTGCGAAAACGTGGTGGGTTATCAGCTACTTTAGTCGAAAAAATGGACGATATGGGCATCCTGGGCAATATGCCAGAAGACAATCAGCTAAGTTTGTTTGATGATTTGTTTTAAGACGTCTTCTTTTGATGAATGCGGGATTTTTAACTGATACGGCTGTTTCCAACCGAGAATTCTCGCTGGTTTATTCGCGAAATAGTATTAATTTTCCACGAACAGCTAGGTATTTTTCCAAAAACTAGACTAAAATATACATGTTTAAGTGAAAATTTTTACTGCTTGTAAAGCTTTTTACAAAATTTATAGATTACGGTTGTTCTTTGTATGACATTTGCCAATAAAAAGGTTTTGTTATACAATTAACTATTTCAGCAGAAGCTAAAAAAATTCAAAGAAATTTTCATCATGCACGTGAATTTTTCCTAAAGACAATGCTTGCATCGGTAGTACTTTTAAGTTTGGTTGTCTTTCAAAAAAGTAACCCCCCTTGTTATTTGAAGAGATGTTAAGAAAAGATGTTTGACGTTGCAGAATATCAGGAAGGAGAAATAAATGATTGGAAGTATGTTTGTTGGCTTTATTATTGGTCTGATTGCAGCAGCAATCACTAACCGTGGAGAGAAAATGGGCTGCATTGGAAAGATCTTATTAGGCTGGTTTGGGGCATGGGTTGGTCAAGCTCTATTTGGAAATTGGGGACCTCATTTATCAGAAACAGCCATTATTCCATCTGTATTAGGAGCCATTATTCTCCTTGCTATTTTTTGGAAGAGAGGGAGTTAATATAGAAAAAGTAGGGTGAGAATCATTCTCACCCTACTTTTTCTATTCGATCACTAACATTCCTTCTTTGATAGCGAAAGGATCTTTTTCATTGATACGGTCATAAAACATAATACCATTTGTATGATCAATTTCGTGTTGCACAACGATAGCATTATACCCTTTTAGTTTGATGCGGTGTTTTTCGCCTTCTTTGTCAAAATAGTCAACAGTGACACGCGCATGGCGCACGACATAACCAGGAACTTCACGGTCAACTGACAAGCAGCCCTCCCCTTCAGCGAGTGCGGCATCTTGAACAGAATGTGCCACTACTTTAGCGTTGTACATAACCGTTTGCAAAGCATAGGCTTCCTTTGGTGGATTGCCCTCTTTGTCTGGCAGGTTTGGCACCAATACAGCAATAATCCGCTTTGACAGATCTAGCTGAGGTGCAGCTAGACCAACGCCGCCACGAAGCCCCATTTTTTCAGCAGTTGCAGGGTCTTGTGAATTTCTCAAAAATTGGAGCATTTTTTCACCCAAGATAACTTCTTGCTCTGTAAGTGGAAAGGTGACATCCTTGGCGACTGCCCGAAGCGTTGGATTCCCTTCACGAATGATGTCATTCATATCAATCAAGTGAGCTGGTTTTGTTAATTTTTCAATAACAGACATGTTTTCTCCTTCGTTCTAAAAATGGATTTCTATTCCAAATTAAATTCTTTGTATATGATAAATATAACATAAAATAGAGGAGAAAGAAAGGAGAAAGAAATACAAGTAAATAGCAATGTAAAGAATGTGTGTACAAATAAATTAGTAAAAAATAAGATTACTTTTTAAGTAGGGGAACCAGAACGACTGCAAACTTTTTAAATTGTACCGAGGAATTATCTCATTCTGAGATTCTTTATGTAACAGGTCCAGAGGTGCTTAACTATCCTCAAGAGTTAGAAATAGCAGCAGAAAGCCTTTGTAAACACTGGGCTAAAGTGAACAGACAATCTCTTAAAATAGTCTGTAGTCCTTATTTGTATTCTTCCAGACTGCTGGAAGATTATTTCTATCGTTTATTTGATAAGGTTCAAAAAGGCACAACCGCTCATGTCGAAAAGCACCCCAATGAAATTGCGAATTTTATCAATTCAGAAGATTTAGTAGAGCTGATCAGCAAAATTTTTGATAGTTGGAATGAGCAAACAGAAATTTTAAACATTTATAATCCGTTTGAAATTACTTTTCAGCATGTTGCAGAAAAGTTAGAAGAGCTGGCATTCTCTAACAGTAAAATAGTGATTGATTCCAAATCGCCTTAGCCTTGTCTTTACCACTCCACAAGATGAAGATAATTTAAGACAAGTTATGGATGGTTTATTCATTATTCACTTTTAGATGATCTAGCCGATTTGTATAAAAATTTTATTAAAGAAAGTAAAAAATCGAATAAGACTTATCAAAAGATAGCTGAGATTTTACTTGCTTTTTTCTTGCCTAGGGTATTGAGCGCAATGTTGAACGGTTTTAATTAATTCAAAATGATTGACATCTGTTTGCTTTTTGTTACTTTGATTAATATTATTTTTGAAACAATCTATGGAATTTTTGCAGGAAGTCTTTCTATAATCGGATTATTTGTAGCAACTATTTTTTCTGGGAGAAATTGGCAATCAATCGTCTATAACACAGATAGATGGATTTCCTTTGCGGCTTATATGTTTGTCGCTCTTATTTGTGGGATTATCCAGATGAAATACCAAGATGAGAAGGAAATGTTAGAAAAAGAAAATCAGTTGCTAAATGAAAGAAATGAATTGTTATCTATCTCATATGAGGATGCAGCTTATAATCGCAAAAAATACCGCATCCGAGTGTATAATTTCCGTGAACGTAGTATCAAGCTGGAAAGAAAGAGAAAATTTGAAAATTATATAAAGAAACAGATTCTCTAACACGCGAGGAAACAGAGAAAATTATTCAAGGAGACTATGCATTTCTGCTTCATAGTCCTCATGCCTTATGTCGTGAGTTTTACTTTGAGTGTATGACAAATGTAAAATGAAATCAATGTTGTATCTTATGCGCAGTCTTGATTTCTTTTTTGTTTTCATACGTTGCTAGATTGCGTCTTTTCGTAAAAAACTGTATGATAGTGGTAGTGTGATTTTAGAAAGAAGATAAGATGAAAAGATTCATGGAAAAAGCTAGCATTTTGGCTTTATCATTGGTTTTAACAACGGCATTTTCAATTTCTAGTAGCTTGCCGGCTATGTTCCAGTATTATAAGAATTACTCTTCCAGCCAAGTAGAATTATTAGTCTCCTTACCGTCCATTGGGATCATGTCTTTGTTGATGTTTAATAGTGTTTTGGAACGCTTTGTATCTGAGCGGTTCATGATTATACTAGGGCTAATCCTGTATTCTATTTGTGGTCTTATCCCATTTTTCAATCAATCTTATAATCTCGTTTTTGCTTCGCGCTTTGTTTTTGGGTTAGGTCTAGGTATGATGAATCCTCGAGCAATTGCCATTATTAGCGAGCGCTTTCAAGGGAGAGAGCGTGTGCAAATGTTGGGGTATCGGGGATCAGCGGAAGTTGTTGGGATGGCCTTGTTGACTTTAGCGGTCGGACAACTCTTACACTTTGGTTGGACAACTACATTTTTGGTTTATACAGTTGGTTTCATCGTTTTGGCACTGTATCTTATGTTTGTTCCTTATGAAAAGAATGAATCCGATAAGCATAAACATCTCAAATCTGTTCGTAAAATGACTAGAAAACAAATAAATTTGAGTATCTTTTTAGCTTTCATAGCTGGTATGATTGTTTGTGCTAATGTCGCTATCACTTTACGGATCCCTAGTCTAGTCTTACAGGCAGAGATCGGAAACGCTGAAACAGCCAGCTGGATTCTTAGCTGTATGCAACTAGTGGGAATTTTGGCTGGTGTTAGTTTTGCCAGTCTAGTGAGCGTATTGAAAAATCGCTTATTAACGATAACAGGAATAGTTTTTGGTCTAAGCCAAATAATGATTGGCTTGTCAAGTCAGATTTGGCTCTTAAGTTTGAGTGCTCTTTTGGCTGGCTTTGCTTATAGTGTATCTCTAACAGCGGTGTTTCACATTGTATCGGAGAAAATCCCTACTCATTTGGTAAATCGTGCAACAGCGATTGTCGTTTTGGGTTGCAGTAGCGGTGCTTCGGTATCAACATTCGTCTTATCTTTGATTGGAATCATTTCTTCTGCCCCAATCTTTATTTTTAGTGTATTAGGAGTTTTCATGATGGCAACGTCAACTTTAGCGGCTTTTGTCACTCATAAACAAAACGAGGAAAAAGATGCGATTAGATAAGTTTTTAGTAGAAATGGGTCTTGGCTCACGAACAGAAGTCAAGCAACTTTTAAAGAAGAAACAAGTTTTGGTCAACGGGAAGGCTGTCACATCAGCGAAAGTACAAGTAGATGAATATCAAGATGAAATTTCAGTCAATAAGCGAGTATTGGACTATGAAAAATTTGTCTATTATCTTTTAAATAAGCCGAAAGGTGTTATTTCAGCTACTGAAGATGCTAACCATCAAACAGTTTTGGATTTGTTAGATGAAAGTGCACGCCAGAAAGAAGTTTTTCCAGTTGGACGACTTGATATTGACACTCACGGACTTTTGTTATTAACCAATAATGGTGCTTTGGCACATGCGATGTTGTCTCCTAAAAAACATGTAGCAAAAGTTTACCGTGCAAAAGTAGATGGCATCATGACTGAAGAAGATAGGACACGCTTTGAAGCAGGAATAGAGCTTAAGGACTTTACCTGTCAGCCTGCAAAGTTGACCATAGTAAAAGTAAATGAAGAGCAGCAGACTTCTCTTGTAGAGATTACAATTTCTGAAGGAAAATTTCATCAAGTGAAGCGAATGGTTGCAGCTTGTGGTAAAAAAGTAGCAGACTTAGAGCGCCTTGCTATGGGACCATTAAGTTTGGATAAAGAGTTGGCAACAGGAACTTTTCGTCGTTTGACACAGGAAGAAATAAAAAGTCTCAAACGATTTGGCGTAGAACTCTTATAATTTGTATCAGTTGACAAAAATTTTCCTTCTTGGTAAAATAAGAATGTCGTGGAGACAAATAACTTCTTCTTGGTTGCAGGCCATGCCAAACCTGTCACTCGGATGAAGCGTAAAGAAAAGGAGCTTATCATGGCAATCTCAAAAGAGAAAAAAAATGAAATCATTGCACAATATGCACGTCACGAAGGTGACACTGGTTCAGTAGAGGTACAAGTAGCTGTCCTTACTTGGGAAATCAACCACCTTAACGAACACATCAAACAACACAAAAAAGACCACGCTACTTACCGTGGTTTGATGAAAAAAATCGGTCGCCGTCGTAACCTTCTTGCATACTTGCGTAAGAACGACGTTAACCGTTACCGTGAGTTAATCAACTCTCTTGGACTTCGTCGTTAATCTGCTTTATTTTCCACTTACATTGCGTTGTCACCTTACCTCGATATACTCAAGTATAATCTTCGGTTACGGTTCCTAGCACTGTAAGGTAAAATAAACCAGATCTTCTCCCTTCGGGGAGATTTTTTTGTTTCACTAAAATTTTTGTACAATCTTCGGCTTGTCTATAAACGTTTTATCCAGCAAGAATCATGATGCTAAGGGCGCCAAAAATCCGTATGAAATAGGGAAACGATATAGTGTTCGATGAACACAAGGAGTTTCATCTTTTTCACTAGGATTTTAGCCCGAGCTCAAATCAGCTCTCTGACTTCAGAGGGCTTTTTGTTTTTATCAGCATGCTTAGGCCGTGTTCAATTGAGCATATCTTGAAAATGAGGCTACTCTAAATTGGGTAGCCTTTTTGTTTTGTATGGATTTTAGCCCAAGTTCAAATTAGCTCTCTGATTTCAGAGAGTTTTTATTTTGTGACTTTTTAATCCGTCTCGCTCCGTAAGGTTAAACCACTTGCTATGCGAGTGCGCAATGTTGGTTATATCCAAAAACTCCAAATGCGATACAATAAAGATATTCAGGATTACGATAAAGCGAAAGGGGAAAATATGACGTAAAAAGGTATATAGTTTATCTTATACAAAATAAAAGGGAGTGAGACAGAACCCATTTTGAAAAAAATCTAGTCCGTTGTCTTACTCCTACGAGGATGATTAGGCGCTCTTCCGAGCTTGAAAAGCAATAGACTTGAGGACTTGCTTTGCAAAATCCACCAATTCAAAGTCGTGTTTTTGACACATCCTTACGGATGTTTTATTTCCGACATCCAATAATCCAGTAGACTATTAGAGTGGTCAGCTGTAGCATCGTTAATTTATTAAACGGTCTCCTTTGAAGCTAGAAACTTTCTCGTCCCAGTCTCCAATCATGTGTGCTTGTAAACTACCTGTTTGATGGGAATCATGATGGAAAACAATGTCCCTTGTTACAAGATCTCATTTCTCTTTTTAATATATTGTAGGGATGTATTTTACCAAGGCAATCCCGCTTCTGCAATTTCCTTCTTTGAAGCATATTGACCATTTGGGCGATGCCATCTGCCCCTCTTATCTCTAAAATAGCCACTAGCAGCTATAGCCTCTTGTTGTTGAGATGCTGCTTGTCTCTCTGCCTCTTGTCGAGCTTGCTCAGCTCGTTGCTGAATTGCATTTTGTACAAGATTAATTCGATGTTGAAGAGCTCCTTTTTTATTTGGATCGGTAATTTGCTCAACGGCAGCTTGAGCTGGAGCAATGTTCTCGGCTACTTGATTATCCTCAAGTTGTTTAACAGCCTGTTCACCTTGCTGGGTGATGCGCTGAATTTGAGCTTCTTTTTGAGCCTGTTCTTCTTTAGCTTTTCTCTCTGCCGCCTCTTTTTGTTTTCGCTCTTCCTCCGCTTTCTTCTCTTTCTTTTCTTTTTCGAGTTTTTCTTCTTTTTCTCTACTAGAATCGGAGTTTGAGGAGGAACTGCTTGCTTTTGAAGAGTTTGAAGATGAAGTTCTAGATGTAGATGGCACTACTTGGGTTTGACTTTGTTGGCTTTCAGAGGATTCAATATTGAATTTACTTACTGTATAGCTTCCTAGTATTCCTATTATCGCTGCAGCAATTGCTATATTTCTTTTGAAAACACTTGGATTTCGCTTTGCGAAATACCAAATACCAAAAACACCACCTAGAAACATTAATGGCATTGTAATTGGAGCCAATAAGATGATTAGAACAACACTCATGATAGCAAGAACGATGTTGAGCCTAGAATTATTTTTCCACTTTTTCATATTTCCCTCACATAAATTGGTTTTCGAAAATATCATATCACAACTTGTTATCGCTTTCAATAACTAGGAAGTGAAATTTTTCAAATTACCACAAACTTAAAAATTTTGTTTTAAATCAATTCATATAAAACAGCTTCAAATTGAAATCTGAAGCTGTGTAGATAATCTATTCTCCTAATTCCTCGCTGTAGGTAATAATCTGATCAACTGTATCAGACAAGAACTGAATTGTGTCGCGGAGTGGTTTGTCTGTGGAAATGTCGGCTCCGATGATACGAGCAGTCTCAAGTGGCGTTTTACTTCCACCAGATTTGAGGAAGGTGAGCCAATCGTGAGCTCCATTTTTGTCATTTTTCAAATGAAGATAGCCGGTAGTAGAGATGACAAGTCCAGCAGAGTAGGTATAGCTGTATAGCCCCATATAATAGTGACTTTGCCGCATCCAAGTGAGCGCAGCATCATCGTCGATTTCGACTGCATCCCCCCAAAACTCGGTCAGAACTTCTTTCATAATACTGTTAAGCTTCGTTGCTCCAAAAGTTTCGCCTGCTTCAACGAGATTATAAACCCGGCGTTGGAAGGCTGCTTCCAAGAGATGGGTGATAAAGTTATGGAAGTAAGTGTCCGTTAGACGGTGAGCGAGTGCAAATCGCTTTTGACGTGGATTGTCAAATTGATGTTCCAAATAGTCGCTAAGTAAGAGTTCGTTGAAGGTAGAAGGAGCTTCTACGTAATAGGTCGACATGTGGGTATTGAAATAGCTTTGACTATTGTCAGAGAAGATGAACTGACCAGAGTGACCAATTTCATGAATCAGAGTATACACATCACTCATACGGCCTGTCCAGCTCATAAGAACATAAGGATGCACGCGATAAGGATCAGTGGCATAGCCGCCAGAGTCCTTGCCAGCATTCGCTGCAAAATCCACCCAGCGCTCTTTTTGGTAATTGGCAATTTCGCGTGTATATTCTTCTCCGAGTGGAGCAACGGATTTCATCACTAAGTCATAAGCGTCCTCAATAGTGACATCAGGATTGAGTGCACTGTCCAAGTCCAGCTTCCAATCTGCAAAGGTCATTTTTTCGAGGCCGTTGATCTTAGCAACGTGCTTGAGGAACTTTTGTGCAACAGGTGCAAATTCAGTCATGATGAGGTCAATTTGCCGATCGAACATAGAGCGATCTACCTCTTGCTCAGCCAAAAGATAGTCAAAGACAGAGTCATAGCCTTTCATATCTGCTAGAAGCTTTTCAGATTTGACCTGAGCCAGATAGGCAGCAGCAGCAGCATTTTGGTGCTGACGAAGGCCTTCTGAGAAAGAGCGGAAAGCTTTTTCACGGATTTGAGCATTTTCGTGGTTTTGATAGAAATTCTCATAGGTGACAAAGCTGTTTTTATAAACTTTGCCGTTTACTTCGAAGTCAGCCATGGCAAAGTCGCCAGCCCGCATCTTAGTGTAAATATCCTGTGGACTGTAAAAGACTTCACCTAGATTGGTCAAGGCTTTTTCAATATCCGCTCCCAGATAGTGGGCTTTTTTGATTTTAGCTTGGCGAATTGCGGCAGTCAAATGTGGTAGTTGTTCGAGACGATTAAGAATTTCTTCGTCAGCATTGACCAAGGCTGCATCAAAGAAGCTGAGAGCAACGCTAGCTTCTGTTTCGAAATCTGTACCAGCTTGCGCAATCTGTGCAAAGTTTTCATCACCGTAGTCCGTTGTTTGTGGCATAAAACTGTAGTTGCCGATATGACTTCTTTGAATATAGATTTGTTCCAATTCAGCAAAGGCCTTTTCAAAATCCTCAAAAGTATGAAGGTTGTCCTTATAATCCTGTATGAACTGGTTAATGTCTTCACGAGTTTTTTCAATCGCCCGTAGGAAATCTTCACGGTCTTGATAGAGAGCTGTTAAGTCCCACAGTTCCTTTTCTGGAAACTCAGAACGTTGTTTTTGTTCAACCATATCTATTCTCCTTGTTACTAGCTTTCTTTCTAGTATAGCAAAAAATAAGAATAATAGATAACATTTCAAAAATTCTTGCTAAAAAGCTATTTTAAGGCTTTTTCTTTTGGTGTAAAATATGATAAAATAAAGTTTATACGTGCTTGATACAAAGATGAGGATAGACAAAGTATAAAAAACACTTAAACTTTCTATCAACAGTCGTGGCTATGGAAAAAGGTGTGTTGAACAGGATAATGAGTTATTTTATTGAAACAAAGCTTGTGCTTAATTATGCAATCAGAAATTTTTGGAGTGGAACTCAGGATTCATTTTTAATATCCTAAATCTATCTTGATCTTTGTAGGCAAGACGTATAAAAAATTAGAAATTGAGCATAGACTCAAAGAGGAATAATTATGGTAAAACAAATATTTAAAACCACTTTTGCTGGCAAAGAATTAGTGGTTGAAACTGGACAAGTGGCGAAGCAAGCGAATGGTAGCGTAGTGGTGCGCTATGGTGAAAGTACCGTTCTGACAGCAGCCGTTATGTCAAAGAAAATGGCGACTGGCGATTTCTTCCCGCTTCAAGTCAATTATGAAGAAAAGATGTACGCAGCTGGGAAATACCCTGGTGGCTTTAACAAGCGCGAAGGACGCCCTTCGACGGACGCGACTTTGACCGCTCGCTTAATCGACCGTCCCATTCGTCCCATGTTTGCGGAAGGTTTCCGCAATGAAGTTCAGGTTATCAATACCGTTCTTTCTTATGATGCGGATGCTTCAGCACCTATGGCAGCTATGTTTGGTTCATCTCTTGCGTTATCAATCTCAGATATTCCTTTTAATGGTCCAATTGCTGGTGTGCAAGTTGGCTATGTCAATGGAGAATTGGTCATCAATCCAAGTCAAGAACAAAAAGAAGCTTCGTTATTGGAATTAACCGTTGCAGGAACTAAAGAAGCGATTAACATGGTGGAATCTGGTGCCAAAGAATTATCAGAAGAAGTGATGCTGGAAGCCCTTTTGAAAGGTCATGAAGCAGTGAAGGAATTGATTGCTTTCCAAGAAGAAATCGTGGCAGTAGTTGGAAAAGAAAAAGCAGAAGTTGAGCTTCTTCGTGTTGATGAAGAATTGCAAACAGAAATTGTAGCCGGC
This sequence comes from Streptococcus sp. AS20, assembly GCF_000524255.1. NCBI lineage: Bacteria > Bacillati > Bacillota > Bacilli > Lactobacillales > Streptococcaceae > Streptococcus > Streptococcus sp. AS20. Next base: position 137,492 of record NZ_JANS01000011.1, on the reverse strand, counting down.
TATAATGCTGATCTTCAAAAAGCCGTTCAGGTAGAAGAAAAATTAGCTCGTGAAGCCGCAACGCAAGCAGTCAAAGACGAAGTAATAGCCCTTTACGAAGAAAAATATGCTGACCACGAAGAATTTGACCGCATCATGCGTGATGTGGCTGAAATTTTAGAGCAAATGGAGCATGCAGAAGTACGGCGTTTAATTACTGAGGACAAGATTCGTCCAGATGGTCGAAAAGTAGATGAAATTCGTCCACTAGATGCTGAAATCGACTACCTGCCACGCGTGCATGGCTCTGGTCTCTTTACTCGTGGACAAACTCAGGCTTTGTCTGTCTTGACATTGGCACCGATGGGCGAAACACAAATCGTTGATGGCTTGGATCCAGAATACAAGAAACGCTTTATGCACCACTATAATTTCCCACAATATTCCGTAGGAGAAACGGGACGTTATGGTGCACCTGGACGCCGTGAAATCGGTCATGGAGCTCTTGGTGAACGTGCACTAGCGCAAGTACTTCCTAGCCTAGAAGATTTTCCTTATGCGATCCGTTTGGTAGCAGAAGTTCTTGAGTCAAATGGTTCATCTTCACAAGCCTCGATTTGTGCTGGGACACTTGCTCTTATGGCCGGTGGGGTACCAATTAAAGCACCTGTAGCTGGGATCGCCATGGGGCTCATTTCAGATGGTAGCAACTACACGATTTTAACAGATATTCAAGGCTTAGAAGATCATTTCGGAGATATGGATTTCAAGGTGGCTGGTACACGTGAAGGAATTACTGCTCTTCAAATGGATATCAAGATTGAAGGAATTACTGCTGAAATCTTGCAAGAAGCATTGGCTCAAGCTAAAAAAGCACGTTTTGAAATTTTAGATTTGATTGAACGTACGATTCCAGCTCCCCGCACAGAACTCGCTCCAACTGCTCCGAAGATTGACACCATTAAGATTGATGTTGATAAGATTAAGATTGTCATTGGTAAGGGCGGTGAAACGATTGACAAGATTATCGCAGAAACAGGTGTCAAGATTGATATAGACGAGGAAGGAAATGTTTCTATTTACTCTAGCGATCAAGATGCGATTAATCGTGCTAAGGAAATCATTATAGCACTTGTGCGTGAAGCAAAAGTAGATGAAGTGTATCATGCCAAAGTGGTTCGAATTGAGAAATTCGGTGCTTTTGTCAATCTATTTGACAAGACAGATGCCTTAGTGCATATCTCTGAAATGGCTTGGACGCGTACTAATAAGGTTGAAGATTTGGTACAACTTGGTGATGAAGTAGATGTCAAAATCATCAAGATTGATGAAAAAGGTCGTGTGGATGCTTCTATGAAAGCATTGCTTCCGCGCCCTCCTAAAGAGGATAAGGAGAAAAAACATCATCATAAAACACATAAAGAGCATAAAGTTGTTCGAGAAGAAAAGGCACAAGACTAGAAAGGTAGCTAAGTGTTTACTTTCAGTCTAAAGCTAGAAAGGAGTCATCATGGGTTGGTGGAAAGAGACAATAGCGATTGTAAAAGAAAATGATCCAGCAGCTCGCTCCTTGCTCGAGGTGCTGTTGACTTATCCTGGTATTAAGGCTTTAGCAGCTCATCGGATTTCTCACTTTCTTTGGAATCATGGTTGTAAACTCTTAGCTCGGATGCATAGTCAATTTTGGCGTTTTTGGACCCAGATTGAGATTCATCCGGGAGCAAAGATTGCTTCGGGTGTTTTCATTGATCACGGGAGTGGCTTAGTGATTGGTGAGACGGCTGTTGTGGAAAAAGGAGTGATGCTTTATCATGGTGTTACTCTTGGAGGAACTGGCAAAGATGCTGGGAAACGTCACCCAACGGTTCGCCAAGGCGCACTCATTTCCGCTCATGCGCAGCTCATTGGTCCGATTGAAATCGGTGAAAATGCCAGGGTAGGAGCGGGTGCAGTAGTGGTGGCAGATGTACCAAGTGATGTGACAGTTGTTGGTATACCGGCTAAAATCGTCCGTGTGCATGGTCAAAAAGATACTCCAACTATCAAGAATTTAGAAGAAATCCGCGAAGAAAGTTATTACTCATCTAAATTGTAGTGAGAAATGGTTGAATGTAGGCTCAAAAGAAAGTGTATATAGCGTGCTATTAGAGGAATTTGAAGATGTAGCTGGGGTTATTGAACCAACAGACAGGCAGGTTATTGCTAAGGGAGAGATTTGTAAAACTATCATCTTGTCTTTTAACGGAGAAATTTTGAAACGTTTGATTGAGTCAGAAGAAGTTTATCCAGGAGGCTGTTTAAAAAATCTGAACGGTCAATTTCTTTGGTATATATATAAATGTGATGGAAATCAAGTTGCGGTCATGACAGCGCTTATTGGAGCTCCATCAATGATTGGTCAATTGGAGGAATTGGCAGCCAGAGGTTTCAAGAATTTCATCATTCTAGGATCTTGTGGCGTTTTGGATCGCTCGATTGAGGCGGACAAGATTATCCTGCCTGCTGCTGCTTTGCGAGATGAAGGCACTAGCTATCACTATGCCCCACCGGGTGATGAAATCGCTTATGACGAGCCCCTGTTGATTCAGCTGGAAGCTATCTTTGACAAGCACGATATTGAGCATATCCGCGCCAAGTCTTGGACGACTGATGCCTTTTATCGGGAAACGCCTGATAAGGTCAAGCGTCGCTTAGCTGCTGGAGCCCAAGTGGTGGATATGGAAGCTTCGGCTATCATGGCTTGGAGCCAATTTCGCAAGACCAAAGTCTATCAGTTCTTCTACACAGCTGACTATGTGGATCATCATAACCGAACCTGGGATGCCCGCCATAACGAACGGAAGGTTGATGCCATGACTTTTTTCACGATCGCTTTGACAATAGCAAAGGAACTAGAAAGGAACTGAGTAGGAATAGAAAGTTTGACACTAGACGACTGTTTCTGTAGTTGATTTTATCTGCTTTCTAAGGACTCTCAGCATCGTAAATATGATCAAAATCTATGATACTATGACTCGCAGCCTACGTGAATTTGTGCCCATTGAGGAGGACAAGGTTCGCATGTATGTCTGCGGTCCGACTGTTTATAACTATATCCATGTCGGTAATGCCCGCTCAACAGTAGCTTTTGACACGGTTCGTCGCTATTTTGAGTATCGAGGCTTTGAGGTCAATTATATTTCCAATTTTACAGATGTAGATGATAAGATTATCAATCGAGCCAAGGAAGAAGGTATCACACCAAAAGAAGTGGCCGATAAGTATATCGCAGCTTTTCGTGCTGACGTTGAGCAACTAGGTGTTAAGCCAGCTACTCAGCATCCGCGCGTGATTGACTTTATGGAGGCTATCATTGACTTTGTGCAGACTTTGGTGGATAAGGGCTACGCCTATGAGTCAGAAGGCGATGTCTATTTCCGAGTGGAAAAGTCTCACAATTATGCCAAACTAGCTAACAAAACCTTGGCTGACTTAGAGTTAGGCGCTTCTGGTCGGACAGATGAGGAGACCGACCGCAAGGAAAATCCAGTGGACTTTGCCCTCTGGAAGGCGGCTAAACCGGGCGAGATTTTCTGGGATAGCCCTTGGGGAGCCGGTCGTCCGGGCTGGCACATCGAGTGCTCGGTCATGTCAACGGAGATTTTGGGCGATACCATTGATATCCACGGTGGTGGGGCAGACTTAGAGTTTCCTCACCATACCAATGAAATCGCCCAGTCAGAGGCCAAGACCGGTCAGACTTTTGCCAACTACTGGATGCACAATGGCTTTGTCAATATCGACGACGTTAAGATGTCCAAATCTCTAGGCAATTTTATCACTGTTCATGATGCTCTTAAGACCATTGACGGTCAGGTACTGCGTTTCTTCTTTGCTACCCAGCATTATCGCAAGCCGATTAATTTCACGGAAAAAGCTGTCCATGATGCAGCGATTAATCTCAAATATTTGAAGAATACCTATGAGCAGCCTTTCACTGATCAGGCAGATTCAGCTCAGCTTCAAGTCTTGCTGGATAAGTTCACTGCCGCTATGGACGAAGATTTCAATGCAGCTAATGGCATCACGGTTGTCTTCGAGCTAGCCAAGTGGATCAACTCTGGCAACTACACCGCTGAAGTCAAGGAAGCCTTTGCTAAGCTTTTAGAAGTTTTTGGCATCGTCTTTGTAGAAGAAGTCTTGGATGCGGACATTGAACGCTTGATTGAGGAGCGCCAAACAGCGCGTGCTGCCAAGGATTTTGCGACAGCTGATAAGATCCGTGATGAATTGGCAGCACAAGGGATCAAGCTATTAGATGGTAAGGATGGAGTGAGGTGGATTCGTGATTGATGTCAATCTCATAAACGGTATTGCTCTGGCTTTTGAAGGGGATGCTGTCTACTCAACTTATATCCGTCGTCATTTAATTTTCCAAGGCTTAACCAAGCCCAACCAGCTGCATAGAGAAGCGACCAAGTATGTTTCGGCTAAAGCGCAAGCCAATCTCATCTCTCTCATGCTAGAAGAGGGAATCCTGACAGAAAAGGAAGAAGAAATCTACAAGCGTGGACGCAATGCCAATAGTCATACAAAAGCTAAAAATGCCGATATCATTACTTATCGCATGTCTACAGGCTTTGAGGCTATTATGGGCTACCTACATATGACGGGAGCTATTGAGCGCTTAGAAGAGTTAATTGACTGGTGCATTGTCAGAGTGGAGAGCACAAATCATGATAAAAAGTAATTTGTTAGAATGGTTTCCTCAAGGGAGACTTCAATCCAATCCGAGCGTAAAAGAAGATGAAGTGGCAATTCCCTTATCAAAAAATCAATGGCTGTTATTAAAAATGAGTAGCTTGACAGAAAGAGAACAACAGCTTGTTTCTTTACTGACTGGAGAAGAGTCAGCGTTTGATGGTGGACCTTGGTACGATTATCTGGTTCATAGTCGTGGCAAATTGCCAAAAAGTGTACAAAAGATACAATTTGTTCATTGTCATTTATTCCATTATGAAAATGAAACAATCGGATCTTGGTTAGAAATGATGCGGACCATACTGCCCAATAGAATAGCAGATTTTCAGCTGTCTTCTCAGGATTATATCTTTGTACTAGATCAAACGCAACTTATCCCTGTAAAAGCTGTCCTTCATGATACTTTATCAGCCATCGAATATGACTTTAGCCTAGCTCTCACAATTCAAATAGGACAGATTTGGACTAGAATGTTTGAAGAAAGCTACTCTGAGCTATTTCGAGCAGAGAATACCCTTTTTGCTAAATGGTGGGAACAAGCTCAGCATTCTAATGTCCATTCTTTTTCCCAACTCTTTTTATGGGGGATTAGCCAAAAGGATTTCATATTGCCAATCTTAACGAAGAAACTTCATCAATTGATTGAAAGTCAGGATCAGCTCGTTGATATTATTGCCGCTTTGTGGGAAAATACAGCGGTTGTGACAAAAGCTGCTCAGCAGTTGTATATTCATCGGAACACGTTACAATATCACATCGATAAATGGGAAGAATTGACGGGTTTACAGCTAAAAGACCTAACAGATTTGACGCTATGTTATCATGTTATTTTAACTGATTTATTCTAATGTTTTGTGCACCCTGCACAAGACATTTTCTTTTAAATTTGTTCACATTGCCATAGAAAAATAAAGCGTTTTCATATAGAATAAAATCATAACAACAAAGGAGTTCTATTTTATGGTAGAATTAAATTTAAAAAATATTTACAAAAAATATCCAAACAGCGAACATTACTCTGTAGAAGACTTCAACTTGAATATAAAAGATAAGGAATTTATCGTTTTCGTTGGTCCTTCAGGATGTGGGAAATCTACTACACTTCGTATGATTGCTGGACTTGAAGATATCACGGAAGGTGAATGTTCAATTGATGGCCGCGTGGTCAATGATGTTGCGCCAAAAGATCGTGACATTGCCATGGTTTTCCAAAACTACGCTTTGTATCCACACATGACTGTGCATGATAATATGGCTTTTGGTTTGAAACTTCGTAAATACAGCAAGGATGATATTGAAAAACGTGTAAATGAAGCAGCAGAGATTCTTGGCTTGAAAGAATTTTTAGATCGTAAACCTGCAGACCTTTCTGGTGGGCAACGTCAACGTGTAGCGATGGGACGTGCTATTGTTCGTGATGCAAAAGTATTTCTTATGGATGAACCGCTTTCTAACTTGGATGCTAAATTGCGGGTATCTATGCGGGCAGAAATTGCTAAAATCCACCGTCGTATTGGGGCAACCACTATCTATGTTACCCATGACCAAACAGAAGCAATGACTTTGGCTGATCGTATCGTTATCATGTCTGCAACAAAGAATCCTTCAGGAACGGGTACAATTGGACGTATAGAACAAATCGGTACCCCACAAGAAGTTTACAAAAACCCAGTTAATAAATTTGTTGCAGGCTTTATCGGAAGCCCAGCGATGAACTTCATCAATGTAACTTTGAAAGGTGATGAAATTGTAGCACAAGACCTTTCTCTGAAAGTACCAGAAGGTGCCTTGAAGGTACTTCGTGAAAAAGGCTATGAAGGCAAGAAACTCATTTTTGGTATTCGTCCAGAAGACATCAATACAGAAGCTGCTTTCCTTGAAACCTTCCCAGATTCAGTAGTACATGCTAAAATCTCTGTATCCGAATTACTTGGTTCGGAATCTCATTTGTATTGCCAAGTGGCTGACAATGAATTTATTGCTAAAGTAGATGCTCGTGATTACCTCAAAGCTGGAGCAGGTATTGACCTTGGTTTCGACTTGAACAAAGCACACTTCTTTGATCCAGAAACAGAAAAGACAGTTTATTAATTTACAATACCTTTAGAATAATTAATAAGAGAATGCAGGATGCCTTGTTTTTAATACAAGACTCCTGCGTTTTTTGTAGAAGAAAATTTGGATTTAACAGTAAAGTGATTTATAAATAAGAAGAAGCATTTTAAATTTTATGTTATACTAAAGTCATGGAAAATAACGATATTGTCTACGGTGTACATGCTGTGACGGAAGCTCTCATGGCCAATACTGGAAATAAACTCTATATTCAAGATGATCTACGTGGGAAAAATGTTGCTAAGATGAAAGATTTGGCAGCAGAAAAAAAGGTTTCCATTTCTTGGACTACCAAAAAAACATTACAAGAAATGACAGATGGTGCCGTTCATCAAGGTTTTGTCTTGCGTGTTTCAGAATTTGCTTATATGGATTTTGAGGCGATGTTGAAAATAGCAACTCAGGAAAACAATCCTCTCTTGCTCATTTTAGATGGTCTAACAGATCCGCATAATTTAGGCTCTATTTTACGGACGGCTGATGCGACAAATGTTACAGGTGTCATTATTCCAAAGCATCGAGCAGTTGGTGTCACGCCAGTTGTTGCCAAGACCTCTACTGGTGCCGTAGAGCACGTTCCGATCGCTCGGGTGACCAACCTCAGCCAAACTTTGGACAAGCTGAAAAATGCAGGTTTTTGGATTTTTGGAACGGATATGAATGGAACTCCGTCTACTAAGTGGAATACAGCAGGCAAACTCGCTCTGATTATCGGCAACGAAGGTAAAGGCCTTTCTGCTAATATTAAAAAGCATGTAGATGAAATGATTACCATTCCTATGAATGGACATGTGCAGAGCCTTAATGCTAGTGTGGCTGCAGCCATTCTCATGTATGAAGTGTTTAGAAATCGCTTATGAAAAGACAAATTTTACTAGTTTATGCTTGCCGGATGACTGCCTTTTGAAAGGAAACTGGTCCATTTTTAAACCAGAGCGAACGGAGTGTAGAACGAAATTTTTTCCTGATAAATTGAGGAATGAGGCTGATTTTTAAGATTTGGAAAGAATTTGTGACTTCAATGCTCCAAGAGATGCTTAGTGTTCATCAGAACTTATTCAGTGTGACAGTCGTTTTGATTGATGAGAACGAAATGGTAGATGATGGCATTGATATGAAGTAGCAAACCACGAGCTCAATCATCTGTGGTAATGAGCAGTGGACTGTCTTTGCCCAAGGAACTTTGCGTGTTTCGGCTTGTGAACTAGAAAAGAAAATAGCTATTACAAAGTCGGATCTGAATCAAATGAGCCAACAGCTTCAAATGGGAAAACCACCTTTATGTCCTATGGACAATCCAACCTTACGCAATTTATAGAAAATGATGGAGAAAAAAGAAAGATGACTTTTAAGATTTTAACGGATTCAACAGCAGATCTTCCAGAAAGCTGGGCTTTAGAAAATGATGTTCAAATTCTCGGTCTGACTATTCAGCTGGATGGAGAGACGTATGAAACAGTCGGAGATAAGAAACTAACGAGTGAGCAGCTTCTTTCTAAAATGGAAGCCGGTAGCCAGCCGACAACTAGTCAAATCAATGTTGGTCAGTTTGAAGCTATCTTTCGTCACTATGCTGAGATCGGCATGCCAGTCCTTTATATTGCTTTTGCATCTCTTTTATCAGGAACTTATCAGAGTGCAGTCATGGCACGGGATATAGTTTTAGAAGATTTTCCAGAAGCTGTCATCCAAATGATAGATACCAAGGCTGCATCTATGGGAGAAGGTCTTTTAGTGATGAAAGCGGTAGAGGCAAAAACTGCTGGGCAAAGTTTAGAACAGGTAGTAACCTTGATAGAATCCTTACTGCCAAAAGTGCGTACTTATTTCCTCGTGGATGATTTGAACCATCTCATGCGAGGCGGACGGATTTCAAAAACGGCAGCTCTCATGGGGAATTTGGTCAATATCAAGCCGATTATTGCCGTTAAAGCAGATGGTAGGCTAGATTCTGTGGCTAAAGTTCGTGGCAAGAAAAAAGCTCATGCTGAAGTAGTGCGCATGACTTTGGAAGGTATTTCTGATCCACGTGTGGTAATTGCTTATGCAGGGTCAAACAGTCAGGATGTGGCTCAAGTATTAAAAGAGCAACTTCTTCTGTCAGATCAGGTTAATGAAGTTTTAATCCTACCATTAGGGCCCGTTATTGCCACCCATACTGGTCCTGGAACTTTGGGATTATTTAGTATTGCCCATGAAAATCAAGATTAAACGGAATGAAACCGTTCTTTCATAAATAATTTACCAAATATATTGACTTTTACCCCTAAAATTTGGTATGATAGTAGGCGGTATTGTTTACCCCATTTGTAAGGCCCCGGAACCTTCCAAATAACTTGCGGACCGGAACATCCGCTCTGTAAACAAAAACGATATTCATATAGGAGAAATCATGAACAAAACAACATACATGGCTAAGCCAGGTGAAGTTGAACGGAAATGGTACGTAGTAGACGCTACTGATGTACCTCTTGGACGCCTTTCTGCTGTTGTAGCAAGCGTGCTTCGTGGAAAAAATAAACCAACTTTTACACCTCATACTGATACAGGTGACTTCGTAATTGTTATCAATGCTGAAAAAGTAAAATTAACTGGTAAAAAGGCAACTGATAAAGTTTACTACACTCACTCAATGTACCCAGGTGGATTGAAATCTATTACTGCTGGTGAACTCCGTTCTAAGAACGCTGTTCGTTTGATCGAAAAATCAGTTAAAGGTATGCTTCCACATAATACTCTTGGCCGTGCTCAAGGTATGAAATTGAAAGTATTTGTAGGCGCTGAGCACACTCATGCTGCACAACAACCAGAAGTTCTTGATATTTCAGGACTTATCTAAGGAAAGGAACAAATAAGCTATGTCACAAGCACAATATGCAGGTACTGGACGTCGTAAAAACGCTGTTGCACGCGTTCGCCTTGTTCCAGGAACTGGTAAAATCACTGTAAACAAAAAAGATGTTGAAGAGTACATCCCACACGCTGACCTTCGCCTTGTCATCAACCAACCATTTGCAGTTACTTCAACTGTTGGTCAATACGACGTTCTTGTAAACGTTATCGGTGGTGGTTACGCTGGTCAAGCAGGAGCTATCCGTCACGGTATCTCTCGTGCCCTTCTTCAAGTAGATCCAGACTTCCGCGATTCACTCAAACGCGCTGGTCTCCTTACTCGTGATGCCCGTATGGTTGAACGTAAGAAACCAGGTCTTAAAAAAGCTCGTAAAGCATCACAATTCTCAAAACGTTAAGAACCAGCTACAATACAGCATTTACAACACTTCATGGTTGCCACCATGGGGTGTTTTTTGATGCATTTTTTGAAGAATTGCCACCAAAATTGCCACCAAATTGCCACCATTATTTTTTTAGGTTACGATAAGCAATTTCCCCAACAGCCATCGGAACAACATTTGAAGTATTGACATAGGTCTTGGTTGTTATGGTGTCGCTATGTGTTAGAGCTTCTGAAATAGCTTCAAGTGATGTTCCTGCTTGTTTAGCTAGTGTTGCTCCAGTGTGGCGTAATTTGTGAGGTGTAGCGTGTGTCAGCTCCTTGTGACGGCGTTTGACTGATTTCATTTTATTATTGAGATAATCAGCGTGTAAGGGGCTATTTACATTGCCTTTCATATCTATATAAGTAAAGACATATTGTTCATCAGATTGGATAATACCAAATTTTGCTAGTTCAATTTTTTGTTGTTTTTTCCATACTTTAAGTAATTCTGATAATTCATTAGGAATGTGGAAAGTCGTCTTTTTATTTCCTTTAGTTGATTTTGCATTTTTGTACTTATCCAAAGCTTGAACTAATTTAATTTCTTGTTGCTTGGTGTTGATATGTTTCCACTGCAAGGCATAGCTTTCGGATTTTCTATCACCTAGAAAGAAAGTGGTATAAAATAATACATAATCTTTAAATGATATTTTATCTGTCTTAAGATCTTCTTCAAAAGCAGTAAACCAAGCCTGGAGTTCAGATTGTGAAAGATATAATTCTTCCTCGTTCTTGGCTTCTTGTAACTTAATTTTTTTAGTAGCTTTGATACGTTTAATAGTTTTAGAAATACGGTTGGTTTCGATATATTCCAATTCTTCAGCCCAATCAAAGATAGAATTAACATAGCTTCTAATGGCCTTGAAGTTTGCATATTCTTCTGCTTTTTGGGTTAATAGATTCAAAACAACTTGCTTGTTCTGGTTGAGAAAATCAATAGAATAATTTCCAAGTATAGGTAAGATATGTTTTCTAAAGACAATTTCTGTTCCGTCAATTGTTGCTTGTGACGGTGGTTTTAAGGTTGAGGTTGTCTGCCCTACCTTGTAGGATTCCCACCACACTTGATGATAAAACTCTTTGAATTGTATAGAACCAGTTCTTTCAAGTTGTGAAGTAGAATCGCCACTTAGAATTTTATCTATTTTATTTTGTAGTTCGAGTTCATATTTTTTAGCCTCACTCCTTAACTTGAAGCGTTTTTCTATCACTTTTTTATCAATTCCAAGAGAAGTTTTGACTTCTTCAGGAATATAGATTCGTAAGCGATAAGTTCCATTTTTGGTTTTTTTAATTGACATAGTATTCTCCTTGTGAATTGAGCTAGAAAAATACCGTAGCTTCATTATAACAAACTACGGTAAAAATGCTACTGATTTTGCAACCAGCGATTGAGTTCAGTTTTATCAAATCGGACTGTTTTTCCAATTCGAATAACCGGTAATCCCTTTTTTATCCAAGAATCAAGTGTATTGTTGGAAATTCCTAGATAGTCACAGGCTTGCTGCTTATTCAAGAATGGACTTTCGAGGTTGCTATTGTTTAGTCTGTTTTCAATTTCTTGTTTGATTAAATCGGATATTAAAAGCTGTATTTGATGTATTTGCTCGTCTGGTAAAATGACTTGCATGCTGTCACCTCTTGTTTATTTTTTAGTATTTTGAGATAATAGCAACAGAGATAGTAGATTTGTTGCTATTTCGGTTGAGTGAGCGTATCTTTCGTACTTTGGTCGGTGTGAGTGATACGTTCTTTTTTGTTCCATTGCATATTGCGGATAACTGTTTTGACCAAAAGGTCAAGAGCTTCATTTTTTGAATATTGGTTCGGTTCTGAGAACGAATAGGAATAGATTTTAGGTTCATAACAAGGAAGATTGTAAGAGGAAACTAATTGATTTGACTTTTTAGGCGTTGACAAATTAAAAGTTTCATCAATTGTTAGTAAATAATCAATACGTCTTACAAATTGTCCTAGATCTTCTCCAATATTACCTTTTGCTTGCTCAAAAAATTGCATAGGTTCTTTAGTATTTGTAATTATAATAACTTTTGCAGATCCCATTTTGTTATGGTACCTTGCAGATATAGGGCTAATCATGTGTGGATCTAGGAGTTTCAGCCAATCCGATACAGTCAGGCTGTCTCCTTTGATATCATCTAAAAAGAGAATGTCTTGTCCGTTATATTCATCAAAGGCATTTGTAGAAGCGGTTACGCAAAAATCCCAATTTTGGTTAAATTTCAAAGCAACCGTTTGTAAAATTCCAATCAGCTTTTTACTAATCGCTGTTTTTCCAACACCACTTTCTGCATTGATAAAGATAATCGTTTTTTTGAATTGCCCCGCTTCTAATTCAGCGATTGTTTTATAGCTTTTTCGTTCCCCAGCTGTATCAAGTGCTTCATTAATTTTTCGTTTGTATTGACCGTAAACTTTGTAATAATCATCAGTTAATAGGATTTGATTTTTACTTAATTTACCTGCAAGAATTTCAGAAATAATCCAATCGATGCTTAGCTTGGTATCTTGGGCTTCTTTTTTTGCTCTTCCCCGAATCCATGATTCCATTTTGCGATTATACAAACTGATATAATCTTCACCTAGGACCGTGACAACTTCATCCGCTGAGTATTGATATTTTGCTTCATCTTTAGCATGTACTAAATATGCTTGACAATTATCGTAACCATATCTACCTGATTTTAGTTTTTCAAGATATTGTGGTTCAACACCAATAGCTATAGCTAACTTTTGTAAAGAAGCACCTTTTTCAAATTTGAATAAGAAATGGATGTGATTTGCTTTTAGTTTGTTAATATTTTTCATTTCTTTGCTATTCCAAACAGTGACTACGTCCTTATTGTGAATAATACCATAGGCTTCTTCAACTTTGATATTTTCAGAATTTAAGCGATTTACTATTGCTTCAAGCAATGGACGACAATTCCCAGAACGTGCTATTTGAATAGCTGTTTTATCATCCCACAGACTCCAGTGTTCGTCTTCTAGTTGTTGTACAAGCATGATTGCCGTTAAATTTGATGATTTTGTCATAATTAAATGACTCCTTATTTTTAATTATTATTCTAATTATACCGTCGGTAATATAGGAATTTGATTTTCAACTAATTAACCAAATCCCTTGTCTTACCTAGGTTTTAAGTTGTGTCCGGCACTTGACAAGCCCAAAAAGGGGTAGAAGCTGGACAAAAAGCAGTTGATACGGCTAAAAAAGATGTCAATACCGCCAAAGCAGCGCTCAATGGCACCGGGGAACAAAAAGCTCTTGATGAACAAAAAGCCGCCAACAAAGGCTTAGAAGATGCTAAAAAGGCAGAAAGCGATGCTACTCAAAAATTGGCAGCCGCTAAAAAGGCAGATGCCGACCGTCATACCCAAATCAAGGACTTGAAAGACCAAGCAACCACTCAAAGCAAAACGGCAACCGACACCGCAACCGATGCTGCTGCAAAAAAGGCAGCCGATAGCGCAGCTAAAGCGGACGTTAACACCGCTAAAAAGGCAGTAAAAACAGCTCAGGCAGCCCTTGACGGAACGGGTGCCCAAAAGGTCTTGGATGAACAAAAAGCCGCTGAGAAGGCTCTTTCTGACGCCAAAACCAAAGAAGTGGAAGCCGCTCAAAAATTGGACGAAGCCAAGAAAGCAGACGCCGATCGTGATGCCAAAATCAAAGACTTAACCACAAAAGAAGCAGAACAAGCTGTAGCTAAAACGGACGCCGAAAATGCCCTTGCGGAAGCCAAGAAAAATGCCGAAGCCAAGAAAGCAGCCAAAGAAGCAGCCGAAGCCAAACGTGATGCTTTACAGAAAGAATTGGATGCTAAGAAGAAGTTATCGACTATCACCGTACCACAATATGTGATTGATGCTTATAAGAAGTATTTAGATTCTGAACGTGAAGAAGCCGATAAAAATGCGCTTCAAGACGTCTTCAACAAGTGGATTGAGGAAGGTGCTTACGACATTGAACGTTATGGAAATGTACCAATTGATTCATCAACAGTTGATCCAGCTCATATGACACGGGAACAAGCAAAAGCCTTAACCCAATATTATGCCCACCTAATTACAGCGGTTCGTCGCCAATTCTGGGGTACTAAGGTGAAAACTTATACCACCGAAGAAGCGATGGATTATGTCCAAAAAGTCGCCGAGGCTTATGCCAAAGAAAACAAACCATGGTCGTCTGGTCACAGTCATGCCGCACTGGCTGCTGGTGAAAGACCTTCATCAAAATTGACATGGATGAGTGAAAATCTAAGCACACTTCGCAATCGCACTACAACCATGACCGAAATGTATCGTTTTATTGCAGGAACCATTATTGGAATGATGGTAAATGACTATCATAGCGATTTTGGTCATATGTCTAACATGCTTGGTAATGAACAAGATGATGACGTCATCGGTGTCGCATCCAGTGTGACCCCAAACGGACTTGGTCGCATGCACTATGTGGGATTCAGTGATAAATATGCCGGTCAAGCCCTACCAGACCCATATGACACGACGCAATTGGAAAAAGACTTGGCTCAAGCCGAAAGTGACTTTCAAGCAGCACTCACAGCCTTCAATGAAGCCAATGGGGTTCTGACTGCTAAACAAGCTGCTTTTGATGCAGCTCATCAAGCACTGAGCACGACACAAAGCGAATTGGCTACTGTACGCAACCAAGCGCTCCAAACACCTAGCGCTGAAATGGCACACCGTGCAGCAGTTGCAACGCGTACTAGCGCAGAAACCCGCAAAGCGAGTGCAGACAAAGCGGTTACCAACCTCAACGCATCGATTCAAGAAAAACAAATTGCATTGCAAAAAGCGCAAGCGGTCTTAGCTGCTAAAGAAGAAGCGGCTCAAAAGGCTGCGACCGCCCTTCGTGAAGCAGAAAGCAAAGCAATGGAAGCGCAACAGATGCTCAACGCTACCAAAGCCAAATTGGCAGCACTCACCGGGGTGAAAGACGCTACACCAGCGGCTAATGAAGCCCTTGAAAAAGCAACGACTGCTCGCAAGGATGCACAAGCTCGTAAAGATGCGGCAGACAAAGCGGTTGCCAACTTGAACGCATCTATCAAGGAAAAACAAGCAGCACTTCGTACCGCAGAACAAGCCTTGACGGCAGCTGAAAACAACTTAGCAACCCTGAAAGCAAGCAAAGCGAGTGAAGATGCCAAATTGGTAGCCGCTGAACAAGCGGTGGCAGCTGCGAAGAACATGGAAGCTAAATTGGCTGCGGAAGCGAGGGCGCTTGAAAGTAAGTTGAACGATCAACAAAACTTGCTGGCCATGTATAAGAATGCGGATAAGTTGCTTGGTGAAGCGGTATCAAAACAATTGGAAGCAAGTGCGAAACATAAGGAAGCCGTTGCCAAGACGTTAGAAGCGCGTAGTAAACTGGCGGAACTGTTAAAAGACCAAAAGGATGCAAATAGCCAGTATGAGGCGGTGAAAAAGGCTTATGAGGAGTGGGTTGCTTCTAAGAAAGCAGCAGAAGAAAAAGCACAAGCTCTTTCAATGCGTCAAGCTGCCAAACCAATGACCACAAGCAAAAAGATTCGCCCAACCATTCACTCAGGCTATATTTATAGCCGAGCTGACAAACAACTCCCACAAACTGGAGAAAAAGGTTCATGGCTGGCATTGATAGGTATGGGAATCTTAGCAAGTCTTAGCTTTGGTGTACGTAGAAAACAGAGAAGAAACGGATAAAGGAGTATATGAAAAAAATTGTAAAAGTAATCTGTTTAGCTTTATCTGTAGTAACGATATTGAGTGCTTGCTCCACGATACAAAAGCAATCAGAAACTGCTCAAAAGACAGAAAAATCAGCAACAAATGAATTTAAAAAACCAGTTGGTATTTATGAACATTTTAAGACAGCTAAAAATGAATTATGGTATAGAGTTTCAGAAGTAGATAAAAATAAAGAAATATCTGATATTTGGTTGGTGAATAAAGGTAAGGTTAAAATTTACTCTGTACCAGATAGTTTAAAGCTTGGAGATATCAGCAAAATGTCTGACAAAGAAATCATAAAACAGCTTTCAAAATGGTATGAGCAAGTCAAACAAGATTGGATTACATATTTAAAGGAAGCTACTTATCCTGAAGAGAAAGCTTCACTTGAGCACTTGCAGAAATCTGTTGGTAAAGATGTAATGAGTCAAGATTTGAAAGTAAACATTAAGACTGATGCCTCTGGTAATGAGACTATTGGTGAAAGATTTAATTATTTAGTATTTGAAGGACGGAATGCTTCACCCCAAAGACCTTTATATGATTATACTAGCTTTAATAGTGTTGGAAAGGCAACTATCTTTGATAGCCAATATACTACTTTTTATACATATGACTCTAACCGTGGTACATTGGGAGGATATTTAATTACAAGAACTACTAATCCTATTGTTATGGACTCTCCTAATACAAAAGGAGTTGAAGTAGACTAGATAAAAAGCAAGAATCGTCATTGATTCTTGCTTTTTTAAATTTTGAAGTTGCCACAGAACTACATGGTAATAACTAAAAATTGCCCGCATTCATTTTTGTGCAGTTGAGAATCTTTAATATATCATTGTAGCCTATGATGTTAAACAATTATTTCTTAAATTTCTATCAATATTTTACAAAGTAGTTCTTCTAATTTTCTTAAATCTCCATAGACTGTTCCATCCATATAAAGGTTGTAAACTTCATCATCTTGTTCCACTCGTATTTGTGCAGAATACCCTTTTGATAGTGCTAAGGAACGAATAACTTCTCGTTGAGTTCGTCCATTCCCTTCTCGAAAAGGATGGAAGTAATTAAGATTATCAAGAATTTGTGCTAATTGTTTAATAATCTCATCTTTTGAATTAGCAGTTTGATAATAGGTATGAATAAGGCGGTTTATATATGCTTGGGCAGTACTGAAAGATTGTATTGGCATAAAAGGATTCCCACTTTTTGAGATATTCACCTCGCGATATTGTCCCGCCCAAGCATAGACATCTTGAAATAAATATTTATGAATGGCTAAAATATCACTAATAGAATAGACTTCAATGGTTTTCAAGCGTAAGTCTGCAAGCCTTCTAGTAACGAATAAATGCTCATTCCGGTAAGCTTCTTCAATATTTGTAATATTTTGTTTGTTGATTAAGACTGTAGAATTTGGATAGGTATACTGGTGATTAGGGTCAATGTACTCGTAGCCTTCGTATTGATTTTTAACCAATGTTCAATTCCTTTCGTCTGTTGATAACATAAGTTTTTAAATCAATCACATCTTGAACGGTAGGTTCATAATTTTCAATCATTGATGACCCAATAGCATACCAGACGGTATCAAAATCTGAAAAGTTATCAAAGGGAATCCCTAAAATTGTTAATTTATCTTTATTTACATCAAGAGTCACGGTAAACCTCCTTGTATAGTGCTACTATTATTATATCATAAATTCGGTATGCTCACATTAAGGAATAGAGATTCCTTTCTTTTTATAATAAACAAGAAAAAACAGTAAACCTTTCGATTTGCTGCTCTTCTACATAATTTATTAGCTATTTCATTTTCTTAACTGTTGTAAAATATCTCTGCAATCCCAATAATATAACAATGCCATCAACTATAGGTATAACATACCAAATACTTTGTGCTCCAAATATGTGCGGAAGGAAAATCATAGTTGGAATAAATAAAATCACTTGCCTTAACATAACTAGAATACCAGCTGTTTTACCATCTCCAATCGCTTGGAAAAATGTCATAATCATAATCATTACCCCATAAACAATGAAAATACTATACATTATACGAAAGTTTGGAACCGCTAAAAGTAGTGTTTCATCAGACAATCCAAATAAATTAAGAATCTGTTTAGCAAATCCTTCTGCTGGTATCCAAAAACAAGCTGCCAATACGATTGAACTAATAGTAAAAACATTAAATATTTTTTTCACCCTATTATATTGCTTCGCTCCGAAATTGGCACCAATAGCGGGTTGTAATCCTTGACTCATTCCCCATAGCGGAATGAAAGAAAAAGCTTGTATTCTTAATGATACTGCCATAATGGCTGCTGATGTTTCTCCTCCATATCGAAATGCCTGACTATAAAGAAAGCTCTGTTGAATAATAGTAAGCACCTGCATAAGCATAGCAGAAACTCCTACCGAAAACATCTCTCCTGTTATTTCCTTTTCTTTTCTCATCAAACCAATTTTTACAGTTTCACTTTTTTTCTTAAAATACCAAAGCGTAAATACTGCTTGAATAAATTGTGCTGTTATTGTAGCAATAGCAGCTCCCTCGACTCCATGTTCTTTAAACATTATCATTAAAACCGGATCTAATACTATATTTATTCCTGCTCCCAATGACATAATTAACATGGCTCGTTTCATTAACCCTTCACCACGCATTACCATATTAGCTGCCTGTGCAAAATTCACAAATAGGGATCCAAGAAAAATAATTCGTAAATAACGAGTAGAAAGATCTAAAAGTTCTCCCTTAGCTCCAAATACCATAAGAAGCTGTCCGCAAAATAAAATACCTAATATTGTAACTATTGTTGACAATAACAAAACCCAAAAGCAAAGATTCCCCATAACTTTGTCAATGGTTCTTTGATTTCCTTCTCCAATTGCTCTGGAAAGTAGAGATGCCGACCCTACACCAATCAAAGTAGCAATCCCAGTATTGATGTAGGTAAATGGGGTAGCAATGCCTACTGCCGTCATGGCTTTTTCACCAAGTATTTGACCCGCAAAAATACCATCCATTAGCGGATATAAGCCAATAACAATCATTCCTAATATCGCAGGTAATGATAGCTTAATTAATATTTGTAATGGCTGCTCTGTTAACAGCTCTTTACTATTTTTATTCATACAATTACACCTCTTCTCTGTTTTCTATTAGAATGTCAATTATCATTTTTTTAAGAATGTGACGTTGTGAAATTAAATGTTCCCTGATTCCTAATGTCTCACAACCTAAAATGAAAGTATTAACCAAATCATTGAGTAGACTCCAAGATTCTTTAGAAATCTTCAAACATCCGTTTTCCTCTAACATTTGCTCAAAATCCCTTATATTACTATCCCTTATATCTTTATAAAGTTGTTGTAAGGTTTCATCTTCCTGCATCGACTGCAAGAACATAACATATATTGGAACAAATGTATTGCTGGAAAGTGCCTTATCAACAATTAGTTCAGCTAACACCTCTATACCTAAAGGTTTTGGAATTTCAGATATCTTTTTTTTAATAATATCTTCCCTATATTTACAACCTCGGATCATCATGTCGTAAAGAATTTCAGATGTACTTTTATAATGATGATACAATCCTCCTGCGGATAGTCCGGTAGCTTGTACTAAATCATGCATACTTGTGTTTTTATATCCCTTTATTGTAAAAACTTCCAATGCAATATTCTGTATTTCTAATTTTCTTTCATTTGCTGTTAGCCGTTCTCTTTTCATTTATCCTCCTTACCGATATATATGTCGGTAGGTATATCTTAACATTAACTAACCAAAATTGTCAATATCTCAAATAGGCAAGCTCTAATATAATATTTCCCCATAAAGAAAGGTTAAGCGTCTTTATATAATAACTAAGATTTAGAAATTCCAATGTTTCATTTGAATTTTAGGCAAAAGTTTCTTTTTTGAAAAGCAATATTTTCACCCCTAACTACAAATTTATCATCACTAATTAAAACTCCATCCTGCATTACATAAACCTTATCACAAATATATTTTAAATAACAAACCCTATGATATTTAGAAAACATGATTTATCGTATATCAAAAATAAAAAACACTTCATTTAACTGTTGAATAGATTGTTTCCTTATTAACCTATGAAGATATTTTAGATTTTGTAGAAAATCATTGATACAAAAAGCAAGTGACTGTTAGAAAGTCACTTGCTTTGTTTTTTAAACAATAATGGTGTGAATTTTGGTATTTAGCAGCTCAATTCGTGTATTTGTGGGGTAAAATTCACACCATTCAAATCAAATTAGTTAAAATTAGATGAAAATTCGCTTTCTGTAAATAGGGGAAAGCGCTGATTTTAAAGGGTTTTGAAATTTATTAAAACTAACTCTGTTCAAACCAGGTCTTAAGAAAGCTCGTAAAGCATCACAATTCTCAAAACGTTAAAAACAGCTTTACAGCAACGATTACAAACACCCAATGTTTACCTCATTGGGTGTTTTTTAGTGCATTTTTTGAAAAACTCACCTCAACTATTATTTTAATGTATTAGAGTTAGTCTAAAATGAAGAGACTGAACTGTTTGCTCAGTCTCTTTTGTGATAGCTAGTTCTCAGTTTTCTCTGACGATATGTATTGATCAATTGAGGTGTGAACGAGGGTTAAAAATTTTTCTTTGAAGATTTGTGGTGGGAGTGGATTTTCTTGGGTTATCCACACTTCAATGTTGGCAATCACATAATGAACCAGTAGGGAGATGATAAAGTCATCTGGTAAATCAATAAGTGATTGATTCGGTTTGATATTTTCAAGCGCCCATTTTGTATAAATCTTTTTTAAATAATTGGTCCAATGAGGGTCCATTGAGCTAGAATACAGCATCTTTAGCCATTTTCTATTTTCATAAAGGATAGGAAAAATTTTATCTGCAATGAAAAGAAAGGGGTCTTTATTTGTCAATGTACTATATTCTAAAAATGTCTCGTAAACAGGTTTATCGATACTATCATGAATAAATGCAATGATATCATCAATATTGTGAAAATGATGTTTGTAGATTGCTTGACGTGAAATACCAGCTTTCTTGGCGAGCTCGCTCATCGAAAGATTAGTTTCATCAGGATTTAGCATCGCTAAATCGTAGAAGGCGTCTAAAATTTTTTGTTTATTACCTTTCACCATATGAAAATACCTCTTATTTCTTTTTTAGTATAAAGAAAATAGAAAAAGATTTCAATAAAAAACTGTGGAATTGTTGGAATAATTTTATAGCATTTAATAAATACAAAATCAAAATATTTAATATCTGCTTATACAATGTGAAAGATAGTTGATATTTATAAATGATGTCGTAAAAGCTAAGCAAAAAGATTGATAAAATAGTTTAATTATGATGTAATAGCAAATGTGCAATTTTTAGCTTATGAGCATTTTACTGTTATGAAAATCTTAATAGCTATGTGATATTTTACATGGAGAATAGATTAAAATCATAAAAACTATATGCTAAAATATTGACGGTATAAATTTAAAGCGGTACAATATTAGTGTATAGTAGGGGTGGCTGTCTTATTTTAGCTAGGCGTTTTTATTTGTGTCATTCTGTTATAAGGAGGAAAACGTGAAAAAATAAAGGTAATGGTCGTTTTTGGTACAAGACCTGAAGCTATCAAGATGTCTCCACTTATTCTTCAATTGAAAAAACAATTAGAGAAATTTGAAACTATGACAGTTGTGACTGCACAACATCAACAAATGTTAGATCAAGTATTACAAACATTTAATATTGAACCAGATATTGATTTGAATATCATGAGAAGGCAGCAAACATTAACGGATATTACTGTAAAAATTTTGGCTAAGTTGGATAAACTTTTAAAAGAAATGAAGCCGGACATCATTTTGGTTCATGGCGATACAACGACAACATTTGCTGCAAGCTTGGCAGCCTTTTATAACCAAGTTCGAATTGGGCATGTAGAAGCTGGTTTGAGGATTTGGGAGAAGTATTCTCCATTTCCAGAAGAAATGAATCGCCAAATGACAGATGCAGTAATAGATCTTTATTTTGCTCCAACGATGCAAAGTAAAGTCAATCTCATTAAGGAAAACCATGATGAGAAAAACATATTTGTTACAGGGAATACAGCGATTGATGCTTTGAAATTAACTGTTCAAGAGCATTATCATCATGATATTTTAGCACAAATAGCACCAAATCGTCGTCTCATTCTCGTTACTATGCACCGTCGTGAAAATCAAGGAGAACCAATGCGGTCGTGTATTTAGTACTTTGCGGCAAGTGGTTGAAGCATATGATGATGTTGAGGTCGTCTATCCTGTTCATTTAAGCCCAGCTGTACAAGAAGTTGCATAGGCAATTTTGAGTAATCATCCTCAGATTCATTTGATTGAACCGTTAGATGTTGTGGATTTTCATAATATTGCAGCGAGAAGTTATTTCATTATGTCTGATTCTGGAGGTGTCCAAGAGGAATCCCCTTCTTTAGGAAAACCGGTGCTTGTATTGCGTGATACGACAGAGAGACCAGAAGGCGTGACTGCTGGGACATTGAAGTTAGTTGGAACAGAAAGTGAGAATATTCGCGAGGCTATGGAGACATTGTTGACAGATGAGACTGTTTATCATCAAATGTCTCAGGCTAGCAATCCATACGGTGATGGTAGAGCTTCTGAGCGGATTGTAGAAGCGATTGCGTATTACTTTGGTCGTGCAGAAAGACCAGAAAATTTTGTGATAGGAGAATAAGATGTATCGAAAAAGAGAACTGGAATGGACAATTGCTTTACTTATCTTGATTATCTTGGCAATTGTTAGTTATAGTTTCTATTTTGCGAGCAGTATTTTAAATATTGAAATTATTTTGATAGTTCTTGCGGTTTTGAGTGTATTTCTTTTACCAGATATGCTGCTCACTTGGTTACTGATCTTTAGCAGTGTATTGGCAACAATTTTTTTGGTTGCAGGTGTTGTGTATATACCAACAAATCAATGTTTTCTACTATTGATTACCTTTCCGCTTATTTTAAGCATATCACAACAAGTCAATGTTCACCGACGAACCTATCTTTCTATTGTCAAGGATTATACTGAGCAAGTAAGGGAAATGTATCAACATCATTTACAAGCTATTCAAGATGGACGAGAAGAAAGTTTACAAGCTTTATTAGTTCATTGGGCACATAATGATTATTTTCAACAAATTTATCCTAAAGAATTCCGTTGGATGTTGGTGCGGATCTATGTGACTTTAAAGAAATGTATGCAGGGAACAGGTGCTGTTTATTATCTTTCAAATGGGAATTTTCTCATTTTATGTTCGGGAGAAGCGCAATCTCCAGCAGAGATATTCCAGCACAATATGCTTGCTAAATTGTCTTTGCTTCGCTTTAAAACTAGTAAAAGTGTGCACGAAGTGCAGTATAAATCAGGCTATCTGTTGATTGATTCAGAAAATTGTGAAAAGTTTTTAAACTTTGATGATTTTGTTAAAAATCTGGACAGACAACTTGAAACAGACATTATTGTAGAATATTAGGAGGAAATTTGTGACAATCACCAATATTTTTTTCGGGGTAGCATTAGCAATTAGTATCTTTTTTACTTTATGCTTCGTTGTATTATTTATTTGCTATTTAGTCATTTACAATAGAGTAAATAAAAACTTTAAGGCGGTGAACCATGATTAGTCAGTTGATTATGATTATAACCTTGGTATCCATTTGGTTGTCCTTAATTTGGAGTCTAGTAACCTTGAGTTCTGGTGTTCATTTTTGGTTGAAACATAGTGATTTTAAAGTAGATGTTAGTCCTTTAAAGTATTATCCAAAGGTCACGATCGTCGTACCAGCTCATAATGAAGATGTGGTCATTGCGCAAACCGCAAGGGCTATTTTGGATATGAATTATCCTCATGATAAAGTTGAATTGCTTTTATTTGCAGATAATTGTGAAGATGATACTTATCAAGAAATGTTAAACGTAAAGGCGATGTCAGAGTACGCTACAAGAGATATTACCATTACCGATCGAAAAGGGACCGGAGGGAAAGCGGGTGTGTTAAATGACGCTTTGAAAATAGCTAAGGGCGATTATATCTGTGTTTATGACGCGGATGCTATGCCAGAGAAAAATGCTCTTTATTTTCTTGTTAAAAAAGTGTTGGAAGATCCTGAACGCCATGTGGCCTCTTTTGGTCGAAACAAGACACGAAATGCTAATCAAAATTTCTTAACACGTTGTATCAATCAAGAGATTGTCGTGACGCAACGAATTCAGCATGTTGGTATGTGGCATATGTTTAAAATTGGTCGTATTCCTGGTACAAATTTTATCATCAATACGGAATTTGTAAAAAGTATTGGTGGGTGGCGAAATGGCGCCTTGACAGAAGATACTGATATTTCTTTTAAAATTATGCAAAGTGGGAAATTGATTGCTTTGGCTTATAATTCTGAAGCTTTCCAACAAGAACCAGAGACAGTTAAAAGCTATTATATGCAGCGGAAACGTTGGGCTAAAGGAAATTATGAAGTTGTTATTTCAAATTTCAAGCATTTGTTTGACAAGAGCAATTGGCGCGTGAAATTAGAGGTGGCCTACTATTCTTGTGTCTTCTTCTGGTTTAATGCAGCGATTATTTTATCGGATATTGTCCTTTTGTCAAATGTGATTGCTATTATTGTTCATCTATTTGTCCCAAGTGTTCATATTCCTTTTACATTTGATTCAAGTAATATTTACATTGCGCAATTGATGTTGTTTAATTGGCTTTTGATGATTATGCTGTATCTCTTACAAATCAATATCTCTCTTGCTTCCCAATTTGGTCAAGCAACTTCTAAGCAGATTTGGTTAGCATTGGTATCTTATTTTACTTACTCGCAGTTATTTATTATTGTTTCAATTGATGCTGTAACTTCTGTTACATTGGACAAACTCTTCCACCGTGATGGAACCAAATGGGTTAAAACAAAGCGATTTGCAGGATAGGAGGAAACGTGAAAAGAACAAATTTAAGATATGTTTGGCTAGTTGGTATTTTATTGACATTAACTGCGATTTTTACTTATGTCAGAATAAATAGTACAGGTCATTTAAAAAGTCAGATTTCTCAACAATGGTTAAAAGGTTATGTTGTTCGACAAAAAGATCAAGCTTATGTAAAAACAACCAACAATAAGAAAAAAGATGTTGTCTTGTCTGAATCACAAGGCTATGGAATGGTGATTGCTGTTGAAGCTGCAAAACAAAGGAATGCTAGCCTGAAAGATTTTGAACGTTTGTACAATTATTATTTGGCACATCGTATAAAAAATACGCAGCTGATGTCATGGCGGCAAACGGTTAAGAATGGCATCGTTAAAGCTGAAACTAATAATGCAACTGATGGCGATCTTTATATTGCATATGCTTTGATTCAAGCAGCTAAACTATGGCCACAAAAGGCTGCCGTTTATAATGCGCAGGCCAAGGCAATTTTGAAGGATATTTTGACTTATAATTATAACAGTACAACAGGAGTGCTGACGGTTGGAAATTGGGCAACTTCAGACTCAAAATACTATCGTTTAATGCGAACATCAGATGTTCTTCCAGCTCAATTCCAAGCTTTTTACAAGTTGACAGGTAATAGGCAATGGTTAAATATCAGATCAAACATGCTATCTAAATTGGAAATGATGAGTGCTAAAACAAAAACAGGTCTACTTCCAGATTTTCTTTGGGTGGAGGCAAATACGGTTCGTGCAGTTGAGAAAAAGTCGGTCGCTTCTAAATATGACGGTGATTATTATTACAATGCTTGTCGTTTACCTTATAATTTAGCGCAAAGTCAGGATAAACAAAGTCAGAAGATTTTAGATAAAATGATGAATTTCTTTATGAAACAAGAGATTCTTTATGCAGGCTATACTTTGAAAGGAAAAGCGCTAAATAATTATCAATCTGCCAGCTTTGGTGCTCCAATTTTTTATGCGGCTAATCGAAATTCGGCATATCGCAAACTGGTTCAGCAGAACAAATATATCTTTATGCAAGATTTGTCAAAAGAAAATTATTATGAAGCAGCAATGATTACTCTTGTTGCGCTAGATGCTTTATAAAATAAACTTCCTCGAATATTAAATCCGAGGAAGTTTTAAGTTATAGTTATAAAAGAAGATACTTATTCTTCTTTTTTCTTTAAATGGAGCAAGTAGCCACTGACAAGAATGAACATGCTAGCAATGATGAGATTGCTTTGGCTTTCTTTATTTCCAGTTTGAGGAAGTTGAGCTTTTTTAGCAGTGCTCATCATTTGAGGTTGAGGAGTGTAGCGTAGGGTTGTAGCTTGAGCTGCCTGAGGTTTTTGATTGATGATCTCAACAACTTCAGTAGAAGGTTTTTGTTCTTTCTCAAGATCCTTCAGTTGAGCTAATTGACTGCCAAAGATAGCATTGGATACCCAACGGTAGAAATGAATAGTATGCAGACGATTAGTTGGATTTCCAGCATAGATGAACATAGGTTGGTCTTTATAGCTGCCGGAAATCGCAACAATTTTATTAGCTAAGTTTTCATTTCCTGGCCACCAACCAGCAATGTAGTAGTCGCCACCTGCAATTGTTGCCAAAGTCTTGAAATTGGCAGGAACCTTGGCAATCCAGTTTCCAGAATTAGAATAGAAGAGGCCATTCTTATTGTAACCACTGGTTAGCGGATCTGCATCATCAATGATAGCTTTCATCAGGCCTTCGTAATCACTACCACCTTTGAAATGTTCCGCATCAAAGCCACTAAGGACACCGAGTTTTTCAAGGCGTTGCATAGCAGTGCCCC
The DNA here is from genome assembly GCF_000524255.1 of Streptococcus sp. AS20. NCBI lineage: Bacteria > Bacillati > Bacillota > Bacilli > Lactobacillales > Streptococcaceae > Streptococcus > Streptococcus sp. AS20. The sequence goes on along the minus strand of NZ_JANS01000011.1, from coordinate 110,801 downwards.
CAACTATGATTGTCGGTTTCAAACCGAGAAGAGACTTGTCAAAATTATCGCTTTCTAGAACAATCACATCAGCTTCTTCAGGGGTATTGACAATATCAAATCCCAAATTCTTCAAAGCAAGAGCAGTATGAGCAGGAGTATCTACACCAGCCCAATAATATTGATGAGGCGGTGCATAAACTTTTAAAGCTTTTAAGGCTTGACCTTGAGGAACTTTATACAGTGCATCTCCATAAATTGCAAAGTTGTTCAGCAGGTTGGCAAAAGTAGGAGTATCTACGATATAGCCGTCATCTGTCAAATAAACTTTCTTACCGTCTCGGATTGTACGATTGACAGCGCGAACGGCACTTTCTGAAGTATTGGCAATGACATAATACGGTGCTTTGTGGTCAATTTCACTGGTTCGAGTAGCACGAAGAGCAGTTACTTCACCGAGTTTACCGTCAAAGAGTTTATCTTTGAAGACAGCTACAGCCTTAAAGCCTCTCATATCTGGGAAATTAACCAGCAGTTCTGCATACATAGCAGCCCAAGCAGATTCGTTGGAACCCTTGTAGAGGATATGATTGGCATAGCCACGTTTGGCTTGCGCCATGTCAACAACTAAATCGCCTTTCTTATAACCGCCAGTATCTTCCTTCAATTCTTGAATGACAACCCCATTTCTCTTGAAGTATTCAATCATATTAAAGGCTTGTTGAGAGTCATTGGATTTGTCAAGTTCCATTGGAATGACATAGTAATCAGGGAAGAATTTCTTTTGTCCATGTTTGATACGACCGACTACTTTACCGTCTGGTCCAACTAATTCATTTTCAGCTTTTGGATCTTCAACCTTGTTGATGCCACGGAGATAGAAGTTGAGGCGCATTTCCATGAGTTTATCAGGATCTTGGGACAGGTAAGAGATACCTCCAAGGACAGCGTGATAACCAGCTTTATAGGATTCTTGATTGCCCTCAGGGATTTCAACGGTATGTCCTAATATTCCGTGGTACATAGCATAGACACCAGTGTAGCCAGAGAAGGAGTCATCCCAGCCATCGCCCCAGTCTAGTTTAGGAATGATGTAGTGGTCATACTTGGAATTGGCAACACCGGCACGGCCCATGTGGTGGGCATTTTCCAACATATTTTTTGACAAAAGGTCATATTCAAAGTTTGGATCGTGCGGTGGAGTAGCTGGCTCAATCAGGAAGTCCTTGACAAAGCCGTGGATGTCGTAAAGTGCAATTGGATTCCATTTGTTGATGAGTCCAGCAACAGTCCGGGTTTCTGGGTTGGCCTGATAGCTAGTATCGCGGTTTGGATCGATTCCGTTAGCTAGGGCACGGGTATTGGCAACATCTCCGTCAGGATTTTCAGTAAAGTCAAAGAGGAAAATGAATTTCTTGAGGAGTTCTTTGACACTGAGTGTGACAGTCTTAGCATTGCCGTTGGCATCAGTGGTTTGGAAAGAAATTTGATCTTTGGTCGCAAAAGTATTGAAGAGTCCAGTGATGATATCGATAGCAGGTTGTTCATCGGCGTGGGTATTGTTGATAAGGACTGGAAGTTTATAGTCCAGCGTACCATTTTTCAGAGCTGCTAACATTTCAGCTGGTTTAGTGAGAGCGAGTCGATTAGTTGTATTGAGATAGTCGTCAATGCTTTTTTGATCAGAACTGATGATACCGAGTTTAACTGGACGTCCTTGAGCGCTGGTACCAATGTTTTCGATTTTAACAAGCCGATCATTTTTAGCTTCTTGTCGACTTTTTTCAATAGCAGCTAACATTTCTTCGTGAGTATGGAAGTTTTCATACGGTCGGAAAACAAGTGTTTTTCGAATCGTCAGACCGGATTTTTCGTTTGTTCCAACGAGTTCATGGTTTCCGATAAATTGCCGATAAGTTCTGCGGATATTATTTGGTGTCCGCAGGCTTAAGTCTTGACCAAATAGCTCATTAAATTTAAGGGAAACTTTGAGGTCATTTCCATCAGCTTTTTCCTCTACAGTGACAAATGGGTCGCCTGAGAAGGTTCCATCAGCCATCTTCCAAGTTTTCCACTCACTAATCGGCTTGTTATCTAATTTCCAGGTAATCTTACCAGCTTGAGCTCCCTGTTCCTGCACAGTATCAGTAATTGTAGCTTTTTCAGACATATGGACTGTACTATCAGTTAATTGGACCTTCTTTTCTTCTGTTCCAGCTGCTCGTGTTTCTGTTTTTGCAGGTGTTGCAGGCGTCTCTATTCCGGATTCGTTTGTAGTAGAAGTTGGGCTGTCTATTGAAGGAGTGTTTTCCGATTTCTGTGCTTCTTCTTGATGGGTTGTTGTGGGAAGCTGAACTCCAGTTGATGAAGAATCTGGCGTTACATTCGCTCTAGTTGCATTTGTTTCCGTACTTGCCTTTTCGGCAGGAACTACTGTTTCTGTCTTGTTAGTAATAGGCTTCTCCGTGCTATCTTGCGTATCTGCAGCAGCATTTCCTTGCGTTAAAACTGCAACAAGAACGGCAGCTGATAAGCTGAGAACATTTGTGTACAACCGTTTCTTATATGAATTTTTCATAAGAAACCTCCTTTATTATTTGAAGTATACAAAGGTAGTATACCAGGAAATGTAAACGATTTCAAGGAAAAATATAGATAAAAAACAGAAATATGTATAAAACAATAGATATGTAATGAATATGAGTGGAAACAAAAAATTATGATGAATGTAACAGAAAACGTTTACAAAAAACAGTAAAAATGATATGCTTTATATAAACCGGTTTACTAACAAAAAGAGATGTACTGAATAATCCTCTCAATGATTGAAATTTATATGTATAGGAGTTGAATATGAATTCAGAAATTAGAAATCATTTTGTATCGAAAAAGTTGCTTATTTCCATTTCATCTGTGCTTTTATCTGGAATCTTATTGGTGAATGCTTCGACGATTGTTAGAGCAGATGAAGCAACAATTAATCCATCTCAGAACTCTGGAGTAACTTCACAAGCAGATACTCAGATAGAGAAAATTACAGAAGAGACAAACCAACAGAGCATGGTAAATCAAGCTACTTATAATCTTTTGAAAAATGGAGATTTTAGTCAGTTAGAAGATAAGCAAGGTTATTGGACAGGGACAAAGGCTATTGGTTGGACAGCTTGGATAGACAACAATTACAAAGACAATACTCCTTCTAGAAAGATAGAAGTGATTGATCAAGCTGTTATGCTGTCTAGTTCGGAACCTTTTCGAGCAGTTGTGCATCAGGAGCTAACTGTTGATGCCAGCAAAAAATACAAACTCCGTTTTAAAATCAAAGCAGAAAATAAAACTGGTGCAGCTTATGTTCGTATCATTGAAGGAGAGGGGACTCAGAAGAATCTTTGGTATTCTGAAAAAATATCAGGAACAACCGATTGGAAAGTGTTGGAAAAAGATTATGTTCCCCTTTCAGCTGCTAAAAAAATTAAAATAGAGTTGTTTTATGATAAAGGAACGGGCTCAGTTTCTTTTAAAGATGTTGAATTAGTAGAAAATGGAAATAAGGTGGAAGAAAAACCGCAGGAAACAGAAAAGGGAATAGAAGATAAGATTGATCTTCCATTAGGGAAAAAATATGTTTTAAACAAAGTGGAATATAATTATTCAATAGAAAATAGTACAATAGCCTCTGTAAAAAATGGAATTGTTGAACCACTAAAAGAAGGTCTGACGAATATTAAAGTTGAAAAAGACGGCAAAGTCGTAAAGACAATTCCTTTAACGGTAACGAGGTCTGCTAAAGATCAATATAGTCAACTGTTGGAAGACTGGAATGATATTATTGCAGGTAATCGCTATTTCAATCCAAAAGATCCATACATGTCTACTTTTAACAAAGAATTAGAGGACAAAGTAACAGAAAACTTGAAAACAATCTCATCCAAAGAAAATCGAACTTACTTATGGGAAAAATTAGCAAACTATGAAACTTCTTCTAACTTGACAGCAACTTATCGCAAGTTAGAAGAAATGGCAAAGCAGATCACGAATCCTCACTCTAGCTATTATCAAGATGCCAATGTTATCCGTACTGTTCGAGAGGCTATGGAATGGCTTCATAAAAATGTATACAATAGCTCTAAAAATATCGTTGGAAATTGGTGGGACTACGAGATTGGTACACCAAGAGCCATTAACAATACACTGTCTTTGATGCAGGAATATTTTTCAAATGATGAAATAAAAACGTATACTGATGTTATTGAAAAATTCGTACCAGATCCAGAGTATTTCCGGAAAACAACTACGCCATTTAAAGCCTTAGGTGGTAACTTAGTAGATATGGGACGTGTAAAAATCATTGCAGGCCTGTTGCGCAAAGATACGCAAGAAGTTGCTGCTACGATTCGTTCCATTGAGCAAGTTTTCACTTTGGTAAATAGTGGTGAAGGCTTCTATCCAGACGGCTCTTATATCGATCATACCAATGTTGCTTATACAGGAGCTTATGGCAATGTTTTAATTGATGGGCTTTCTCAATTGTTGCCGATTATTCAAAAAACTTCAACTCCTATAGCAACAGAAAAAATGAAGACCATGTATCATTGGATTGACAAATCATTCTTGCCTTTGATCGTTCATGGAGAGCTAATGGATTTGAGTCGCGGACGTTCTATTAGTCGTGCTAATAGTGAAGATCATGTGGCAGCAGTTGAAGTACTTCGAGGCATTCATCGAATTGCAGAAATGTCAGATGAAGCAACAAAACAAAAATTGAAATCAATTATTAAGACGATTATCCAATCCGATACGTTCTATAATGTATTTAACAATTTGAAAACATATCGTGATATTAGCCTGATGGAAAATCTGTTAAATGATGCCTCTGTAGCAACAATCTCAAGAGAGAGTTACTTATCAGCTTTTAATGCAATGGATAAATTAGCTTTGTATCATGCTGAAAAAGATTTTGGCTTCGGCTTGTCTATGTTCTCCAGCCGAACCAAAAATTATGAAGGAATGAACAAGGAAAACAGAAAAGGTTGGTATACAGGAGATGGCATGTTCTATCTTTATAATGGAGATTTGAGCCATTATAGTAATCATTATTGGGCGACTGTTAATCCGTATAAATTGCCAGGAACGACCGAAACGTCTGCTCCTAGAGAAGATGATTCTGGTCAAGGCGTGCTGCCATCTGGTTTTGTAGGGACAAACAAGCTAGATGAAAAAAATGCGACAGCAGCTATGGATTTTACAAATTGGAACAAAACATTGACAGCACATAAGAGTTGGTTTATGTTAAATGGTAACATAGCTTTTCTTGGAAGTGCCATTCAAAACCGTTCAAATGATACAGTCTCAACCACCATTGAGCAAAGAAAAGAAAACCCAGAAAGTCCTTACAAAGTATATGTTAATGATAAAGAAGAAGGTTTAGCGGACAAAGAAAATCCGTATAATGCGACGAAGAGTGTCTTTCTAGAGTCAAACGACAAAAATAAAAATATCGGTTATTTCTTCTTTAAAAAGACAGACATTACAATGATGAAGAGGATTCAAGAAGGGACTTGGAAAGATATCAATGCTTCTCAATCCGATGCGAAAGTGCAGAATACCTTTATTACCATTAGTCAGACTCATAAGGGAGATGGTGATAGCTATAGTTATATGATGATTCCCAATGTAGATCGTACCACCTTTAATCAAATGGTGAAAGATTTGGAAGGCGCTCTCCTTAAAAATAATGATAAATTGCAAGCTGTTTATGATGCTCAACAACAAGTTTGGGGCATTGTGAAATATGATGATTCTGTTTCGACTATTTCAGACCGATTCCAAGTAAGAAAACGAGGATTGTACACTATTAGAAAAGAAGACAATGAATACAAAGTTTCGTACTATAATCCAGAAACAAAAAGCTCTGCTAGTAAAGACGAGGTCTTTAAAGAATTAGCAATAGCAAAACCAACTGATGAAAATTCATCAAAAAATAAGGGAAAGAAAATGAAAGAAAGTGAGACTGAGACAGCACTTCCTAAAGGAAAAAAGAAAACTCTTCCTCAAACGGGAGAAGGAGCTACTGTTTTACCCCTTTTGGGCATATTATTGGTGGGAAGTGGTTACGTTGTTCTTCGGCTGAAATAAATCTCCAAAAGCTGAAAATCAATTGATTTGATTTTCGGCTTTTTGTTTTTACTTCATTCATAGTCATGATAATAAAAAAATAGAATTTTTACATAGAATTATATGTTCGTTACTCGTTTTAAATTCAGGGAACTATATAGCACTTTATCCTAATCACAACATATAGTATCTTAAAATAAGATTTTTGTAAATTTGACAACTATACTTTGTAGTTGTGTAAACAGGTATATCATTTCCTAAATTTATTTATTATATGGTATAATAAATAAGGATGATCTCTAAAAAATGATAAATATAATCTATTGATAGGAGGATAAAATGTTTAAAATAAAAAGAAGAACAAATAAGATTATCAGAGGTGCACTATTTCTGCTAGCTCTCCTTTTTAGTTTTCACATAACGGTGAAGCAAGTAATTCATGCTAAGACGATTCCAAACGTCATCACTTCAATGAAGGTGACGGATAGTGACGGAAATCCTCTCCAAGGTGACCTTAAAAAATGGCAGGATTTTAAGGTTAGTGCAACTTTCTCGTTACCAAATAATACGGTAGCAGCTGGTGATACGACTACAATTGATTTCCCTAAACAGCTTGTTTATAACTCGCCTAATAAAAGTTTCAATATTGTAAGCAGTCAGGGAGATATTGTTGCAGTAGCAAATATTGATGCAACAAATAAAAAAATTGTTCTTACTTATACGGATTATGTTGAAAAACATTCGGATATTAAAGGGACATTTGATTTTCATGTTCGTTTTGATCATCGCGAGCATAAAGTCAACGGAAAAGTTGATTTAGAATTTAAAATTGATGGTAAGATAACGAATGCAGGGAAACCTGGTTTTGTTGGTGCAGGTGAAGCAGAAAAATTTGCAATTGTAAAGGGCGGATGGCCTTTGACCAATGATCCAGAGAGATTGGGCTATGATGTAGCGATAAACCGAACACAAGAAACCTTTAAAAATGCTGTTATTGAAGATGAGTTTGTGGGGAATGGTGTTATTGAAGCCGATTCTGTCAAGATTATCAAGGGAGTATGGCTTTATAATTCGACAACTTCCGAATGGGAATTGCAGCAAGCAGAAGATGTGACAGCTAAATTGAAGGCTAATATTATAGTAAATAAGCGAAAAGCTACTGTCAAAATTGGTGACATTGCTTCAAATGAGGGTTACTATATCAATTATAAAGTTAAATTGAATGGTGAGCCGAAGATTGGAGATGCTTTTATAAATAAGGTCAAATTAACAGCTGACAATACTGTAGATAGAACTACAGAAGTTGAGACACGATATGTAAAAGCCAATGGGAAGGCTGATGGACAAAACTTCACGATTAAGGTTAAAAAAGTTGATGCTAACGGTCAGCCTCTTTCAAATGCTGAGTTTCAAGTGATTCGCAATCGTACGAAAGAAGTGGTTGGGACTATTACAACGGATGCCAATGGTATGGGAGAATTGTCACATCTTTTGAAAGATGAATACACCTTGAAAGAGAGCAAGGCACCAGATGGTTATAAAAAAAGGGATGAAAAGTTCAAGATTTCCCCTTCTGATTTTGGAACAGAACAAACTGTTTTGAGAACGATTGTCAATCAAAAAGTAGGGAACAAGAAGATAAAAATCAGCAAGCTAAATCCAAATGGTAAAATGATTTCAGGTACCAAACTTCATGTTTACAAAGGAGAAGGAACACAGAGAGAGGTCGTTGCTTCTTGGACATCAGAGTTAGGAAAAACACATGAATTAAGTTTAGATCCTGGAATTTATACTTTTCATGAGGAAACGGCTCCTAATGGCTACAAAGCTGTCAGTGACATTGTTTTTGAGGTAACAACAGCTGGACAAGTGAATATCCTTAAAGCTAAGAATAATACGGCAACTGTCAAAAATGATAGATTAAATATTACAGATCAGTTTGATGAGGCAAGAACGAATATCTCGGTTGTGAAACATTGGGATGACAAAGATAATCAAGCTGGAAAACGTCCAAATCATATTACAGTGAATTTGCTGGCTGACGGGGAAAAGATAGAATCTCAAACGATTAAACCAAATGAAAACGGTAAATGGCGTGCAGAATTTACCAATAAACCAAAATATAAAAATGGAAAAGAAATTCATTATACCATCACTGAAGAGGTTGTTGCTTCTTATCGCTCAGAGATTAGTGGAGATACAGCATCAGGTTTTGTATTGAAAAATCTGTATGATCCATCTCAACCGCCAGCACCAAAACAAAAGATTTTACCAAGGACAGGAACGACAGTTATGGGTGCCTTGATTGTTGTAGGGTTGGTAGTTCTTAACGGGAGTATCTACTTAGCAAAACGAAAAAATAGGTAGGGTTATCTGGTTTGACAAATCGTCCTTTATAGGTGCTTTTGATAGTGTAAGATAGTTAAAACAGGCTAGGAAAATCCTAGCCTGTTTAGCTTGTATTTTTCAATAATAGATTTCTTGTTTTTCTTTTTTTAATAGAAAAGGACTAGATTTTTTACTTCAGTGCGGTATATTGTTTAGCAATTGTTGTGATCGCTTCGTAATTACCTTGGCTGGCAAGTTTGTTAAATTCTCCACCAATACCAATGGCGTCCGCACCAGCAGAAAACCAATCTGAAACATTATCCAAATTGACGCCACCTGTCACCATGATAGCTACTTGAGGAATCGGTGCTTTAACGGCAGAGATATATTTTGGACTTAGAGCACTTCCTGGAAAGAGTTTGATGATTTCACTGCCAGCTTCCAGTGCTGTGGTGATTTCTGTTAAGGTCATACAACCCGGAATATAGGGAATACTGTAGAGATTACAGATTCTTGCAGTTTCAGAGTTGAAAGAAGGAGAAACAATATAATGAGCACCTGCTAGCATTGCATCTCTTGCGGTTACAGCATCCAGTACAGTTCCAGCTCCGATACAAACACTGGCATCATCTTGATATAGGTGGTTTAGCTCTTTTATAATTTCGCCAGCGTATTGATTGGTATAAGCAACTTCAATAGCTTTGATACCACCTTTGATACAGGCGATAGATGCTTTGAGGCCTTCTTCTTTTGTCTTTCCACGAACAACAACGATAATTTTTTGTGTTTTTAATTCAATAATGATATCTGACTTAGTCATGCTATTCTCCTAACGAATAATATCTTTGGTGGTTGTTAGCAATTTTTCAATGGCTGTAGCAGATTTGCTCATACTGTCGCCAGCAAGAGTACACTTCATGGTTGCACTAGCAACAGCAAAGTCAAGTGTATCTTTTAAAGAAGCTTGCATGAGTAATTGATAGAGTGCGCCAGAAACAAAAGCATCTCCACTTCCAACGCGTTGATAGACAGCAGTTTTTAGCTGGACAGATTGCTCAAATGTATCACTGAGTGCATAAGCCTGATAGACATTTTTATCTTGTGCATCAGTGGAGCGGAACGTATGAAAAATGGCTTTAAAGGAATAGATTTCTTTTAAATGACGCATGCGATTTTCAATCTCCGCCAAACTTGCTGTTTCTTTTGGAAACATGTCAAGATCTGTTTCATCTGCCATAATTGGATCGATTCCAAAGCAATAGTCGGCATAGCGAGCGAATTTTGAAAATTCATATTTGGCTTCTAAGACAGAAATCATTTTAGTGCGCAAGTTGAGATCCATAGAAATGGTGATGTTCCTTTGCTTTGCTTCTTTCAAAAGACATAGTAGCACTTCGCGGACTTGCTCATCAATGGCAACTGTGATGCCACTGAAATGAAAATAGCTGATTCCTTTAAACAAGCAGTCCATATCCAGCATTTCAGGACGAATCTGACTGATACTGGTATGCTTACGGTCATAAAAAACTTCACTTTGGCGGCAACCAAATCCATTTTCCAGATAATAAATCCCAAGTCGGTCACCAAGTCGGAAAATAGTGCTAGTGTCGATGTCATGCTGTTTCAAAAACGTTAGGAATCGATTGCCAATTTCATTATCTGGCAATCCTGTAAAAAGTTTTGTGCAAATTCCTAAGGCCTGTAAATTACAGGCGATATTGACTTCCGATCCGCCAAAATAAGTTGTGCTGACCACTTGGTCACCAAGAGAAGCAACGTCTACAGGCGTAATTCGAATCAGTGGCTCACCAAATAGCAATAATTTCGTCATGTGTCAATTCCTTTCGGGTTGCAAAATGGATTTATGCATCAAGAAGTCCTTTTAAGTAAGCTGCGATTTCATTATCTTGGCAGTTCGCAAAGAAGTATTCTTGGAAATGTTCTCCTGCAATTGTTTCTCTCAAGAAATCTTGGTCGATGTTTTTTAGAACGCTTAGCAGGTCGTTATGGGTAATCTTTTTAACCTCGTTTAAAATACGAGCATTTCGTTGTTCAGGAATTGCTCTTTCCTTTGGATAGCCACCGCCAACTTCTTCAGCAAAAAGTCGTTCAAATATCAATTTTAGATTTAATTCTGCACCCCAGCCAAAGCCTTTTGCATAAGGGATTGAAAGAGCATTGCCACCATTTATTTGAGAGAAGAGGTAGGCGTCTGTTGGTTCGACAGCCAAGCCACAGACCACACCAGGAAAACTATTTAAAGCAACCATTGCTCCTTCACCAGTACCGCAACCGGTGATGACAAAGTCAGCAGCTTTTGTATTTAAGAGAATGGCTGCTAGTAAACCATTTTGAACATAAGTTAATTGGCTTTCGCCTTCTTTTCCATACATACCGTAGTTGTATAGTTCATATCCTTTTTTGTCAGTTGTTTCTTTTAAGGCATCATAAATAATGTGGTTTTTAGCAGCTTGACTATTTTCGTTAATTAAAGCAATTTTCATTTTTAGTCCTTCTTTCTATTCTGGTTGTTTTCCGATATAAGCTAGGATACCACCGTCAACGTAGAGAATATGTCCATTGACAAAGTCGCTAGCATCACTAGCGAGAAAAACAGCTGGTCCCATGAGGTCTTCTGGATTTCCCCAGCGTGCCGCAGGTGTTTTAGCGATGATAAATTGGTCAAATGGATGGCGTGAGCCATCTTCTTGTAATTCGCGTAATGGTGCTGTTTGAGGAGTGGCGATATAGCCAGGACCAATACCATTACACTGAATATTAGCACTGCCGTATTCTGAAGCGATGTTACGCGTTAGCATTTTGAGTCCACCTTTAGCAGCGGCGTAAGCACTAACTGTTTCGCGACCGAGCTCGCTCATCATGGAGCAAATGTTGATGATTTTTCCGTGTCCTTTTTTAATCATCGAAGGAATGACGGCTTTGGAAACAATAAACGGTGCGTTTAAGTCAATATCAATCACCTTGCGAAAATCAGCTGCACTCATTTCGCACATAGGAACTCTTCGAATGATGCCTGCATTGTTGACCAAAATATCAATAATGCCGACTTCTCGCTCAACTTGCTCAACCATTGCTTGGATACCAGCTTCATCAGTAACATCGCAAACATAACCATGTGCTGAGATTCCTGCTTCATGATAAGCAGTTAAACCTCGGTCAACTAATTCTTGGTTGATGTCATTAAAAACAATAGTGGCCCCTGCTTCAGCGTAGGCTTTGGCAATGGCAAAGCCTATTCCGTAGGAAGCTCCAGTGATAAGGGCGATTTTTCCCTTTAGAGAAAATTGTTCTATGGAGAAAATTTTTTCTGTCATATTTTATTTCCTTTCAGTTTAATAAGATTTCATTCTAACAAGATTATATTCTAGTAAACCGGTTTTGTCAACGATAAAAAATGTTTTTTTGATATTTAGTAGTGGAACCTTTGTAAAAATCTGCTTTTCGGATTTTTGAAGATAATCTACTAAATGTTAAAAAGAAATATAGATTTCAAAAGAGATGTAAGCGCTAATATTTTTTTGAAAAAAGTATTGACAAGTAAAAAACAATAGGCTACAATGGAAAATGTAAGTAAACCGGTAAACTTAAAAGAGAGGAGAATGTATGAAAATCATAGTTATAGGACATGGAAATTTCGCTACAGGGATTCATAGTTCTTTGAAATTGATTGCGGGCGAGCAAGAGAAAGTAGATGCTATTGATTTTGTGGAAGGCATGTCTGCAAATGAACTAAAAGAAAAAATTCTAGCTGCTATTACAAGCGACGAAGAGGTCTTAGTCTTGTGTGATTTATTAGGTGGAACGCCGTTTAAGGTGGCATCCACGATAATGGGAAATAGACCAGATTTGCAAATGAATGTTTTGTCAGGCTTGAATTTAGCTATGTTGCTGGAAACCGTTTTTGCGAGAATGACACTTTCATTTGATGAAGTTGCTAAAAAAGCAGTTGCAGCAGCACATGGCGGTGTTGTCAATGGCAGAGAGTTGTTTTCAGATGATTCAGAAGTAATAGAAGAAGATTTTGAGTCAGGAATTTAAAAAGGTAAAAGGAATGATTAAAAAAGTTACGATTGAAGAAATTAACACTCCTGAACGATTTGTAGAAGTTCCGCTTTTGACAAAAAATGAAGTAGAACAGGCAATTGAGAAAGTCATTCGGCAGTTAGAGATTAATCTTGATTATTTTAAGGAAGACTTCCCGACTCCCGCAACCTTTGATAATGTTTATCCAATTATGGATAATACAGAATGGACCAATGGTTTTTGGACGGGAGAACTGTGGCTGGCTTATGAATACAGTCATGATGAAAAATTTAAAGAAATAGCTCATAAAAATGTCTTGTCTTTCTTGGAACGGGTCAATAAAAGAGTAGAACTAGATCACCATGACTTAGGCTTTCTTTATACTCCATCGTGCATGAGTGAATATAAGTTGGACGGTGACCAAAATGCTAAAGAGGCTGCCTTAAAAGCAGCAGATAAGCTGATTGAACGCTATCAAGAAAAAGGAGGCTTTATTCAGGCTTGGGGTGAGTTAGGTAAGAAAGAACATTATCGTTTGATTATTGATTGTTTGCTCAATATTCAGTTGCTATTCTTTGCGTATCAAGAAACAGGTGAGCAAAAATATTATGAGATTGCAGAAAAACATTTTTATGCCTCTGTCAATAATGTCATTCGTGATGATGCCTCATCTTTTCACACATTTTACTTCGATCCTGAAACAGGTCACCCTCTAAAAGGTGTAACAAGACAAGGTTATAGCGATGATTCTTGCTGGGCAAGAGGACAATCTTGGGGTGTGTATGGTATTCCATTGACTTATCGCCATTTGAAAGATGAATCTTGTTTTGATTTATTCAAAGGTGTAACGAATTATTTCTTGAATCGCCTGCCAAAAGATCATGTTTCCTATTGGGATTTAATCTTTAGTGATGGTAGTGAACAGTCTCGTGATTCTTCTGCGACAGCTATTGCGGTCTGTGGGATTCATGAGATGCTGAAATACTTGCCGGAAGTAGATGAAGATAAAGACATTTACAAACATGCGATGCACGCTATGCTTCGCTCTCTGATAGAAGATTATGCTAGTGATCAGTACAAGCCTGGAGGAACGACGCTTCTTCATGGAGTGTACTCATGGCATTCTGGCAAAGGAGTAGATGAAGGCAATATATGGGGCGATTATTATTACTTGGAAGCTCTAATACGTTTCTATAAAGATTGGAATTTATATTGGTAGGAGGAGAGAGATGACAACACCAAATATTATTATGACCCGTGTGGATGAACGATTGATTCATGGTCAAGGACAGTTATGGGTGAAATATCTAGGCTGCAATACAGTTATCGTGGCAAATGACGAAGTGAGTACTGATAAGATTCAACAAACATTGATGAAGGCGGTTGTACCAGATTCTATTGCCATGCGCTTCTTCTCGTTGCAAAAAGTTATTGATATTATTCACAAAGCAAATCCTGCTCAAACGATATTTATTGTTTTGAAAGATATGAAAGATGCACTAACTTTGGTAAAAGGTGGTGTTCCAATTAAGGAAATCAATATTGGAAATATTCACAATGCAGAAGGAAAAGAACAGGTTACACGTTCTATTTTCCTTGGAGAAGAGGATAAGGCAGCGATTAAGGAACTGAGTCAGTCTTATCAGGTAACTTTTAATACAAAAACAACTCCAAGTGGTAATGATGGAGCTGTAGAAGTAAATATATTGGATTATATTTAAAAAAAGGAGATTCATGATGTCAATTAATTTATTTCAAGCGATTTTAATTGGTTTATGGACAGCGTTCTGTTTTAGTGGAATGCTGTTAGGGATTTATACGAACAGATGTATTGTTTTGTCATTTGGCGTAGGGATTATTTTAGGAGACCTGCCAACTGCTTTAACAATGGGAGCGATTGGTGAATTGGCTTATATGGGATTTGGTGTTGGTGCTGGAGGAACGGTTCCGCCAAATCCAATCGGACCTGGTATTTTTGGAACGTTGATGGCGATTACAAGTGCAGGAAAAGTTACGCCAGAAGCAGCACTTGCTCTATCTACTCCAATTGCCGTTGCAATTCAATTTGTACAAACTTTTGCATATACGGTACGTGCAGGTGCTCCAGAAACAGCTATGAAGCATTTGAAAAATCGTGATATGAAGAAATTCAAAATTACGTTGAATGCGACGATTTGGTTGTTTGCTGTGATTGGCTTTGCTTTGGGATGCTTGGGTGCTCTGTCAATGGATACTTTGCTGAAATTAGTAGGCTACATTCCGCCAGTATTACTTTCTGGTTTAACGGTTGCTGGTAAAATGCTTCCGGCTATTGGGTTTGCAATGATCTTATCTGTCATGGCTAAGAAAGAATTGATCCCGTTTGTATTACTAGGTTATGTTTGTGCGGCTTATCTAAAAATTCCGACAATCGGTATTGCTATTGTAGGTACAATCTTTGCTTTAATCGAATTTTACAACAAACCAAAAACAGCAGATCATGTGGTAGAGGAGGAAGCACACGATGACTGGATCTAAATTAAACAAGAATGATTATCTCAAAACATCTTTGCGGGCATTCTTTTTACAAAATGGCTTTAACTACAGCAATTATCAAGGGCTAGGGTATGCAAATGTTATGTATCCTGCTTTGAAAAAACACTATGGTGATAATCAAGAAGGTCTTTACAAAGCATTAGAAGAAAATTGTGAATTTTACAATACGAATCCTCACTTTCTACCCTTTATTACGAGTTTACACTTAGTCATGTTAGAAAATGATCGTCCCACAGAAGAAACACGTAACATTAAAATGGCATTGATGGGACCTTTGGCCGGGATTGGAGATTCACTTTCACAATTCTGCTTGGCACCACTCTTCTCCACAATCGCAGCTTCTTTTGCGAAAGATGGTTTGATTATTGGTCCAATCTTGTTTTTCTTGGCTATGAATACCATTTTGACAGGGATTAAATTATCTACTGGTTTGTATGGCTATAAGTTGGGAACAACTGTCATTGACAAACTGAGTGAGCAAATGGCGACTATTTCGCGGATTGCTAATATCATTGGTGTGACAGTTATTGCAGGTCTAGCAGCTACTTCTGTTAAGATGACAGTGCCTATTACATTTGCCGCTGGAAAAGTAAAAGCAGGTACAAATCAAAGCATCGTGAGCATTCAAGGTATGCTTGATAAAGTAGCACCAGCGCTTCTGCCAGCTCTCTTTACTCTTTTGGTTTACTATTTGATCAAAGAAAAGAAATGGACAACCTACAAACTAGTTATTTTGACAGTTATCATTGGTATTATTGGCAGCTGGCTTAAGATTTTAGCATAATGAATACGACTTTACTTTATGGAATATTGATTGTTTTGGCAGGAACTCCGATTATACTGTCAAGCATCAGTCATTTCCGTCAGCAAAAAATGCTTCAAGAACAGATGGAGCAACGAAAAACTTATCTAGCTTCTTTAACAGCTGGTGATGAAGTTCTATTACTGTCTGGAATTCATGGTAAAATTATTTCCATTCAAGATGAGTTGGTGACCTTGCAAATTGCTAAGAATGTAACGATTTATGTGGAAAAAGAAAGCATAATGGGAAAGACAAAGGAACAAGGACAGAAGTTTCCAACCTCTGATTAATGGTAAGGTGTAGCATTATATGGTATTTGAATTGATAATCTAGTAACACGAATGCTGCTTGCTTTATTTATGATGGATTGGAGATAAAAATCTCTAACCTCAAAGCATACTGTATAATAAATCAACAACTAGATGACAGATTAGGTTCTCTTCCAAGCTTAAAAAGCGAATGGAGAGAACCTAATCTGCTTTGTAGGGTAGGATAAAAGGCAGATTTCTAGAGAAGCAGAACTGTATCAACCATTTTTTAGGTAAGGAAATATGAAACAAGAACGAACTATTTTTTTTGAAGATTTTGATATAGAGTATTATCGACATTATATTCTTCGCTATCAAAAGGAAGAATATAGCCGCATTCAGCACTCCCTTGAACGAATGTTTAGCCATTATTTTTTGTTTGATGGAAATTGGGATATGGAGCCGTGCCCGAGAAAACATCAGATTCAGCCGATGAATTGGGAAGTGCTATTTGAAGAAGATCCAGAGTGGACGTACATGCTCAATCGGCAGGAGTATTTACTGAACTTTGTTATTGGTTACTTGGTCGAGGGAGACATGCGATATATTCAAAAATTGAAGTTTTTCATTTTTGATTGGATAGAGCAAGTACAGGAATTTTCTCCGCAATCTTTGACGACTAGAACCTTAGATACAGGGATTCGCTGTTTTACTTGGTTGAAAATTTTGCTGTTTTTACTGGAATTGGATTTGCTGGAAGAAAAGGAGTTGCAAATCATTTACCGCTCTCTTGAAACTCAGATTCATTTTATGAGAAGGTGTTATCGTGATAAGTATACACTCAGTAATTGGGGGATTTTGCAGACCATTCCAATGATTGCCATCTATCATTTCTTTTCAGAACAGCTCGATATTGAAGAAGAATATCTGTTTGCAATAGAAGAATTACAGCAACAGGTACAAATTCAAATTTTAGAAGATGGAACCCAGTTTGAGCAGTCTATTTTGTATCATGTAGAAGTTTATAAAGCTCTGTTAGAATTGTGTATCTTGCTACCAGAGTTGAAGCACAAGTATGCGACTTTGTTAGGGAAAATGGCTACCTACATTCAGATGATGACAGGCTTGGATGGAAAGACGATTGCTTTTGGTGATAGCGACTGTACAGATACGTGGGATATTCTGAATTTATCTGCTCTCGTTTTAGAAGATGAACAATTACTCTCATTAAAAAATTCATACTTAGATCCATATAGTTTGCTGTTGGTTGGGAGAAAAGGTGCTAATCGTTTAGCAACATTAAAAGATCAAAAACAAGGAACAAGAACTGCTTTTTTCAAGGATTCTGGTCAGGTTTGTATTCAGACGCCTCGGAGCCATTTCTTTTTCAAAAATGGACCGATGGGCAGCGCCCATGCTCACAGTGATCAAAATAGCTTTTGCCTACAGGATCAAGGCAAGCTAATTTTTGTGGATTCTGGTCGCTATACCTACAGAGAGACAGGAGAACGTTCTGTTCTAAAAAGTGCTTGGAGTCACACCGGATGTATCCTTGATGAGACACCGCCTGAAATAGTATCTGGTTCTTGGGATTACGAAAATTATCCACAATCTTTGTTTTGCGGATATCAAGAGAACGCAGCTATTCACTATGTAGAGGGGAGTTATCTGGCTTCAAATCCATCTTCTTACTTGCATACTCGGAAAATCATCATGTTGGAAGAAGGTGTTTGGCTTGTAATAGACGATATTAGATGTGCCGGAGATCATAAGTTACGAACTCAATTTATACTAGATAGTCAAGTTATCTACAGTCCAAGTCAAGTCAATGACCTTAAGATTTGGAGCGAGATTCCGCTGGTGTTAGAAAAAACATTTATTTCGAAGAAATACAATGAACTGGAAGAAAGTCATAAATTGGTCAAAATACAGAAATTTTCAGATCGAATCATTGATGCTACTCTGATTGCGGATCAATCATTTACTGTCAAGTATCATAAAGTGTATCAAACAGATGGCGGTCAACTTCCTAATGCACTTGCACTTGAAATAGAAAATGACTGCACAAATAAACTGATCTTAGTGTTAAATGATGATATTTACAAAGGAGAAAAATTATGTGTGGTCAATGGTATTAAAATGAGAGGAAAATGTGTTATCTATGACAAAAAAACTTGTACAAAAATCAGACTAAAAAGTTAGAAAAGTCTGATTTTATGGGATTTGAAGCCATCGTTTTGTGATAAAATATGTTATAATATGAGTGCTTAGGAGGGACCTTAAATTGGCAAAAAAATTGACCATAAAAGATATTGCAGAAATTGCTCAGACCTCAAAAACGACTGTTTCCTTTTACTTAAATGGTAAATATGAAAAAATGTCTCAGGAAACCAGAGAGAAAATCAAAAAGGTTATTGAAGAGACTAATTATAAGCCTAGCATTGTAGCGCGCAGCCTCAACTCCAAGCGAACCAAATTGATTGGCGTTTTGATTGGTGACATTACCAATAGTTTTTCAAATCAGATTGTCAAAGGAATTGAGGATATTGCACATCAAAATGGTTATCAGGTTATGATTGGAAATAGCAATTACAACCAAGAAAGTGAAGACAAATATATCGAAAGTATGCTTTTGTTAGGAGTGGATGGTTTCATTATTCAGCCGACTTCAAACTTTAGAAAATATTCTCGCATTATTGAGGAAAAAAAGAAGCGAATGGTCTTTTTTGATAGTCAATTGTATGAACATCGGACAAGTTGGGTCAGAACGAATAATTACGATGCAGTCTATGATGTGACACAGGCTTGTGTTGCAAAAGGTTATGAAAAATATATTCTCATCACGGCAGATATTAGCCGATTGAGTACACGGATTGAACGAGCTAGTGGCTTTATGGATGCTTTGGCAGATTCCAACTTAGAATATACAAGTTTGATTATTGAGGATGAGCACACTGACTTAGGTAAAATGAAAGAATTTTTGCAAAAAGAAGTCAATTCAGGAGAGAAAACCTTAGTTTTTGCACCAAATTGCTGGGCTTTACCACTGGTGTTTACCGTTATGAAAGATTTGGATTTTGATATACCAAATGTGGGCTTGATTGGTTTTGATAATACAGAATGGACGAGCTTATCTTCACCAAGCATCACGACAATTGTCCAACCAGCTTTTGAAGAAGGGCAGCAAGCAACGAAAATTCTGATTGATCAGATTGAAGGTCGTCATCAGGAAGAAAAGCAGCAAGTGCTGGATTGTAGTGTTCATTGGAAAGAATCGACAATCAATTGATAACGATTAAGCAAGGTTTGAGGATTAAAATTCGGATTTTTCTCTTTCAGTTTATGCAAATTTCCTTTACTTATGCTACAATAGGAAAAAGTATGTTGATTGGAGCAAAGAATGAAAGCGATTATTACGGTTGTTGGCAAGGATAGAACGGGGATTGTGGCAGGAGTGTCTAGCAAGATTGCAGAGCTTGGTTTGAATATTGATGATATTTCACAAACGGTTTTAGATGAATTTTTCACGATGATGGCAGTCGTTTCTAGTGATGAAAAGAAAGATTTCACTGTTTTGCGCGAGGAGTTTGAAGCCTTTGGCAAAACTCTCAATATTAAAATCAATATTCAAAGTGCAGCAATTTTTGATGCCATGTACAATATCTAACAGAGGTGAAAAAATGGATATAAAGCAGGTTACTGAAACGATTGCCATGATTGAGGAGCAGAATTTTGATATTCGGACTATCACTATGGGCATTTCACTTCTCGACTGTATTAATACGGATATTGAGCGAGCGGCGGAAAAAATCTATCAGAAGATTACCAGTAAAGCTAGAAATTTGGTAGCTGTCGGAGATGAAATCGCTGCTGAGCTAGGGATTCCCATTGTCAACAAGCGCGTTTCTGTCACGCCTATTTCCCTAATTGGGGCAGCGACCGATAGTGAGGATTATGTGCCACTGGCAAAGGCGCTGGATCGAGCAGCAAAAGAAATCGGTGTTGACTTTATCGGTGGTTTTTCTGCTCTGGTGCAAAAGGGTTATCAAAAAGGAGATGAAATCCTTATCCGTTCCATTCCGCGAGCTTTAGCGGAGACTGATAAGGTTTGCTCCTCTGTCAATATTGGTTCCACCAAGTCAGGCATTAACATGACGGCGGTGGCAGACATGGGACGTGTCATCAAGGAAACGGCTGAACTTTCTGATATGGGAGCTGCGAAATTAGTTGTTTTTGCGAATGCTGTTGAGGACAATCCTTTCATGGCAGGAGCTTTTCACGGTGTCGGTGAAGCGGATGTAGTCATCAATGTTGGGGTTTCTGGTCCTGGTGTTGTCAAGCGTGCGCTGGAAAAAGTCCGTGGTGAGAGCTTTGATGTGGTGGCAGAAACGGTTAAGAAAACAGCCTTTAAAATCACTCGTATCGGTCAATTGGTCGGTCAAATGGCTTCAGAGCGCCTAGGTGTGAAATTTGGAATTGTTGATTTAAGTTTGGCACCAACGCCAGCTGTTGGGGATTCTGTCGCTCGTGTTTTGGAAGAAATGGGATTGGAAACGGTCGGTACGCATGGAACGACGGCAGCTTTGGCTTTGCTTAATGACCAAGTCAAAAAAGGTGGCGTAATGGCTTGCAATCAAGTCGGCGGTTTGTCTGGTGCTTTCATTCCAGTTTCAGAAGACGAGGGGATGATTGCAGCAGTTCAAAATGGATCTCTCAATCTAGAAAAATTAGAAGCCATGACTGCTATCTGCTCAGTAGGCTTGGATATGATTGCGATTCCTGCGGCAACACCTGCTGAAACCATTGCAGCTATGATTGCCGATGAAGCGGCAATTGGCGTTATCAATCAGAAAACGACAGCGGTGCGGATTATTCCTAAAGGAAAAGAAGGGGACATGATTGAATTTGGCGGTCTTTTAGGAACGGCTCCGGTCATGAAAGTTAATCAGGCGTCATCTGTTGATTTTATCGCGCGTGGTGGACAAATTCCAGCACCAATTCATAGTTTTAAAAATTAAAATGTGGTCTGTATGACAGGCCTTTTCTTTTGAAAAGGAGATTAAAATGACAAAAACGAAATTATACATTATTCGTCATGGAAAAACGATGTTTAATACAATTGGTCGGGCGCAAGGATGGAGTGATACGCCACTTACGGCTGAAGGGGAACGTGGCATCCATGAATTAGGAATTGGTCTGCGAGAGTCGGGGTTGAAATTTTCTAAAGCTTTTTCCAGTGACTCCGGTCGAACGATTCAGACCATGGGGATTGTCCTTGAAGAACTCGGCTTAACAGGCAACATTCCTTATACTTTTGACAAACGGATTCGTGAGTGGTGTTTCGGAAGTTTTGATGGAGCCTATGGTGGTGAGCTTTTTTATGGCGTGATTCCACGAGTTCTTAATACAGATGACTATAAGGAGCTGAGTCTACCTGAGTTGGCGAATGGCTTGGTTGAAGTCGATACAGCTGGTTGGGCTGAACCTTGGGAACAATTGAGCAGTCGGATTCTGGATGGGTTTACAGCGATTGCTAAAGATGTAGAAGCTTCTGGCGGGGGCAATGCTCTTGTCGTCAGTCATAGTATGACAATCGGTGCTTTTGCGTATCTGATTGATGAAGCGATTACCAAAAATCCTGGCGTGCAAAATGGTAGTGTAACAGTTGTGGAATATGAAAATGGGAAATTTACCATTCAAACATTAGGAGACATGTCTTATCGCCAAGTGGGTGCTAAGATACTGGAAAAACAAAAATAATTATAAAAACAGGAATGTAAGAAAAGTTGATGTTTACAAATTGTGACTTTTATCTTACTCCTGATTTTTCTTTCATCTCTCAAACGATTTTCTGCAAAAAATGATATAATATAGTGAGAAAAACGGAGGTAAAATATGGCAAAAACAAGATTATACATTGTTCGCCATGGGAAAACCATGTTTAATACAATCGGTCGGGCACAAGGCTGGTCTGATACACCTTTGACCGCTGTGGGAGAACGTGGAATTCGTGAGCTAGGGATTGGACTTCGCAAGTCTGGGATTCAATTTGCAAAAGCTTTTTCTAGTGATAGTGGGCGGACGATTCAAACCATGGGGATTCTGCTAGAGGAACTCGGTTTAACAGGACGCATTCCTTATCGCACAGATAAACGACTTCGCGAATGGTGTTTTGGCAGTTTTGATGGAGCCTATGATGGCGAATTGTTCATGGGAGTGATGCCGCGTGTTTTTAATGTAGAGCATGTTCATCAATTGAGTTATCCTGAGCTGGCCGAAGGTCTGGTGGAAGTGGATACTGCTGGTTGGGCTGAAAGTTGGGAAAAATTGAGCAATCGTATTTGGACAGGATTTTCAGACATTGCAAAAGAAATAGAAGCCTCTGGTGGTGGCAATGCCTTGATTGCTAGCCACGGTATGACTATTGGAACTTTTGTATATCTCATTGACCAAACAAGACCGCATGGTTTAGATAATGGTAGTGTGACGGTTGTTGAGTACGAAGAGGGTCGCTTTACAGTTGAATATGTTGGTGATATGTCTTATCGCACAGTGGGGGCAAAAGAACTAGCAGAACAGTCAGCAAAATAAAGTGTTCAAAATCAACTGATATGAACAAATCAAGGGAGTTTAGATAGAATTTGTATATGAAAAAGCAGGGAAATTTCCCTGCTTTTTCATATATTTCTCGACCAAAGCACAATTCGAAGCTAATGACCTGGGTAATAAATTGGGCTGAATCTGAATTGAAAGCGGATACTTTTTATATTATACTAAAATTGTAGGAGGTATCATCGTGTTATCAAATGAGCTCATTGAAAAATTTCAAATCTTTTCTAGCTATCCGAATGCCTCTATATTAGAATTAGCTGTTCTCCTAAAATCCAATAGAAAAATGGTGCTGACGGATATACGTAAAATCAATGATATATTGTTTAGTGTGGGTTTACCACGGATACAAATAGAAGAATCGTATATTCAAATGCCAGATATTTCTCTCAATGATCTATTTTCCCGGATGTCATTAGACTCAGGTGAATATTTGTTCTTTGAAGAGCGATTGGATATGATCATACTTTATATTCTATTGAATACTGATTTTGTCTCTAATACTCATTTGCAATGCTTACTTCAGATGAGTAAAAATTCGGTTTTATCTGATTTAAAAAAAGCGAGATTGCAGGCAAAGAAATATGGGGGGCAACTTGTCTATACTCGACAAGAAGGTTACATTATACGTGCAACCGACACAAAGCGTATGCTTCTACTTGAGCAAGTGGTAGAAAATATTTTAGCCAAAGCTAGTGGCAGTTGGGTCATCAAATATGTGCTGGATGAATGCCAGCTTCAAATAAATGTTGAAGAGATTTATAACTTCTTATATGATTTGGGCTGTCAATATCATTTGGTTTTTATTTTTGAAAAAACCAAAGCAGTGAGCTACTTATTAGCGGTTTTGGCTAGCCAACAATGGGAAGAACAGACTGTCATTGGACCTCCATATTTATCGAAAATGGAACAATCTTCCATAGGGAGACTTGTGAAAGAGTTGGTGGTTTCTTATCCTTTGCTAGAGCAGAAACGTTATTTTATCATGAGTCGGTTAGCAGGATGTATTCAAGGAGATTTGATAGACAATCCAGACCCGTTAATGATTTTCATTATGGATCGGATTATCAATCAAGTAAAAGCTTATACAGGGATTGAATTTAGAGATTCCATTCAATTTAGAAAAGATTTATATGCTCATCTTTATCCGGCTTTTTATCGACTTTTGTTTGATATTCCATTGAATAATCCTTTAAAAGAGCAGATTCTAAAGGATTTCAATTCACTCTTTCATCTTGTAAGGCGAAGTTTGAGCCCTTTGGAAAAATATTTGAAAAAGACGATTAGCAATGATGAAATTGCTTATTTCACCATTCATTTTGGTGGGTATCTGGAGCAGATTGGGACATCAAATCAGAGTGCGAAGTTGACTGCTCTAACCATTTGTCCAAATGGTGTTAGTTCTTCTTTGATTCTTCAGTCGGAGTTAAAGCAGCTATTTCCTAAAATGGTATTTCGAGAGGTGCACCAGCTAAAACAGGTGAAAGAAATTGGTGTTTCTACTTACGACATGATTTTTTCAACAATTTATTTTGAAACGAATAAGCCACTTTATTTGTTAAAACCTTTGATGAATTCAATGGAGAAAATCATGTTGAAAAAACAAGTTTGTACCGACTTTAATATAGATGAAATGGGAATTTCTGTTGAAGAATTATTGCAGATTATCCATAGGCATGCAGAGATCAAGGATATGAGTAAGCTTCGCAGAGAATTATCGACTTACATCATGGGTAATCAAGAAAAACAAGAACTAGGAGGATATGGTTTGGTAGATTTACTGGAAAGAAAATTAATAAGGCAGATAGAGTGTGTGCCTGATTGGAAGAAAGCGATTCAAGTGGCATCTGCTCCATTGCTGGAACAAGGTTATATCCACCAATCTTATGTGGAAGGGATGATTGATTCGGTGGAGCAAATGGGACCATATATTGTACTGGCACCAAGGGTTGCTGTTCCACATGCATCGCCTGAATACGGAGTTGATAAATTGGGAATTAGTTTATTGCAACTCAAACAACCTGTGGATTTTGATATAACAGATGAAGGAGATGAGGAAAAGCAAGTTCAACTAATTTTTGTCTTGGCTGCAGTTGATTCGACTTCTCATTTGAAGTCGTTACAGGAGCTGGCAATGATTTTGGATGATGAAGGAGTAGTAGGGAGCTTAATTAGGGCGGAAACAATTGATGAAATACTATGCATCATCACAGAAGCAATTGAGAAAGGAGAAAGCTATGATTAAAATTGTAACAGTTTGTGGAAATGGTATCGGCAGCAGTCTTTTACTACGTTTAAAGGTGGAAGCAATAGCTAAAGATTTGGGTATCGAAGTGGAGGTAGAGTCTTGTGACTCAAATGCTGCAGTCGGAAAAGGTGCCGATCTTTACGTAACAGTTAAAGAATTTAAAGATATTTTTCCAGTAGAAACCAAAGTCTGTATTGTCAAAAGCTACACAAATCGTAAGAAGATTGAAGCAGATTTGGTTCCAGTTTTAGAAGAAATGAATCCTTAATAAGAATGGAGGTTTTATGATGAATGGAGTACTGACTTTTTTACAAAATATTTTGAGCGAACCTGCGTTTTTGATGGGGCTGATTGCCTTCGTTGGCTTAGTCGCTTTGCGCACTCCGAGTCACAAGGTGTTGACAGGAACATTAGGACCTATTCTAGGGTATTTGATGTTAGCTGCTGGAGCGACTGTTATCCAACAAAACCTAGCTCCTTTGGCTACTTTGATTGACCAAGGCTTTGGCATTACAGGGGTTGTACCAAATAATGAAGCTGTAACTTCGGTAGCTCAGAAGATTTTAGGTGTTGAAACCATGTCTATCTTGATTGTTGGCTTGGTTTTAAATATTTTGTTTGCACGTTTCACGCGATTCAAATATATCTTTTTAACAGGACACCATAGTTTCTTTATGGCTTGTCTTTTGTCTGCAGTATTGGGAGCGATTGGCTTTAAAGGAATGGCTTTAGTTGCGGTTGGCGGCTTTATTCTTGGGGCCTGGTCTGCAATTTCGCCAGCTATTGGGCAAAAGTATACTCTGAAAGTCACCGATGGAGATGAGATTGCTATGGGACATTTTGGTAGTCTGGGTTACTATCTGTCAGCTTGGATTGGTTCTAAAGTTGGCAAAAACAGTCCCAGTACGGAAGAATTGCATATCTCTGAGAAGTGGAGTTTTTTGAGAAATACAACCATTTCGACAGGCTTGGTGATGGTCGTATTTTACCTCATTGCAGTTGTAGCCTGTCTCATCAATAATCCTAAAACTGTAACAGAATTAGCAGCAGGAAAAAATCCGTTCATCTTTGCTATTGTAGGCGGTTTGACATTCGCAGTTGGTGTCGCTATCGTTTATGCTGGTGTTCGGATGATTTTGGCAGATTTGATTCCAGCTTTCCAAGGTATCGCAATGAAATTGATTCCGAATGCTGTTCCTGCTGTGGATTGTGCTGTATTCTTTCCTTATGCTCCGACGGCTGTTATTCTCGGTTTTGCTTTTAGTTTCCTTGGAGGTTTGCTTGGTATGTTCGTGTTAGGAGCAATTGGTGGTGTTTTGATTGTTCCTGGTATGGTGCCTCACTTTTTCTGTGGAGCAACTGCTGGAATATTCGGAAATGCAACAGGGGGGCGACGTGGAGCTATTTTGGGATCTTTTGTAAATGGTTTGTTTCTAGCCTTTCTTCCTGCAACGCTCTTACCCGTTTTAGGAAAATTGGGTTTTGCAAATACAACGTTTGGCGATTTTGACTTTGGCGTATTTGGAATTTTGCTGGGTAATGTTGGAAATTCCATTGGACAAATCGGTGTTTATCTGATTGTAGCGGTTTTAGTCGTGGTTTTACTGTTACCATCCATCATTACAAAGGGAAATACAGCTTTAAATAATATTTCTGAAGAATAACATTAAGGAGAAAAATATGGTTAAAACATTATCTATTAAAGTTTACTCAGATGGTGCGGTATTGGATAAGATGTTAAAGGATTTAGAGTCTGGGTTAGTATCAGGTTTTACGACCAATCCTAGTCTAATGAAAAAAGCGGGCATTACAAGTTATGTAGAATTTGCCAAAGAAGTGTTGACAAAAATTACAGAATTTCCAGTGTCATTTGAGGTGTTTTCAGACGAGATGGAAATCATGGAGAAAGAAGCGGAATTCTTAGCTTCTCTCGGTGAAAATGTCTATGTGAAAATTCCGGTCATCAATTCTCGAGGTGAATCAACTCTTCCTCTCATTGATCGATTAACATCTAAAGGAATTAAAGTTAATGTGACAGCGGTGTTTACTGTAGAACAAGTCAAGGAAATTGTGCCAGTTTTAAAGGCAGGACTGCCGTCAATCGTGTCTGTCTTTGCGGGGCGGATAGCTGATACAGGTGTGGATCCGATACCGATTATGAAAGAATCTTTGACTTTATGTCATCAAAAATCTAGTGTGGAATTGCTGTGGGCGAGTCCACGAGAAGCATACAATATTTATCAAGCAGATGAGTTAGGTGTAGATATTATCACTTGTACACCAGATTTGATTCAAAAATTATCTCTCAATGGCAAAGATCTATATGAGTATTCATTGGAAACTGTTCAGATGTTTCTCCGTGATAGCACTAGCTTAGGGTTTAAGATAATAGAAGAATGATGTGCAAATACTTCATCTTAAGTCTGATTTTTAGCACTCTTGTAAAAAGAGTGCTAATTTTTTGAGTTTTTATCTTGACTTTGGTGTGGAAGAGTGTATAATAGAATCATGAGTTAGCACTCGAGTAGGTTGAGTGCTAATTGTGATTGGAATCTTGATTGGAGGTGATGCCGTGGTCACGGAGCGTCAAAATGAGATTTTGAATTTGATTATTGATATCTTTACCAAGACCCACGAGCCAGTCGGATCCAAAGCGCTACAAGAGTCAATCAAATCAAGCAGTGCGACGATTCGTAATGATATGGCTATTCTTGAAAAACAAGGCCTTTTAGAAAAAGCACACACATCAAGTGGACGTAAGCCTAGTGTTGCAGGTTTTCAATACTTTGTCAAACACTCCCTTTCCTTTGATCGTCTTGCTGAAAATGAACTCTATGAAGTGATAAAGGCATTTGATCGTGAATTCTTCAAGTTAGAGGATGTTCTTCAACAGGCAGCAGATGTTCTTTCAATGTTGAGCGGATGTACAGTGGCAGCACTTGATGTAGAGCCAAGTCAACAACGCTTGACTGCTTTTGACATCGTGATTCTCAGCCAACATACAGCTTTAGCAGTTTTCACTTTAGATGAGTCCAATACGATTACCAGCCAGTTCGTGATCCCCCGTAATTTCCTACGAGGTGATTTGATTCAGCTGAAAGAATTGATTCAAGATCGTTTTTTAGGACAAACAGTTCTTGATATTCACTATAAAATCCGAACAGAGATTCCTCAGATTATCCAGCGTTATTTTACAACGACCGATAATGTTCTGGATCTTTTCGAGCATATCTTTAGTGATATTTTCAAAGAAAATGTCATTGTGTCTGGGAAGGTAAGATTATTAGATTTTGCAGATTTAGAGAGTTATCAGTTCTTTGATCAGCCCCAAAAAGTAGCTTTTGAGCTTCGAGATAGTTTAGCTGAAGATCAGATGCAAAGTGTGCGCGTGGCAGACAGCAGAGAAAGCTGTTTGGCTGATTTGACTCTAATTTCCAGCAAATTCCTCATTCCTTATCGAGGTTTTGGGGTGCTGGCAGTTGTTGGTCCGGTTAATCTTGATTACCAACGGCTGGTCAGCCAGATGAATGTTGTCAACCGTGTGCTGACCATGAAATTGACTGATTTTTATCGATATCTGAGTAGTAATCACTATGAAGTCCATTAATTATAGTATAAATATTCCTAAAAAGGAGGTGCCTTGTGGCAAAACATAAACAAGAAGAACATCCAGAAGATGTGGAAGTAAAAGAGGAAGCTGTAGAAACAGCTGATCAAGCTGAATCAGTAAGTCCTGAAAAAACAGAATTAGAACTAGCCAATGAGCGGGCAGAAGATTTTGAAAACAAATATCTCCGTGCTCACGCTGAAATGCAAAATATTCAGCGCCGTGCTAATGAAGAACGCCAGCAGCTGCAAAGATACCGCAGTCAGGATTTGGCAAAAGCTATCTTGCCTTCGTTGGACAATTTAGAGCGAGCTCTGGCTGTCGAAAGTCTGACAGATGATGTCAAAAAAGGCTTAGAGATGGTGCAGGAAAGCTTGATTCATGCTCTCAAAGAAGAAGGAATTGAAGAAATCGTAGCGGACGGAGCATTTGACCATAACTATCACATGGCCATCCAAACAGTTCCAGCAGATGACGAGCATCCAGCAGATACCATTGCCCAAGTCTTCCAAAAAGGCTACAAACTCCATGACCGCATCTTAAGACCAGCAATGGTGGTTGTTTATAATTAGGCGGTAAGTCAGAAATCTGTGATTTCGTTGACGCACCCCCGCAAGGGTGATTAGGCTGGTCACGAGCGTTTGCGAAGTGAACTGCCAATCAGCTACTGCGTAAAATTTGTCCGAAACGACAATAAACTATGAAGGAAGAAAACATTCGTTTAGCTTTGCTTCTGATGAGCGAAGCGAACCAAAGACGATACTCTTTGTCGTGGCGCTACTTACGCAAACTTTGAGACTTTAGGCTCAAAGTTTAGTCAAAGAGATTGACGAAGTCAAGCTCTGACGGCGTCGCCACCTAAGAAGAGTATCAAAAAGAAAATTAAAGTAAAAATAGGAAATAAGAAAGGATTTGAACCCGAACGAAATGCTCGGAAAATAGATAAACCGCCTGGCATTCATCGAATGCTTCGTTGGTTCCCTAATTTTCAGTCGCATTGTCGGCGTTCTTGGTATCATTATTATGTCTAAAATTATCGGTATTGACTTAGGTACAACAAACTCAGCAGTTGCAGTTCTTGAAGGAACTGAAAGCAAAATTATCGCAAATCCAGAAGGAAATCGCACAACTCCGTCTGTCGTATCATTTAAAAATGGTGAAATCATCGTTGGTGATGCCGCAAAACGTCAAGCAGTGACAAACCCAGATACAGTGATTTCTATCAAATCAAAAATGGGAACTTCTGAAAAAGTTTCTGCTAACGGAAAAGAGTACACTCCACAAGAAATTTCAGCCATGATTCTGCAATACTTGAAAGGTTATGCAGAAGATTATCTTGGCGAAAAAGTAACTAAGGCAGTTATCACTGTGCCAGCTTACTTTAACGATGCACAACGTCAAGCGACCAAAGACGCTGGTAAAATCGCTGGTCTTGAAGTAGAACGGATTGTCAACGAACCAACAGCTGCAGCTCTTGCTTACGGTTTGGACAAGACTGAAAAAGAAGAAAAAATCTTGGTATTCGACCTTGGTGGTGGTACATTTGACGTCTCTATCCTTGAATTGGGTGATGGTGTCTTCGACGTATTAGCAACTGCAGGGGACAACAAACTCGGTGGTGACGACTTTGACCAAAAGATTATTGACCATATGGTAGCTGAGTTTAAGAAAGAAAACGGCATTGACTTATCAACTGACAAGATGGCGCTTCAACGTTTGAAAGACGCAGCTGAAAAAGCAAAGAAGGATCTTTCAGGTGTGACTTCAACGCAAATCAGCCTGCCATTTATCACAGCTGGTGAAGCTGGACCGCTCCACTTGGAAATGACCCTGACTCGTGCTAAATTTGATGATTTAACACGTGATCTTGTAGACCGTACAAAAGGTCCTGTTCGTCGTGCTCTATCTGACGCTGGACTTTCTCTGTCAGAAATCGATGAAGTTATCCTAGTTGGTGGATCAACTCGTATCCCTGCCGTTGTGGAAGCTGTTAAGGCTGAAACTGGTAAAGAACCAAACAAATCAGTGAACCCTGACGAAGTTGTTGCCATGGGTGCAGCTATCCAAGGTGGCGTCATCACTGGTGATGTCAAAGACGTTGTCCTTCTTGACGTAACACCATTGTCACTTGGTATTGAAACAATGGGTGGTGTCTTCACTAAACTGATTGACCGCAACACAACGATTCCAACATCTAAATCACAAGTCTTCTCAACTGCAGCAGACAACCAACCAGCTGTTGATATCCACGTTCTTCAAGGGGAACGCCCAATGGCAGCAGATAACAAGACTCTTGGACGTTTCCAATTGACAGATATCCCAGCTGCTCCTCGCGGAATCCCTCAAATCGAAGTAACGTTTGACATTGATAAGAACGGTATCGTGTCTGTTAAAGCCAAAGACCTTGGAACTCAAAAAGAACAACACATTGTCATCCAATCTAACAGCGGTTTAACTGACGAAGAAATTGACCGCATGATGAAGGATGCAGAAGCAAACGCTGAAGCAGATAAGAAACGTAAGGAAGAAGTTGACCTTCGTAACGAAGTTGACCAAGCTATCTTTGCGACTGAAAAGACAATCAAGGAAACAGAAGGTAAAGGCTTCGACGCAGAGCGTGACGCTGCCCAAGCTGCTCTTGATGAACTTAAGAAAGCCCAAGAAGACAATAACTTGGACGACATGAAGGCGAAATTGGAAGATCTCAACGAAAAAGCTCAAGCATTGGCAGTGAAACTCTATGAACAAGCGGCTGCAGCCCAACAAGCTCAAGCAGGAGCAGAAGGCGCACAAGCAACAGGAAACGCAGGCGATGACATCGTAGACGGAGAGTTTACTGAAAAATAAGATGCAAAGCCCGTTAAAACCTCACAGTGAAAATAGGAAATCTGATGCAGAAACTTTAGTTTCTAGAAAGATTTATCTTTTTCACCAAGAGGTTAGGGCGTGCTCGATTCAATAAGATGTTGAGGCGTTAAGAAAACGAAAGAAAAATAGGAAGCCATCGCCTTGTGCGGTGCACAAAAGATGGCTTATCTTTTTTCCGATGTTTTTAGCCAAAACTCAATTCAGCATTACTAGTTTGATTTTTAAAACTCGAACGTCGTAATGATAGGAAGAAATCCAGAGGTTGTAAGCCAGCCTCTGTTTTTCGGTAAGAAAGAAATTGGAATGGAAACTTCCGGTTCTTTCTTATACTAAGTTAGAAAGGAACTGAACCCGACCTAAATTCTCAGAAAAAAGAGAAATCAGCCTAGGAGCATCGCTCCGTCGCTTGATTTCCTATTTTTCAGTCGAATTTTACGGTCTTGGTATCTTAAATGAACAATACAGAATATTATGACCGTCTAGGTGTCTCTAAGAATGCATCTCAGGATGAGATCAAGAAAGCCTATCGGAAATTATCAAAAAAATATCACCCAGACATCAATAAAGAACCGGGTGCTGAAGAGAAATACAAGGAAGTCCAAGAGGCCTATGAAACCTTAAGTGATGAGCAAAAACGGGCAGCCTATGACCAATATGGTGCTGCGGGTGCTAATGGAGGCTTCGGTGGTGGAGCTGGCGGTTTCGGTGGCTTTGATGGTTCTAGCTTTGGTGGCTTTGAAGATATTTTCTCTAGCTTCTTTGGTGGAGGCGGTGCAAGTCGCAATCCAAACGCACCTCGTCAAGGAGATGATCTGCAATATCGAGTCAACCTTAAGTTTGAAGAAGCCATTTTTGGCACAGACAAAGAAATTAAATACAATCGTGAGGCGACCTGTCATACTTGTCATGGCTCTGGTGCGAAACCAGGAACCAATCCAGTCACTTGTAGCCGCTGTCATGGGGCAGGCGTGATCAATGTGGATACACAAACACCTCTTGGAATGATGCGCCGTCAGGTGACCTGTGATGTCTGTCATGGGCGTGGACAAGAAATCAAAGACTCTTGCCAAACTTGTCACGGAACAGGGCATGAAAAGCAAGCCCATAGTGTTCATGTTAAAATTCCAGCAGGTGTTGAAACTGGTCAACAAGTTCGCTTATCTGGGCAAGGTGAAGCTGGTTTCAATGGTGGACCTTATGGTGATTTGTATGTCGTCGTTCAGGTGGAATCAAGTGACAAGTTTGAACGGGATGGATCAACCATTTATTATAAGCTCAATCTCAATTTCGTTCAAGCAGCTTTAGGTGACAGCGTGGAAATACCAACCGTTCACGGTGATGTGGAATTAACCATTCCAGAAGGAACACAAACTGGCAAACGCTTCCGCCTGCGTGGAAAGGGAGCACCGAGCCTTCGTGGCGGCAGCATGGGAGACCAGTATGTCACAGTCAATGTTGTAACACCGACAGGACTTAACGACAAACAAAAAGCAGCGCTGAAAGAGTTCGCAGAAGCTGGTGATATGAAAATCAATCCAAAGAAAAAAGGTTTCTTTGATAAAATGAAAGATGCCTTTGAGCAATAAGAAAAGAGCAGTTTGACGCTGCTCTTTTATATTATAAGGATAAAAATGTGTGTTTTTCATCTTTGGTGATGACGCGCTTGATACCAGTTGGTTGTGTGGAAACAAGTTTTGCTAGAAAATTTGGGTAGGCTTGATACTCATCCATTCGATCTAGTGGAATCCATTCAACTGTTTCGGCAGCAGAAAAGCTTGGGAACTGCTGGCCTTTTGACTTCATCAAGTAATAAAAGGAAATTTCATGGCAATTCAGACCGGCTAATTTGCCAGAACTTTGTTGGAAAAAATTTTCGTGAATGAACAGCAATCGATCGATTTCGTAGTCCTGTCCAGTTTCTTCCTTAATTTCTCGAAGAACAGCTTCTTCTGATGTTTCTCCTAGCTGAACAGCTCCACCTAAAGGATAAAAATAATCCTCGTTTGGATTGGTCATAAAAGCAAGCGCGCCTTCTTCAATAATGACGGCAGCAGCTTTGTAACGAAATCGAAATTTCTTTTCGCAAAAAGTAATATCAGTCATTTATCTTTCCTCCGTATTCTAGTGTAGCATATTTTTAATGAAAATCTGTCCCCGGACAGTTGGGTTTTTAGTTTCTTGTTTTCCAATTTATTTCTTGTTACAATAAACACATGACACGATATAAAGCGATTATTTCTTACGATGGTCATGACTTTGCTGGTTTTCAGCGGCAACCTCATGCTCGCAGCGTTCAAGAAGAGATTGAAAAGACTTTAACTAAAATCAATAGAGGAAAGCCTGTCATCGTTCATGGAGCTGGACGCACAGACAGTGGCGTTCATGCTTTGGGGCAGGTAATTCATTTTAATTTACCACAAAAAAGGGATGAAGAAAAACTACGTTTCGCACTTGATACGCAGACACCAGAAG
The DNA here is from genome assembly GCF_000524255.1 of Streptococcus sp. AS20. Taxonomy (NCBI): domain Bacteria; kingdom Bacillati; phylum Bacillota; class Bacilli; order Lactobacillales; family Streptococcaceae; genus Streptococcus; species Streptococcus sp. AS20. The sequence continues at coordinate 76,947 of NZ_JANS01000011.1, read as the reverse complement.
ACATTGATTTTATTAGCGTAGAAGAGGTGAATGAAGATTTTCATTCAAGATATTGTAAACACAGCAAGACCTATGAATTTATAGTGGATATCGGGCGTCCTAAAAATCCTATGATGCGCCATTATGCAACCCATTACCCTTATCCGCTTGATTTGAGTTTGATTGAAGAAGCTATTGAAAAGTTAGAAGGAACTCATGATTTTACGGGTTTTACAGCTTCAGGGACTAGTGTGGAAAATAAAGTTCGGACGATTACAAAAGCATACTTAGACTTTGATGAGAAACGCAACTTTCTGATTTTTACTTTCTCTGGCAATGGCTTCTTGTATAAGCAAATTCGCAATATGGTCGGTACTTTATTGAAAATTGGAAATAAACGAATGCCAGTTGAGCAAATTGATAGAATTTTAACAGAGAAAAATCGTCATTTGGCTGGACCAACAGCAGCACCAAACGGACTTTATCTAAAGGAGATACGATATGAGGAATAATCTTATTCTGGCAATTTCAGGGAATGATATCTTTAGCGGTGGCGGATTGCACGCTGATTTAGCCACTTATACAGTCAATCAACTACATGGTTTTGTGGCAGTGACTTGCCTGACAGCCATGACAGAGCAAGGTTTTGAAGTCATTCCTGTTGATTCTACTGTTTTTTCTCAGCAGCTTCATTCTCTCAAGAATGTGCCTTTCTCAGCCATCAAACTAGGACTCTTACCAAATGTTGAAATAGCAGATTTGGCCTTGGATTTTGTGAAAGCTCATGCAGGCATTCCTGTCGTATTAGATCCTGTCTTGGTTTGCAAGGAAACTCATGATGTCGAGGTCTCAGCACTTCGAGAGGAACTGATTAAATTTTTCCCTTATGCAAGTATTATCACGCCTAATTTACCAGAAGCCGAACTATTGGCTCAAAAAGAGTTGCGAACACTGGAGGATGTAAAAGAAGCGGCTAGAATTTTCCATTTCTTAGGTGCTAAATCCGTTGTTATCAAAGGAGGGAATCGTCTAGATTCTCAAAAAGCAGTTGATGTTTTTTATAATGGAGAGCAGTTTCAATTTCTGGAATCATCTGTTTTAGACAACAATAACACGGGCGCTGGCTGTACCTTTGCTTCTAGCATTGCCAGTCAACTATTACTAGGAAAATCAATTGTTGAAGCTGTTCAAATTTCAAAAAAATTTGTTTATCAAGCCATCCAACATTCAGATCAATATGGGGTTGTTCAATATGAAAAAAAATCAGACATATAAACTTGTCCTTTTGTCCATGATTGCTGCGTTGACAGTTGTTTTGGGCTACTATTTAAAAATTCCAACACCAACGGGGATTTTAACGTTCCTCGATGCAGGCATTTTTTTTACTGCCTTTTATTTTGGCAGAAAAGAAGGAGCAATCGTCGGTGGTTTAGCTGGGTTTCTCATTGATTTGCTTTCGGGTTATCCACAGTGGATGTTCTTTAGCTTGATTTTTCATAGTTTACAAGGATATTTTGCAGGTTTTAAAGGAAGAAGTCGTTATCTCGGTTTGGTGTTGGCTACGTTTGTTATGGTAGGAGGTTATGCTGTTGCTTCCACTATCATGCATGGTTGGGGAGCGGCTTTTCCAGAAATATTTCCTAACTTTTGCCAAAATACCTTAGGGATAATTGTCGGATCTATTTTGAATAAACTGTTGACAGATGTTTTGAAAAAGTCAAACAAATAAGGGCGGTGTCCTCTTGGGCTTCTAAAAGCTCTATTTGTAAATATATTCAGAAGTATTTATGACAAAATGAAACGAGGTAAAATGATGAATTTACAAGAATTGAAAAAACAAACTCAAACCATTTTAGCAGATGTTTTAGAGAAATCAGCACTATCTTCAGGTGATATTTTTGTACTGGGCTTGTCTTCCAGTGAGGTGATTGGAGGGCATATTGGAAAAAATTCCAGTCAAGAAGTGGGAGAGGCTATTGTCAAAACTATGTTGGATATGTTGTCACTTCGTGGAATTTACTTGGCAGTTCAGGGATGTGAACATGTCAATCGTGCTTTGGTCGTGGAGAAAGAATTGGCGCAGAAACAAAATCTGGAAATTGTCAATGTGTTGCCAACTCTTCATGCTGGTGGAAGTGGTCAATTAGCAGCTTTTAAATATATGAACAACCCAGTTGAAGTGGAATTTATTACGGCTCAAGCAGGGATGGATATCGGAGATACAGCAATTGGTATGCATATTAAGCACGTCCAAATTCCGGTACGACCAATTTTGAGAGAACTCGGAGAAGCGCATGTGACTGCGCTTGCCAGTCGTCCAAAGCTAATCGGTGGAGCGCGAGCTGCTTACAAAAAGGATAAAATTCGGAAAGCATAAAGAGCAAAATCAGCAAATGGACGGAAAAATCGTTAAATTTTTCATTAGAAAATTTGTGAAATAACGTGTATTTATGGTATAATTGATTGTATTCAATAAATTTTAAGGAGAAATGACAGAATGTCTGTATCATTTGAAAGCAAAGAAACAAATCGCGGAGTTTTGACATTTACAATTAGTCAAGAACAAATCAAGCCAGAATTGGATCGTGTATTTAACTCAGTTAAGAAAAATCTGAATGTACCAGGTTTCCGTAAAGGTCATCTTCCTCGTCCAGTGTTTAATCAAAGATTTGGTGAAGAAGCTCTTTACCAAGATACATTAAATGCTCTTCTCCCAGCTGCTTATGAAGCTGCTGTTAAAGAAGCAGAGATCGAAGTTGTTGCTCAACCACAATTTGATGTGGCGTCTATGGAAAAAGGTCAAGATTGGACCATTACTGCGGAAGTGGTTACAAAACCCGAAGTAAAATTAGGTGAGTATAAAAACTTAGAAGTATCTGTTGATGTCTCTAAAGAAGTATCTGATGCAGATGTAGATGCAAGAATTGAACGCGAACGCAATAATTTAGCAGAACTTGTATTGAAAGAAGATAAGGCTGCTAATGGTGATACAGTTGTGATTGATTTTGTTGGAACAGTTGACGGCGTTGAATTTGATGGTGGTAAAGGAGATAACTTCTCACTTGAACTTGGAAGCGGTCAATTCATTCCAGGTTTTGAAGACCAATTAGTTGGACATGCTGCTGGTGAAACAGTAGAAGTAAACGTGACATTCCCAGAAGACTATCAAGCAACAGATCTTGCAGGTAAAGATGCTAAATTTGTAACTACGATTCATGAAGTCAAAGAAAAAGAAGTTCCAGAAGTAGATGACGAACTTGCCAAAGATATTGATGAAGATGTTGAAACACTGGATGAATTAAAAGAAAAATACCGCAAAGAATTGGCTGAATCAAAAGAAATTGCGTTTGATGATGCAGTTGAATCTGCGGCACTTGACCTTGCAGTAGAAAATGCAGAAATCGTTGAATTGCCAGAGGAAATGGTTCATGAAGAAGTTCATCGCTCTGTAAATGAATTTCTTGGGAACATGCAACGTCAAGGTATTTCACCAGACATGTACTTCCAAATCACTGGTACAACTCAAGAAGATCTTCATAAACAACATGAAGCTGACGCTGAAAAACGTACTAAGACTAATCTTGTGATTGAAGCTGTTGCAAAAGCAGAAGGATTTGAAGCGAGCGATGAAGACATCGAAGCAGAAATTTCTTCACTTGCAACTGACTACAACATGGAAGTGGAGCGTGTTCGTCAACTTCTTTCAACAGATATGTTGAAACATGATATTGTTATTAAAAAAGCCGTTGAATTGATTACAAGTACTGCAAAAGTAAAATAATCTAATGATACATAAGGCAAATTCAGTCGGAGATTCGACTGAATTGCCTTTTTGCTTCTTTTATATAAAAGTAGAAGTCATTTTGATGAAAAAGAGTGATTTTCTTGATTGGAAAATAAAATTCTTTTTGACGAAAGAAGATTTTTATCGTACAATAAAAAGTAGCGAAAATTCAACAAATTAATTTTTAAGAGCAAGTCTAAAAAAGCTCTTAAACCTTAAAAGGAGATCAATTTTGGAATTAGAAGTATTTGCTGGACAAGAAAAAAGTGAACTTTCTATGATTGAAGTGGCGCGTGCTATTTTAGAGACACGTGGTCGCAATCATGAAATGTATTTTAATGACCTTGTCAATGAAATTCAAAATTACCTTGAAAAATCAAATAGTGATATTCGTGAAGCCTTGCCGCTTTTTTATACAGAGTTAAATGTAGACGGCAGTTTCATTCCTCTAGGAGATAACAAATGGGGCTTGCGTTCATGGTATGCGATTGACGAGGTGGATGAGGAAATTATCGCCCTTGAAGATAACGATGAAGAAACTCCTAAGAAACGGAAGAAAAAACGTGTGAATGCCTTTATGGACGGAGATGAAAATGCCATTGATTACAATGACGATGATCCAGAAGATGAAGACTCATATGAAGCAGATCCTGCCCTTAATTATGACGAGGATAATCCGGACGACGAAAAGAGTGAAGTAGAAGCGTATGATGCTGAAATCAATGAAATTGCACCTGATGATTTAGGTGAAGAAGTCGAACTCAATGAAGAGGATGAAGACTATTCAGATGATGAGGTGGATTCAGAGGATGAAGAATAGTTAAGTCCGCTAACGTTTGCTTCTGTTCTTATTTGACAAAAAATTTATTCTGCGATATTATAATATCGGGCACTTCTTTTAAGAAGTCAAAAGCTCCCTAGCTCTAGGGAGCTGTTTTTGTTTTTGCTATTAGAAGTGAACACGCCTGAAAACATCGAAAAAGCAAAGGTTGATTTATGAATAGTCGTTTCCCATTTTCGTGTGTTTTCTAAATGAGTTTTGTATCTTAGATAAGGAGAATGTATGGCAACAAAATATATTTTTGTTACAGGTGGTGTAGTTAGTTCGATCGGTAAAGGGATTGTGGCAGCAAGTCTTGGTCGTCTTTTGAAAAATCGTGGTCTTAAGGTAACCATTCAAAAGTTTGATCCATATATCAATATTGACCCAGGAACGATGAGCCCTTATCAACACGGTGAAGTATTTGTGACGGATGATGGTGCAGAAACTGACTTAGACCTCGGGCATTATGAACGCTTTATTGATATCAACTTAAATAAATATTCAAATGTGACAACAGGTAAGATTTATAGCGAAGTTCTTCGTAAAGAACGTAAAGGTGAGTACCTTGGAGCAACTGTTCAAGTCATTCCACACATTACAGATGCTCTAAAAGAAAAAATTAAACGCGCTGCAACGACAACCGATTCAGATGTTATCATTACTGAGGTTGGTGGTACTGTAGGAGATATTGAAAGTTTGCCATTCTTAGAAGCACTTCGTCAAATGAAGGCAGATGTTGGTGCAGATAATGTGATGTATATCCACACGACATTGCTTCCTTATCTGAAAGCTGCTGGGGAAATGAAAACGAAGCCCACTCAGCATTCTGTAAAAGAATTGCGTGGTCTTGGAATTCAACCGAACATGCTTGTTATTCGTACTGAAAAACCGGCTGGCCAAAATATTAAGAACAAATTGGCACAATTTTGTGATGTAGCACCAGAAGCAGTGATTGAGTCGCTAGATGTGGAACATTTGTACCAGATTCCATTGAATCTGCAAGCGCAAAACATGGACCAAATCGTTTGTGATCACTTGAAGTTGGATGTGCCAGAAGCAGATATGACGGATTGGTCTGCTATGGTTGATAAAGTCATGAACTTGAAGAAACAAGTAAAAATTGCGCTGGTTGGGAAATATGTGGAATTACCAGATGCTTACATTTCTGTTGTGGAAGCTCTCAAACATTCTGGTTACGCCAATGATGCAGAAATTAAACTGAGCTGGATCAATGCGAATGATGTCACAACTGAAAATGTCGCCGAGTTGCTGAATGATGCGGACGGGATTATTGTGCCGGGTGGATTTGGTCATCGTGGAACGGAAGGAAAGATTGCGACGATTCAATATGCTCGTGAAAATGATGTGCCAATGCTTGGAATTTGCCTCGGCATGCAGTTGACTTGTGTCGAATTTGCTCGCCATGTGCTAGGATTTAATGACGCTAATTCTTCAGAATTGAACCCTGATACGCAACATCCTGTTATTGATTTGATGCGTGATCAGATTGATGTGGAAGATATGGGAGGGACACTTCGCTTAGGACTTTATCCGTCTAAACTAAAACGTGGATCCAAAGCAGCTGCAGCTTATGATAATCAAGAAGTTGTTCAGCGTCGCCACCGCCACCGTTACGAATTTAATAATGAATTCCGTCAACAATTTGAAGATGCCGGTTTTGTATTCTCAGGAGTTTCACCGGACAATCGCTTGGTGGAAATTGTTGAAATTCCAGAAAATAAATTCTTTGTGGCTTGTCAATACCACCCAGAATTATCTAGCCGTCCTAATCGCCCAGAAGGACTTTATACAGCTTTTGTTACAGCAGCAGTTGAAAATAGTGAGAAATAAGATTGGAAGCAATTCCAGTCTTTTTAGCATTTCTCATAGGAGAAAAATTTGTTAATATGAATGAAAGACAGCATTTTAAAACTAAAGTAAGAAATTTTCTCCTAAAAATGATACAATTTGAATAGTTGATGAGCTCAATAAATAATGAACCGGAGGTGGATCATGATGAAATTTATACTGAATGAAAGTCTTGCAATGCTTGGGATTAAAAATGTGGTTATTGGCATCGCTAAAAATGTAGACCCACATGCACCTTTACCTGCTTCATTTTTGAAAAAGCAAAAAGAGATGGAAAAGTGGGCATTGAATTGCGATATCGATGAGGTGTCTGATACTCCAGTCATTCAAGGCTACAAGGATTTGTTGCAAAGTGTCGGACGTAGTGTCAAGAAGAATCCTCCTACCGTTTTGGCGCTTATTCGGAATATTCGACATCGTGGCTCCTTCCCGAATATTAATAGTATTATTGATATTTATAATGTTGAATCTTTACATTCTTTATTAGCCATCGGTGGGCATGATTTGGATAAAATAGCGGGGCAAATTGAATTTACGGTTAGTCAAAAAGAAGATGTTTTTCTACCTATTTTATCTACGGAAAAACACGTTTCACAGACTGATTATGTTTATCGTGATCAAAAAGGAATTTTAGCATGGCTAGATGTTCGTGACGGAGAAAACTATAAATTTGATGACGAGACAAAGAATGCTATTTTTATCATTCAAGGAAATGCTCATACATCTGTTGAAATGCGTTTAGAAGCACTGAAGCGCATTGAGAACGATTTAGCAGAATGTATGCCGAATCTGGAGTTTGAAACGTATGTCATTTGTTCAGAGAAAAAGACATAAAAACAGTGTATTCACTGATAAGATACGAGAAGCAAATCTATTTTTTGAAGGCATTTGGAATACAATCACATTTTTTAGTAAAAGATTTGTTTGAAAATTCTTTACTTTTTAGTAAGATATAGTATAATTAGAATATATCATAGTTTTCGGAGGTACCTATGAAAAAAAGTAAAATTATTGCAGTAGCAGGGGTAGCCCTACTAACTGCTGGTTTTTTAACAGCTTGCTCGGGTTCGAAATCGAACTCAGCTGAAACAAAATTTGGTTATGTGTATTCTGGTGATCCAGAAACTTTGGATTATGTAACATCAGGAAAAGCAACCACTAGCGATCTTGTGACAAATGGAGTTGACGGATTGTTAGAAAATGACAAATATGGAAATCTTGTACCATCAATGGCTAAGTCATGGACTGTATCAAAAGATGGTTTAACCTATACTTATAAACTTCGTAAGGGTGCCAAATGGTACACATCAGAAGGTGAAGAGTATGCTGAAGTCAAGGCGCAAGATTTTGTAACTGGACTGAAACATGCTGCCGATAAAAAATCTGAGGCTCTTTATTTGGTTCAAAACTCAATTAAAGGTTTAGATGCTTACGTGAATGGTCAAACAAAAGACTTTTCAACGGTAGGTGTGAAAGCGGTTGATGACTATACTGTTCAGTATACATTGAACAAGCCAGAACCATATTGGAATTCTAAGACAACCTCTGCCATTATGTGGCCAATCAATGCAGAATTTTTGAAATCTAAAGGAAATAAATTTGGCCAATCAACAGACCCTAACTCAATCCTTTATAATGGACCATTCTTGATGAAAGCTATCACAGCAAAATCTGCGGTAGAATATGTTAAAAACAAACATTATTGGGATAAAGATAAAGTAAAAGTTGATAGCATTAAACTTGCTTACTATGATGGTCAAGACCAGGACTCATTGGCTCGTAATTTCAAAGATGGGGCATACTCATACGCACGCCTCTTCCCAACAAGTTCAAACTTTGCAACTTTTGAAAAACAATTCAAGGACAATATCTATACAGCAGAAGCAGGCTCTGGAACGGCTGCTTTAGCCCTTAATATTGACCGTCAATCTTACAACCATACGGCTAAGAAAACAGATGAAGAAAAAAATTCAACGAAAAAGGCATTGTTGAACAAAGACTTCCGTCAAGCTTTGAACTTTGCACTTGACCGCGAATCTTATGCAGCACAAGTAAATGGTAAAGATGGTGCTGCCACAGCAATCCGTAATATGTTTGTACCATCTAATTTTGTTCAAGTTGGTGAAAAATCATTTAGTGATGTTGTAGAAGAAAAATTAGCAAGCTATGGCGATGACTGGAAGGGTGTCAAACTAGCTGATTCACAAAATGGCTTGTACAATCCAACAAAAGCAAAAGCAAAATTTGCAAAAGCAAAAGAAGCTTTGCAAGCTCAAGGTGTGAAATTCCCAATTCACTTAGACGTTCCTGTTGTAGAAACTTCTAAGAACTACGTTGCTCGGATGCAGTCTTTAAAACAATCTGTTGAAAAAGTACTCGGCAAAGAAAATGTTGTCATGGACTTGAATATGATGTCAGAAGACGACTTTAATAACGTCACTTACTATGCTCCAAATGCAGCTGGAGAAGACTGGGATATTTCAGGTGCTGTTGGTTGGAGTCCTGATTATCAAGATCCATCTACTTATCTTGATATTTTGAAATCAACGGCTTCTGACAATACGAAGACTTGGTTTGGTTTTGACTCTGGTAGTGAAAATGCCGGTGCTAAAGCAGTTGGATTGGACGAATATAATAAATTAGTCGATGAAGCAGGTGCAGAAACAACAGACATTGCAAAACGTTATGAAAAATATGCAGCAGCACAAGCTTGGTTAACAGACAGTTCGCTTGTCTTGCCAACAATGGCTTCAACAGGTGCCGGAACTTTTGTGTCGCGCATTCAACCGTTCTCAGGTGCATTTGCGCAAACAGGTAGTAAAGGTAGCTCAACCTACTATAAATACATTAAAGTCGGTAAAGATGCTGTCACGAAGAAGGACTATGAAGCAGCTAAGAAGAAATGGCAAAAAGAAAAAGCCGAGTCTAATAAAAAAGCTCAAGATGAATTAGCTGATCATGTAAAATAATACAATGATAAAAGCAGGTAAAACTCACTAAAAGGTGAGGAAAACCTGCTTTTTTAATTTCTAAAGGTTAATAGATTAATATAAACCTTATTAAATCAGCTTTCAAAATATGTCGTAAAATTTAGAAAATTCTATTTACTTTTTACTGTTTGTGTGCTAGAATGTATAAAAATAATGAATTTGGGAGGAATATTCATGAAGAAAAGTAAAATCATTGCTTTAGCGGCTGTTAGCCTACTTGCAGCAGGAGCCTTAACGGCTTGTTCTGGTTCTAAAACAAGTTCTAGCAACAAAACATTTTCATATGTTTATGAGCAAGATCCAGATAATTTGGATTATTTGACAACTGGGAAGGCTTCTACTTCAAATATTACAAGTAATGTCATCGATGGACTCTTAGAAAATGACCGTTACGGAAATTTAATCCCTTCTGTGGCAAAGGATTGGACGGTTTCCAAAGATGGCTTGACTTACACTTATAAACTTCGTAAAGGTGTCAAATGGTATACATCCGAAGGTGAAGAGTATGCCGAAGTCAAAGCGCAAGACTTTGTGACTGGTTTGAAACACGCTGCAGATAAGAAATCCGATGCTATTTATTTGGTACAAGATTCAATCAAAGGCCTGGATGCTTACATGAAGGGTGAAAATAAAGATTTCTCTTCTGTCGGTATCAAAGCGGTTGATGATTATACGGTTCAATATACTCTGAATCGACCAGAAAGCTTTTGGAACTCAAAAACAACAATGGGCGTTTTAGCGCCAGTTAATGCAGAATTTTTGAAATCAAAAGGAAATAAATTTGCACAAGCAACAGACCCATCTAGTCTTCTTTATAATGGACCATACTTGCTAAAATCTATCACTGCAAAATCATCTGTTGAATTGGCTAAAAATCCAAACTATTGGGATAAGAAAAATGTACACATTGATAACATCAAATTGTCTTACTATGATGGTCAAGACCAAGATAAACTTGCTAAAGGATTTAGTGACGGTTCATTTACCAATGCAAAAGTATTTCCAACTAGTCCAAGTTATGCTTCCGTCAGCAAGAAATACAAAAACAACATCGTTTATACTCCACAAGATGCAACCACTTATCTAGTGGCTACAAACATCGATCGTCAATCTTACAATCATACATCAAAGACAACAGATGCTCAAAAGACATCTACTAAGAAAGCATTATTAAATAAAGATTTCCGTCAAGCAATTACATTTGCATTTGACCGCACAGCTTATGCGTCACAAGTAAATGGGAAAGATGGTGCGACAAAGATGCTTCGTAATCTCTTTGTACCACCAACTTTTGTTCAAACAGATGATAAGAACTTTGGAGAATTGGTCAAAGAAAAATTAGTCAGCTACGATGAAAGTTGGAAAGATGTCAACTTAAATGATGCGCAAGACGGTCTTTACAATCCAACGAAAGCCAAGGAAAAATTAGCCAAAGCGAAAGCAGCGCTTCAAGCAGACGGTGTTCAATTCCCAATCCACATTGACATGCCAGTTGACCAAACGGCAACGAATAAAGTTCAACGTGTACAATCATTGAAACAATCGATTGAAAAAAATCTTGGCAAAGAAAATGTTGTGATTGACATTCAACAAATGTCTAAAGACGATGTAAATAATATCACTTACTTTGCTGAATCTGCAGCTGCAGAAGATTGGGATCTTTCTGATAATGTTGGTTGGAGTCCAGACTTCCAAGATCCATCTACCTATCTTGATATCATCAAACCTTCAAGCGGTGAAAGCACAAAGACTTATCTAGGATTTGATGCAGGTACGAATAACGCTGCAGCAGCACAAGTCGGTATGAACGAATATGAAAAGCTGTTGAACGAGGCTGAAAAAGAAACCACTAATACGAATGCACGCTATGAAAAATATGCGGCAGCCCAAGCTTGGTTGACTGATAATGCATTAGTTATTCCAACAACAACGCTAACGGGTCGCCCAATTCTTTCTCGCACAGTGCCATTTACTAATTCATTTGCTTGGTCAGGAAACAAAGGGAATAGTGAAATCATTCTATATAAATATCTTGAACTCCAAGATGAGCCTGTTACACAAGATCAGTACAAGAAAGCTATGACTAAATGGAATAAAGAGCGATCAAAATCTAATAAAAAAGCTCAAGAAGAACTTGCAGATCATGTTAAATAATTGAAAAAAATTTAACAGAAAAACAAAAAGGGTTCATTTATGATAAAAATATTCTGACAATTGATTTTACAATTGACTAGAATTGTGGTATAATTTTAAACAATCAGTTTAAAATTGAAGGTATTCTAAAATCGAAAATAGGTATTTGTCGTAACGCGTGACATTTTTCTATCCCTTCCTTCGGTCTTGACTGACAGGTTAGGTTTAATAACTTAATCATAGTGATTGAAGTAGAATATCTGATGTGACTCATGCTAAATCAGTAAATACCAAAGAATTAGCAGATCATGTAAAATAAACTTCTCATCAGAACTTTCTCTAACAGGGGAGAAAGTTCTTTTGGGATTTTAAAGGAAACGGTAAATGAAGAAATATATTTTTATGCGTATCTTACGCTCTTTAGTATCTATTTTCATGGTAACAACATTGACTTACACCATTATCTATACTATGGTGCCAAGAAAGTTGATTTTCAAGCAGGATCCGAACTATAATAAAATAGCTACAACTCCTGATAAAAAGACTAATTATGAAAATACAATTTTTGAGCGTATGGGTTACATTGACTACTATGATACGAAGGAATTACAAGAAAAAGCTAGTAAAGAGAATCCTTCTGTAACAGTAGAACCTAGTAATGCAAATAAAAAAATCTATGAAGCTTACATCAAAAAGTTGGGGCGTGGTTGGAAATTGCAGCAATTCAAAGAAAGTAAGCAATTTTATGCAACTCGAGAGGTTCCAGTTTATGAACGCGTTCTTGGTTTCTATGGCAATTTGATTCAAATTGACCATACAGGTGCTGTGAAAGATGCTTCTAATCCAAACTTGAAGCGTTATCTTCGTATTGAAAATGATCCTGCTATTGGTTGGTCTGTTGTTGGTTCTGGAACGAAACATAAGTATTTATTGTACTTTAATGGGCAATTTCCGTTTGTTCATCAGAATTTTGTGAGATTAAATCTAGGTATTTCTTATCCAACTTATGCGAATCTTCCTGTTTTACAAGTTATTTCGCAAGGGCAAGGACAAACGAAAACTTCTGAAGTTCAATTCCCGACAGGTAAGAAAACTTCGTCTGTCAACATTTATACAAGAACTTATAAATCTCCAAAACAAGCCGATGCGCGTGATGTTGCCAATTATGGAAAAGATGATCCATATACGGCAACAGAAAGTAACTACCAATATCCATCAATGATTGTAAGTTCTTCAATTGTTGGTTTGATTGGTCTGGCTTTATCTTACTTAATTGCTGTTCCGCTTGGATCTTACATGGCTCGCTTTAAGAATACATTGTTTGATAGTATTTCAACAGGAGCCTTGACATTCTTGATGTCATTGCCAACCATCGCTTTGGTTTATATCATTCGGTTGATTGGTTCGGCTCTTGGATTGCCGGATTCCTTCCCTATTTTGGGAGCGGGAGATTGGCGTTCCTATGTTCTTCCGGCAGTTATTCTTGGGCTTTTGAGTGCGCCTTGGACAGCTGTTTGGATTCGTCGTTATATGATTGACCTGCAATCACAAGACTTTGTTCGTTTTGCACGGGCAAAAGGTCTCTCTGAACAAGAAATTTCAAATAAACATATTTTTAAAAACGCCATGGTACCACTTGTATCCAGTATACCTGGTGCTATTATCGGAGTTATCACAGGTGCGACTTTGACCGAAACAATCTTTGCTTTCCCTGGAATGGGTAAAATGCTGATTGACTCTGTTAAAGCATCTAATAATTCTATGGTCGTTGGTCTTGTATTTATCTTTACATGTCTTTCTATTTTCGCTCTTCTATTGGGTGATATTCTGATGACCATGCTTGACCCACGTATTAAATTAACATCAAAAGGAGGTAAATAATGGCTACAATTGATAAAAGTAAGTTCACATTTGTAAAACGCGATGATTTTGCCTCTGAAATAATTGATGCGCCAGCTTATTCTTACTGGAAATCTGTTATGCGTCAATTCTTAAGGAAAAAATCAACAATTGCTATGTTGGGTATTCTTGTTGCAATTGTTTTGATGAGTTTCATCTATCCGATTTTTTCAAATTTCGATTTTAATGATGTAAGTAAAGTAAATGATTTTAGTGCTCGTTATATCAAACCGAATGCCCAATATTGGTTTGGTACAGATAGTAACGGAAAATCCCTCTTTGACGGAGTGTGGTTTGGAGCACGTAACTCTATTCTTATTTCAGTTATTGCAACCATGATTAACCTTGTGATTGGTATTGTTATTGGTGGTATCTGGGGAATTTCAAAGACTGTCGATCGTGTGATGATTGAGATTTATAATATCATTTCTAACATTCCACCGCTTTTGATTGTCATTGTCTTGACTTACTCAATTGGTGCAGGTTTCTGGAATTTGATTTTTGCTATGACCATCACTGGTTGGATTGGGATTGCTTACAATATTCGTATCCAAATTCTACGTTATCGTGATTTAGAGTATAACCTTGCCAGTCGCACTTTGGGAACACCGACTGTTAAAATCATTGTAAAAAATATTATGCCACAGTTGGTTTCTGTGATTGTGACAACTGCTTCACAATTACTTCCAAGTTTCATTTCATACGAAGCCTTTCTGTCTTTCTTTGGTTTGGGACTTCCTGTGACGGTGCCAAGTTTAGGGCGTTTGATTTCGGATTATTCACAAAATGTTACAACAAATGCATATCTTTTCTGGATTCCATTAACAACGTTGATTTTGGTTTCCCTTTCCCTATTCGTTGTCGGTCAGAACTTAGCGGATGCTAGTGATCCACGTACACATAGATAGGAGTAAATATGACACAAGAAAAAAATGTAATATTGACTGCCCGCGATATTGTCGTGGAATTTGACGTTCGTGATAAAGTCTTAACCGCCATTCGTGGTGTATCACTTGACCTCATCGAAGGTGAAGTTCTTGCTCTCGTAGGAGAGTCAGGTTCTGGTAAATCTGTTTTAACAAAGACTTTTACTGGAATGTTAGAGGATAATGGTCGAGTAGCGCAAGGATCGATTAACTATCGTGGACAAGATTTGACAAAATTGAAATCCAATAAAGATTGGGAACCTATTCGTGGTGTTAAAATTGCGACTATTTTCCAAGACCCAATGACAAGTTTAGACCCAATTAACACGATTGGTAGCCAGATTACAGAAGTTATTGTAAAACATCAAAAGAAAACGGCAAAAGAAGCGAAGGAAATGGCTATTGACTATATGAATAAAGTCGGTATTCCTGATGCTGAAAAGCGTTTTAGTGAGTATCCTTTCCAATATTCAGGAGGAATGCGTCAACGGATCGTTATTGCCATTGCGCTTGCTTGTCGTCCTGATATCCTAATCTGTGATGAACCTACAACAGCGCTTGATGTTACCATTCAAGCACAAATCATTGATTTGTTGAAATCATTGCAACAAGAGTATCAATTCACTACTATTTTTATCACCCACGACCTTGGAGTGGTAGCAAGTATTGCGGATAAAGTTGCCGTTATGTATGCTGGAGAAATCGTCGAGTATGGTACAGTAGAAGACGTCTTTTATGATCCACGTCATCCTTATACTTGGAGCTTGTTATCAAGCTTGCCACAGTTGGCAGATGATAAAGGAGAGCTTTACTCTATTCCTGGCACACCGCCGTCTCTTTATTCACACTTGCAAGGAGATGCTTTCGCTCTTCGTTCAGATTATGCGATGGAAATTGATTTTGAGGAAAAACCACCTCAAATCTATGTATCAGATACACATTGGGCAAAAACGTGGTTGCTTCATGAAAATGCTCCAAAAGTGAATAAACCTGCTGTTATTGATGATTTACATGAAAAAATTAGCTCAAAAATGGGCTTTGCTCATTTAGATGCTTAGGAGGAAGGAAATGCCTGAAAAATTAGTAGAAGTTAAAGATTTGGAAATTTCCTTCGGTGAAGGAAGCAAGAAATTTGTTGCTGTAAAAAATGCTAATTTCTTTATCAATAAAGGAGAAACGTTTTCACTTGTAGGAGAATCCGGCTCTGGTAAGACAACAATCGGTCGTGCCATTATTGGTTTGAACGATACTAGCAAAGGAGATATCTTCTTTGATGGAAAGAGAATCAATGGTAAGAAATCAAAAGAGGAAGAATCAGAAGTGATTCGCAAGATTCAAATGATTTTCCAAGACCCTGCTGCTAGTTTGAATGAACGTGCGACAGTTGATTATATTATTTCAGAGGGTCTGTATAATTTCCATCTGTTTAAAGATGAAGAAGAACGTCAGAAAAAGGTGAAAGATATTATTCATGAGGTGGGGTTGTTGTCAGAGCATTTGACCCGCTATCCGCATGAATTTTCTGGTGGTCAGCGTCAACGGATTGGGATTGCTCGTGCGCTTGTTATGGAGCCAGATTTTGTGATTGCAGATGAGCCGATTTCAGCACTTGACGTCTCTGTGCGCGCACAAGTTTTGAATCTTCTTAAGAAATTCCAAAAAGATCTAGGCTTGACTTATCTTTTCATTGCCCATGATTTATCAGTTGTACGTTTTATCTCAGACCGTATTGCTGTTATTTATAAGGGTGTGATTGTAGAAGTGGCTGAAACAGAAGAACTCTTCAATAATCCAATCCATCCTTATACGCAGTCATTGCTATCTGCTGTTCCAATTCCAGACCCAATATTGGAGCGGAAGAAAGTATTGAAGGTTTATGATGCTGCTCAACATGATTATTCAGTAGATAAGCCAGAAATGGTTGAAATTCGTCCAGGACACTTTGTCTGGGCTAATAAAGCAGAAGTTGAAAAGTATAAAAAAGAATTGTAAATAGATCTTCAACTTTGTTGACAATTAAAGAGGTTAAATAAGAACTTAGTCTCTAGTTAAAATTAAGGAATGAACGACAATAAAAAAGCTTAAAACCAACATTTTTGATAACATGGTTTTAAGCTTTTTTACTATTTTTGAGCTTTTATGCTATACTAATTTTAGTAAAAAAAGGAGAAATGTTATGTATCAATTGATTGCATTTGACATGGATGGAACGCTTTTGACCAGTCAAAAGACGATTGCTAAAAGTAGTATTGCAGCTATTGACAGAGTGCATGCAGCTGGAAAACAAGTTGCACTTTCAACAGGGCGCTCTCTGTCAGAACTAGGTCTTTATAAAAAAGATTTGCAAGGGATTCGCTATGCCGTTCTTGCTAGTGGTGCATTGATTTATGATTTGGAAATGAAGCAAACTTTAGCGGAGCAAACATTACCTGCTGTTGTGGTGGATAAAGTGAAGGCGTTGGCAGAAGCTCACGATTTAATGGTGGTCGGTATGATCAATGGACAAGGCTATCTTCAGCGCTCTAATTTTGAGAACATTGCGAACTACTATATGGAAATTTATACTGAACTGTATGACGAAACAGCGGTATTAGTAGATAATATCTGTGATTTGTTAGCAAAGGAAAGAGAAAATTTTGGTAAGATCAACATCTATCATTTAACAGCTGATGAACGAGATCAATCGTATGAGGTTTTGTTATCTGAGGATATTGCCATGATAAAATCAGAAGTAAGTGGTCTTGAACTAACAGCGCGGGGTGTTGAAAAAGGGCAAGGTTTAGCTCACCTGGCTCAATATTTGCAACTTCCTATGGAACAGATCATTGCTGTTGGTGACGCAGATAACGATGAAAGTATGATTCGTGAAGCAGGCTTGGGCATTGCTATGGGAAATGCTAATGAGAGTATTAAAGGATTGGCGGATGTCATCGTAGCTGATAATGATCATGATGGCTGTGCGCAGGCAATTGATGAATTTCTTTTTGAAGAAAAATATAAGAATAAGGAATAAACGCTAAGCCCACTTAAGTATGGAGAAATTAAGTGGGTTTTCATTATTTTACAGTGTTAAATGCTTTTTCCTGAAGAAAGGTGAACAGGTAAGAAGTAGCCCGTTGTTGGAACTTTTTCTCCTTCAATTTTTCGCAGCAATAAATCGACCAGTAAGCAAGCTATATCTTTTAATGGTTGCTGAATAGTGGCGAGCTGTGGATAGTAATTTTCCACAAAATAAGTTCCGTCATAACCAATAACTTTTAGTTCCTCTGGGATGTTGATCCCCAGTTCTTGAGCGACTTTCATGATTAAAATGGCAGTTAAATCATCTGAAGCAAAAATAGCATCAGGCTTCTTATCTTTTAAGATATTTTTGATTTCCATTTCTTTGCGAATGGGTGAGAAGTCACTAGATACATTGATAATAGGAGCGGTTGGTAGGACAGAGGCAAAGCCTGCATGGCGGAGACCTGTTGGTGAATTGGAATTATCATTTCCGGTAATCATAATGATCTTTTTAGCTCCAGATTTGACCAATGTTTCTGCGGCTAGGGTCCCACCAGCATAGTTGTCAGAAGATACAACAGGGATAGAAGGAGACAAGTTGCGGTCAAAAGAGATAATAGGGGCTGTTACGCGGTCATAATCCGAAATTCCCAAGTTATGGCTGCCAGAGATAATGCCATCGACTTGATTGGCTTCTAGCATCTCCAGATACTCTTTTTCTTTGCTTGAATTGTGTTCGCTGTTGCAGATAATTGTTTTGTAACCTCTATTAAATAACTCGTGTTCTAATTTATCAATGAGTTCAGCATAAAATATATGACTAATATTTGGAAAAATCAGTCCAATTAATTTAGCGGATTTTCCTTGTAAGCTGCGAGCGAGATTATTAGGCTTGTAGCCTAATTCTCGCATAGCTTCGGTTACTTTTGTGATTGTTTTTTCTGAGAGGTAGCCTTTTCTGTTAATCACACGGGAAACAGTTGTGGGGCTGACCCCTGCTAGTTTTGCTACATCAGTTAGTTTTGCGACCATAATCTAATTCATAGTAAGTTCCGGTTGGATTTCCTTCAGTGATAAAAATGCCGTTTTGGTCATTATGTGGGAAAATGCGACCTGAAAATACTTTCTCTCCTTTGTTAATAAAAATTTCAAAAACTGACTTATCAATGAAAATTGAGGCAGTTGTAGTTTGGTTTTCAATCATACAGCGGCGAACTGTCCCAAATTCAAGAGCATATTGTTCGCCAACTTCACTACGGTCAATTGTTACTTGACCATTTTTGATGTCGAAGCGAATACGGAGGCCTTTGTGTTTTTGATCTGCAAAGAGGACGATTTCAGTTTGTGAATCACTTGCAAATTCTAATTCCAGTTCATAGCTATTTTTTGTTTTTGCTTGGTTGGTGAATACTTTATTCTCTTTCCGCAGGTTTTGGATTGCTTGAACAGGATATTGATAGAGTTTTCCTTTTTTTAGTGTTAATTCCTTGACAAGCGAGAAAATTCCTTGATGATCAAAACGATCAGATGGGTAAGCAATATCCGGCAAACCTAACCAGCTGACTGCTAAGACACGGCCATCTGGAGCATTGAAAGCTTGGGTGGCATAGCAATCAAATCCATAATCTAAATTTTGCAGAGGACTAGGATCGACAATTGCTGTCTTTGCTGTGTCAAACGATTGACCTATCTTATACATGTTTGGGAAAATATTGTCGTAAGGAGCAACTTCTTTTGATAAACCTTGAGGGCAGTAGAGCAAAACAGGTGTTTCATCAATAAAGACAAGATTGGGGCATTCCATCATATAGGCTGTATTGTCATTTTCAAAGTCTAAATCGCCGACTTCTTCCCAGTTTATATAGTCGTTTTCAACTGCTTTATAAAGCTTGATAAACCCTTTTTTGTCCAGAGTTTGTCCGCCGACAATGGCATAGCTCTGGCCTTTATAATTGAAAATCTGTGGATCGCGAAAGTGATCTGTAGCTTCTTTTGGTTGCTCAATCAAGACTTTATCAATCTTCTCGAGTTTCCCTTCTTTATCCAGCAATGCTCCAATTTGGTATGGGTGACGTACCCAATTTTCATCGCGAACATTTCCGGTATAAAAAAGGAAAAGCTTGTCATTAAACTGCATAGCAGAGCCAGAGTAGGCGCCGTGGCTATCCAATTTCGTATCTGGTAGAACTCGTACACCAGTTTCTGTGAAATGGACTAAATCATCACTTTCGAGCTGTACCCAGCATTTTAGACCGTGGGTTGCTCCAAAAGGGAAGTTCTGATAGAACACAATCCATTTACCATTAAAATAAGAGAAGCCGTTTGGATCATTGAGTAATCCTGTCTGAGGTTCTACATGGTAACTAGTATGCCAAGGGGATTTTTCAATATTTTCTTTTATTTGATTGATTTCATCTGTTGTCCAGTTTTCATAACGTTTGTAGCGTTGTTCGGTTGTCCAAGCCAATCTTTTATCCTCCAATATAGTTTTCTTACTTATATAGTAAACGTTTTCTTTAGAAAAATCAACTTTTTAGCAGAAAAAAATAAAATTTCTGTAAAACGCTTGACATATTTTTAAATCATGTTAAAATAATAGTCGTAGGAGCGATTAAATCGCTTTCATAAAAGTTAATTATTTTCAATAAGGAGATGCAAATGGAAAATAAAGACATTGCAAAAGCGGTCATTGAAGCCATCGGTGGACGAGACAATGTAAGTAGTGTTGCTCACTGTGCAACCCGTCTGCGTATCATGGTCAAGGATGAAGCTAAAATTGCTAAAGACAGAGTTGAGAATCTTGAGAAGGTTCAAGGAGCATTCTTTAATTCAGGTCAGTATCAAATTATTTTTGGGACTGGTACCGTTAATAAAATATATGATGAAGTGGTTGCACTTGGCTTACCAACTTCTTCAACTGGTGAACAAAAAGCAGAAGCTGCTAAAAAAGGAAATTGGTTCCAACGTGCTGTTCGTACATTTGGTGATGTATTTGTACCTATCTTACCAGCCATCGTAGCAACAGGTCTTTTCATGGGGATTCGTGGTGCGATTAATAATGATACGATTCTTGGATTATTTGGGACAACCTCAAAAGCTTTTGCTGCATCAGATTTTTATACTTATACAGTCGTTTTGACAGATACAGCTTTTGCTTTCTTCCCTGCTTTGATTTCTTGGTCGGCTTTCCGTGTATTTGGTGGGAATCCGGTTATTGGTATTGTACTTGGCTTGATGCTGGTAAATACAGCTCTTCCAAATGCTTGGGCTGTTGCTTCTGGTGATGCCAAGCCAATCATGTTCTTTGGTTTTATTCCGGTCGTTGGTTATCAAAATTCAGTTTTGCCAGCCTTCTTCATTGGTCTACTTGGTGCGAAGCTTGAAAAATGGTTGCATAAGAAAATTCCAGATGTGCTTGATTTGCTTGTTGTGCCATTCTTGACTTTCCTTGTGATGTCAGTTCTGGGTCTCTTTATCATTGGTCCAATTTTCCATTCACTTGAAAATGTCATTCTTGCTGCAACAAAAGCTATTCTTGCCTTACCGTTTGGCTTAGCAGGTTTGATTCTTGGGGGCATTCACCAACTAATTGTGGTAACAGGTGTTCACCATATCTTCAACTTATTAGAAGCGCAATTGATTGCCAATGAAGGAAAAGATGCCTTTAATGCGATTATTACAGCTGCTATGACAGCCCAAGCCGGTGCAACTCTTGCAGTTGGTGTAAAAACAAAATCTAAAAAATTAAAAGCTCTTGCATTTCCAGCAGCTCTTTCTGCAGGTCTTGGAATCACTGAGCCAGCTATTTTCGGGGTGAACTTGCGTTATGGTAAACCATT
Source organism: Streptococcus sp. AS20 (assembly GCF_000524255.1). NCBI lineage: Bacteria > Bacillati > Bacillota > Bacilli > Lactobacillales > Streptococcaceae > Streptococcus > Streptococcus sp. AS20. The sequence goes on along the minus strand of NZ_JANS01000011.1, from coordinate 55,702 downwards.
CGTTCTGGGTCTTGCTGCCGGTGCTATTGGTGGTTGGTTAGCCTCTATTCTTGGACTTGCTGGGACTGGATTTGGGATTACCATCATCCCAGGTACGCTTCTCTATCTGAATGGTCAAGTTCTTCAATATATCTTTATGGTACTTGTAACAACTGGTCTTGGATTTGGTTTGACTTATGCATTTGGTTATAAAGATGCTGAAGAAGAAGCTACTGAAGCTAAAGAAGTAGTCGAAGCGAATGAAGCTGCTGCGCCAGTTCTTACTGACGAAACAATCCTTTCTCCAATCGTTGGTTCAATCGTTGATTTGAAAGATGTCAATGATCCAGTGTTCTCAAGTGGTGCTATGGGACAAGGAATCGCAGTAAAACCTAGCGAAGGTGTGGTATATGCTCCTGCTGATGCAGAAGTGACAATCGCATTTGCAACTGGTCATGCTTACGGATTGAAAACGACAAATGGAGCTGAGATTTTGATTCATATTGGGATCGACACAGTTTCTATGAACGGTGATGGATTTGATCAAAAAGTTGCTCAAGGTATTAAAGTCAAAGCAGGTGATGTTCTTGGTACATTTGACGTTGCCAAAATTGCAGCCGCTGGTCTTGATGACACAACCATGGTGATTGTTACCAACACGGCTGATTACGCTTCTGTCACTCCTGTTGCAGAGGGTGCAGTAACTAAGGGAGAGGCTGTCATTGAGTTGAAAGTCTAATGTAAGATAAAGCGAGCAAATGAATGTTTGTTCGCTTTTCTTTGAAAAAGAGAAGAATAACTGAAATTTGTACTCAGAAGTGACATGAATATATGCTATAATGAAGAGAGAATAAAACAAAATATAAAGAGGTTTTGAAATGACAAAATTGTATGGAAGCTTAGAGGCTGGTGGTACAAAATTTGTTTGTGCAGTTGGTGGCGATAATTTTGAAGTGGTTGAGAAAACGCAATTTCCAACGACTACACCGATTGAAACATTGGATAAAACAATTGCATTTTTCTCACGCTTTGAGAATTTGACGGGATTGGCAATTGGTTCTTTTGGACCGATTGATATTGATCCAAATTCAAAAACGTATGGTTTTATTACAACTACACCCAAGCCACACTGGGCAAATGTTGATATTGTTGGTGCTTTGCGGCGTGCATTGAATGTACCGATTTTCTTTACGACAGATGTTAATAGCTCTGCGTACGGTGAAATAGTAGCACGAAACAATGCTGGTGGTCGTATTGAAAATTTGGTTTATTATACGATTGGAACAGGTATTGGTGCTGGTGCTATTCAACGTGGTGAATTTGTTGGTGGAACAGGTCATCCTGAAATGGGGCATTATTATGTTGCGAAACACCCGATGGATGTAGAGAAAGAATTTAATGGTGTTTGTCCATTCCATAATGGTTGTTTGGAGGGATTGGCTGCCGGGCCTAGCTTAGAGGCGCGTACTGGCATTCGAGGAGAAAATATAGAACTAAACAGCTCTGTCTGGGATATTCAAGCTTATTATATTGCACAAGCAGCGATTCAAGCAACAGTGACTTTCCGTCCGAATGTTGTTGTCTTTGGTGGAGGGGTCATGGCGCAACAACATATGCTGGATCGAGTTCGTGAAAAATTCACTGTTCTTTTGAATGGTTATCTGCCAGTACCTGATGTGCGTGACTATATTGTGACACCAGCTGTTGCTGGAAATGGCTCAGCAACACTTGGAAATTTTGTTTTAGCTAAAAAAGTCAGTGAAAAAGTCAAAGGATAATTAAGTGAATTGAGAGCAAGTAAAAGGATATTGAATGAACTTGCTTTTTTCTTACGAGGAGGAAAATGATTAAACCAATTGTAAAAGATCTATTATTTTTACAACAGAAAGCGCAATTAGCGACCGAAAAAGATATCGAAATTGGGCAGGATTTATTAGATACTTTAAAAGCAAATCAAGATAGGTGTGTCGGAATGGCGGCCAATATGATTGGGGTGCAAAAACGAGCGATTATTTTCATGTATGGTATGGTGCCTGTTATCATGTTCAATCCTATTTTGAAAAGGAAGTCCTCTCCTTATCAAGCAGAAGAATCGTGTTTATCACTTTCGGGAAGTTGCTTGACGACTCGTTATAAGGAAATTATGGTTGAATATTTGGACCAGAATTGGCAAAAACAAACGCTAACTTTGAAAGATTTTCCAGCACAAATTTGCCAGCATGAATTGGATCACTTGGAAGGTATTTTGATATAGAAAAACGTGTAATATATGCTATGTCAGAAAAATCGACTAATAGTGAAGAAATGCTAGAATTTTGTAAGTTTTGTCGAATGAATCTTGATGAACAATGTTTATAGTTTAAAAAAGCGTAGGGAATGGTTGATTTGTGATGCAAAAAGTGGATTTGCTGGAAATGAAGTCTGGGGAATATGCTTAGCTAAATGAGTTATTATCTGCGATGATGGTTTTAATAAAATAATAGTGGAATCAAAAATTTAAATTTTAAGGAGGATTTGTCATGTCAAAGAGTCTTATAGATACGGTTCAATTCCGTCATGGTGCTCAGCTCTCTAGTCGTTTGGTTATGCCACCAATGCTAACCTTTAGTGGTTTGAAAGGTGGTTTCGTTTCTGATGATACCTTGCGCTATTATCATGCTCGTTCGCAGGCGGCTGGATTATTGATTGCTGAATACCATTATGTGAGTGAGTCAGGTGGACCTTGCTCTAGACCAGGTTATCCTGAACAATTAGGAATTTACTCCGATGAGCATCTAGAGGGAGCTAAAAAGATTGCGGCAGCCTTGCAGAAAAATGGCAACAAAGCTATTTTACAGATTCATCATGGTGGGCGCGAGGCTTCTGGTCGCGCTGTTAAAGGTGAGGAGGTTTTGGCACCCAGTGCTCTTGATTTTTCATTTTTGTCTTATCCAGTTCGTGAAATGACGAATGCTGAGATTGAAGGAATTATTAAAGATTTTGGACGTGCCACTAAGCGTGCTATTGAGGCTGGTTTTTCAGGAGTGGAAATTCATGGTGCAAATCATTATCTCTTGCAGCAATTTTTTTCAAGTTTCTCAAATGTGCGTGAGGATAAATGGGGCGGTTCTTTAGAAAAACGCATGGCTTTTCCTCTTGCGGTCGTAAAAGAAGTGAAACGAGTAGTGGAAAAATATGCACCAAAAGATTTTATCGTAGGCTATCGGATCAGTCCTGAAGAAATTCACGGAGATGAGGTCGGTTATAGTTATAGAGAAGCCCAAGCCTTGATTCGAGAGGTCATCAAATATGAGTTGGATTACATTCATCTGTCGCTCTGGGAAGGATATGCGTCAAAACCTGTTGGCTCTGATCGGACTTATGCTGAGCATTTTAAATCCATTCTAGATAATCAAACTAAGCTAATTATTGTTGGTGGTGTCTTTAGTGAGGAAGATGCGCAGGATGCGATTGCACAGACTCCGACTGATTTGATTGCAGTTGGTCGCGGAACATTGATTGATCCGTTGTTTGGGCAAAAGATAAAAGAAGGTCGTGGTGATGAAATTGTACACCAAATTAGTCCAGAACAACTAGAGCAAACCACCTGGACATCTGGTTTGCGTGAAGCCTTTACTCGTGAGGATTCTTTAGGTTTACCAGAGTTGCCAGGACATGATAGTATCACAGAGCTTCATACTGGAAAATATGACAGTGCTGAAAAGTAAACGTCTTATATAAAAAATAGGGATAGCTGGCTGAATTTTTGGTCAGCTATTTTATTTTAATAAAAATAGTTCTCATAGAAACTTATTACTTGACATTCATTTGAATTATAGTAAAATAGTTCTCATGAAAACTAACTGGTTCTCTAGAGAACTATTTGAAAGGAAATCAAATGGAAAAACCATTATTGGAATTCAAGCGATTTGGACGGAAGACACATCTGATGATTCAAAAAATTGCCAAAGAGCGAGGGATTGAATTTATGGCGGGTCCACAAGGGCAAGTATTGCATTTTGTGAATCATCGAGAAGATTGTGGCAAGATGACCTTTATTAAAGATATTGAGCAGGAGTTGGGAATTACCAAGTCAGTTGCTAGTAATTTAATGAAGCGAATGGTTAAAAATGGCTTGATTTATCTGGAAGTGAGTGAAGCAGATAAGCGCGCTAAGATTATTCGTTTGACATCGGAATCAAAAGAGCGCATGAATAAAATTCGGGATTTCTTTGATGAGATGGATCGCTGCTTATTGAATGGCATTTCAGAAGAAGATTTGGTGACTTTTTTTCAGGTAATGGGAAAATTTTACCAGAATATTGAAAAAATAGGAAAAGGAGAAGCGAATGGTTAAATTGTTTAAACGTTTAACTGTCAAAGAAGTAGGGCTGATTATCATCAGTATCTTATTTACTTGTTTGGCAGTTTATTTGGACTTAGAGGTTCCAACCTATATTTCAAAAATTACGGAACTCTTACAGACGAGAGGAACAGTTATTTCTGATTTGTGGAATCCGGGCTTGAAAATGATTGGATTGTCATTTGCTAGTTTTCTCAGTGCTGTGGTAGTTGGTTTTATTGCGGCTAGATTGGCAGCTAGCTTTACAACGAGCTTGCGCTCAGATATTTTCAATCGTGTACTGGATTATTCAAATGCTGAGATTAAGAGATTTTCTATTCCAAGTCTTTTAACGCGGACAACCAATGATCTTACGCAAATTCAGCTTATGATTACTATGGGCTTGCAAGTCGTGACTCGTGGGCCGATTATGGCGATTTGGGCGATTACAAAAATCATTGGGAAATCAGAATACTGGCTGTGGGCAGTTATTGTCGCAGTTATTGTGAATATGATTATGACGACAGTTTTGATGACGTTGGCCTTTCCAAAACAATCTGTTATTCAACGGTTGACTGATAAGTTAAATAGTATTACGCGTGAAAGTCTAACAGGGATTCGTGTTGTTCGGGCTTACAATGCTGAAGACTATCAGGATGATAAATTTGCAGGGGCAAATGATGAAGTGACTCGGTTGAATCTCTTTGTTAGTCGGCTCATGGCTATTTTAAATCCGATTATGATGGGGATTTCGAGTGGTTTGACCTTGGCAATATACTGGATTGGTGCTTACTTGATTCAAGATGCAGTTTTATCAGGACGTTTGCCAATCTTTAGTGACATGGTTGTCTTTATGTCCTATGCTATGCAGGTCGTAATGGGCTTCATGCTCATGGCTGCTCTGTTTATCGTTCTTCCTCGTACCTTGGTGTCTGCGGGGCGGATTAATGAGGTACTTGATTTGCATTCCACGATTGAATCTCCAATGCAACCCAAAACAGCTAAAGATGTCAAAGGTGAAGTGGTATTTGACAATGTTTCTTTCCGCTATACTAAAAACTCTGAGGCTGTCATTGAACATGTTAGCTTTACAGCTAAAGCGGGCGAAACGGTAGCTTTCATCGGATCAACTGGTTCTGGGAAATCAACCCTAATTAGTTTAATTCCTCGTTTCTATGATGTGACAGAAGGAAGAATTTTAGTAGATGGCGTGAATGTAAAAGATTATCAGTTGGAAGATTTGCATAATAAAATTGGCTACATTCCACAAAAAGCTGTTCTCTTTTCTGGTGATATAAAGAGTAATTTAGATTTTGGACAAAGCAATGAAAGTCCATTGGATGATGAAAAAATGTGGTCTGCGTTGGACTTGGCACAAGCGAAATCATTTGTTGAAGAAAAAGAAGGTGGTCTGAACTCAGAGGTTGCACAAAGCGGAACCAATTTCTCTGGTGGTCAAAAGCAGCGGCTGGCGATTGCACGTGCACTTGCTAGGAAACCTGAAATTCTGATTTTTGACGATTCATTTTCAGCACTGGACTATAAGACAGACCGTATTTTGCGAGAAGAATTGGCGAAAAAAGTGAAAGCTACAACCAGATTGATCGTAGCTCAGCGGATTTCAACGATCATGGATGCTGATCAGATCTTGGTGTTGGATAAAGGGAAAGTTGTTGGGCAAGGAACTCACAAAGAGCTGCTAGCGACAAACGAAGTTTATCAAGAAATTGCTTACTCACAATTATCAAAGGAGGAATTGGAAAATGGAAAATAAAAAATCATCTTTATTTAGCCAAGTGAAACCCTATATTAAAGGATTCCAGTTTCCATTGCTCGTTGCATTTGTGGGAGCAATGCTATCTAGTGTTATCACGGTTTATGGTCCGGTCAAATTAAAAGAAATTACCAATCTTATCACAGAAGGAATGAGAAGTCGGATTGATCTGAAGGCGATCTCTAATATTGCTCTTTTCTTAGCCGTTTTATATGCGGTGGGTACTGTATTAAATTATATGCAATCCTTTATTATTTCGTCCGTTGTTCAGCATTTTTCAAAACGTTTACGGACAGCCATTGAGGAGAAAATTAATAAATTACCCTTGCGGTATTTTGATAGCCATTCGCAAGGGGACACTCTTTCACGAGTCACTAATGACGTGGATACTGTTGGACAATCTCTGAACCAAAGTTTAGGCATAGTGATTTCATCAAGTTTGCTTCTTATTGCTGTTCTCTTTATGATGTTTTATAACAACGTGGTTCTATCCTTTGTAACGATTGGATCGGTTTTGATTGGTTTTGTCTTTGTTGCGTTGATTATGGGCAAATCACAACGGTTTTTCCGCGCACAACAAGAGAATCTTGCTAGTGTCAATGGATATGTGGAAGAGATGTATTCTGGTCACAATGTCATTGTCAGCTATAATGCTACCGAAGAATCAAAAAAAGCCTTTCAAATGCTTAATACGAATCTTTATAGTAGTATGTGGAAATCACAATTCATTTCAGGGATTATGATGCCGTTAATGATATTTATAGGGAACTTTGGTTATGTGATGGTCGTATTGGTTGGAGCGAGCATGGCATTGAATGGTGATGTCACGATGGGGACGATTGTTGCCTTTATGGTATATGTACGGACTTTTTCTCAACCATTGTCCCAAATTGCACAAGGGATTACCACTCTTCAACAAGCTAGTGCTGCTATGGGGCGTGTATTTGAGTTTTTAGCAGAGCCGGAAATGGAAAATGATGAGCACAAGTCTCAACAGCTCACAACTTTAAAGGGTGATGTTACCTTTGATAATGTATTCTTTGGCTACAATCCGGATCGAACAATTATTCATGATTTTTCTGCCAAGGCCAAAGCCGGCCAAAAGATTGCTATTGTTGGTCCGACCGGTGCTGGGAAAACGACGATTGTCAATCTGTTGATGAAATTTTATGAAATTGAGAAAGGGCGGATTACTATTGATGGTGTTGATACCAAGCAAATGAAACGCTCTGAAGTGCATGATGCTTTCTCAATGGTCCTTCAAGACACTTGGTTATTTGAGGGAACGATTAAAGAAAATTTGATTTACAATCAGAAGAATATTTCTGATGAAGCGGTTGTGGCAGCGACTAAAGCTGTCGGGGTTCATCACTTTATCAAGACTTTGCCAAAAGGATACGATACAGTGTTGGATGACACAGTCAGTCTTTCTGTTGGGCAAAAGCAATTGCTGACTATCGCGCGTGCACTTCTTAAGGATGCTCCCTTACTTATCTTGGATGAAGCGACTTCATCTGTTGATACGCGGACAGAAGAATTGATCCAAAAAGCGATGGATAAGTTGATGGAAGGAAGGACTTCTTTCGTCATTGCTCACCGCTTGTCGACCATTCGTAATGCTGATTTGATTTTGGTCATGCGAGATGGCAATATCATTGAACAAGGAAATCATGATCAATTGATGGAAGAAAATGGCTTCTATGCTGATCTTTACAATAGTCAATTCGATGAAGACGCAGAGTATGCGTAAAGGAAATGACAAACGATAAATTACAATAGGGACTCTTTCTAGTCAAACTTTGACCGGAAAGAGTTTTTTGTTATTAAATTTTTAAAAAAGTATAATCTTTATATATAAAAGACTAGATATTTAATAAAAACTGTGCTATACTAATTTCAATGATAGGTAATTTGTTAATAAAAACTTACCTCATATACAAAATTTTAAAGAGAAATTTCATGACAAAAGCGTTAATTATCTGTGCAGCAGGGATGTCTTCTTCTCTCATGGCTAAAAAGACAACTGAATACCTTCAAGGTCAAGGACAAGATATTACTGTTGAAGCAATTGGAGCAACAGAAGGAAATAAAGTAATTGAATCTGCCGCATTTGATCTTTATTTAATTAGTCCTCAAACAAGAATGTATTTTAAACAATTTGCTGACCTCGGAGAAAAAGTTGGACGTCCAGTTGTTCAAATTCCACCTCAAGCCTATGTTCCAATCCCAACAGGAGTCACAGACAATCTATAAAGAGGATGTTATGAATACAGAAGAATTACAAGTAGCAGCATTTGAAATCATTCTTCATAGTGGAACTGCGCGTGCAACAGTACACGAAGCATTTGCAGCGATGCGACTTGGTCACTACGATGAAGCTTCTCAAAAATTGGAAGCCGCGAATACAGAGTTGGTTGAAGCACATCACGCACAGACGAAATTGTTGCAAGATTACGCAAGTGGTGTTGAGATTAAGATTGAGATCATCATGGTTCATGCACAGGATCATTTGATGACAACAATGACATTACGTGAAGTGGCATTAGAGATGCTTGAATTATATAAAAAGTTAGAAGAAAAATAATTTATTTATAAACCTCCTAAGAATAAACTTATAGTGTTTGTGTGAATTAGTTACATGTTATAGGTTTATTTTTTATCTTTTATTTAGCATAAACTCCCCAAGGTATCGGAACCCTTGGGGAGTTTTGTCACATTTAATCTTCAAAACCATTTTTGTCAGACAACTCTTTAAAGAAATAACCTGATTTATTAATCGTTCGTTTTCCTTTCTTATCAAGGTCAACGGCAATGAGACCATAGCGATTTTTGTAGGCATTGCACCAGGACCAATTGTCCATACAAGTCCAAAGATGATAGCCGATGCAGTTAGCTCCTTCTTCAATGGCTTGGTGTAGGTAACGGAGGTGATCTTTGATGAAGTCAATACGGTAGTCGTCCTCAATTTGACCATTGGCGTTGATATAGCGCTCCTCACCTTCGACGCCCATGCCGTTTTCTGAGATATAGCAAGGAAGATTTCCATAGTTATCACGGACATTCATCATAATATCATAAATTCCTTTTTTCATAGATTTCCCAACCGCGATAAGGGTTCATTTTTTTACCTGGCATATCGTAGTAGTCAAAGAAATCATCTGGCATAGGATTCTGCGGGTCTTTATCGGCAGGGTTTTCCTTTGCTTTAACTCGGCGTGGCTGGTAATAATTGACACCAAGCAAGTCAATGGTATTTTCTTTAATGGTCTGCAAATCTTCAGCTGTGTATTCTGGCATCATATCCAATTCTTTAATGATAGCAATCAAATCAGCAGTGTATTCGCCTTTGATGGCAGGATCTAAGAAAGAGCGATTAAAGAAAGCATCTGCAATTTGAGCAGCTTTGACGTCTTCAGGATTATTCTCATCACGCGGATAGCTTGGAGTTAAGTTGAGGATAATCCCAATTTTACCATCTTGCTTTTCGTGATAGGCTTTGACAGCTAAGCTGCTGGCGAGCATTTCGTGAAAAGCCACCTGTACAGCGTGTTTCATGTTGATTTCATTTGGATAGTGGAAATTGTAGAGGTAACCACCTTCGACGGGGACAATGGGTTCATTGTGAGTGAACCAATATTTGACGCGGTCACCAAATAGGTTAAAGCAGGTTTTTGCAAAGTTTACATAAGCATCAACCGTTTCCCGATTAAGCCAACCACCTTTTGCTTGTAGTGCCATTGGCATGTCAAAATGGTATAAGTTAATAAATGGTTCAATTCCATTTGTAATCAGTTCATCAATGAATGAATTGTAAAAATCTACGGCTTGTGGATTAACAGCACCAACGCCTTCTGGGATTAGACGACTCCATTGGATAGAAGTGCGGAAAGAATTGTGTCCAGTTGCTTTCATTAGTTGCACATCTTCTTTGTAATACTGATAATTATAGGAAGCTTTATCAGGTCCAATATGGTTGAAAAATTTTTCAGGTTCTTTGTTGTATCAATAGTCCCAGATATTCTCTCCTTTTCCATCACCGTCAAATCGACCTTCTGTTTGCGGCCCACTGGAAGCAGTTCCCCAAAAGAAGCCTTTTGGAAATGTTAAAAATGTCATATATTTTCTCCTTTTTAAAAATAGTCTACAATATAATACTATACTTTTTTTCAAAAAAAGTCAATCTTTTATATAAAAAGTATAGACAATTTATAAAAAGTATAGTATAGTTAGAGTATCAAAAAAGAAAAAGAGGGAAGATTGATGAACAAGTTTCTAGATCAAATCGGTGATAAGTTGTTGCCATTGGCAAACAAACTCGCTTCCAATCGTTATTTGGCTGTTTTACGAGATGCCTTTATGCTCTCCTTTCCATTAACGATGTTTGGCTCAATTGTAGTGGTATTTAACAATTTGCCATTTTTTAATGATGCAACGAAAGCTACTTTGTCTAATCTGTTTGGCAGTGGACAAAATGCAACGATGTCAATTATGACAATCTTTGTAACGTTTGGTATTGGCTATTATTTATCAAAATCTTATGATGTGGAAGGAATTTTTGGAGAAGCAGTTTCCTTTTCTAGTTTTCTTCTTTTGACACCTTTTTATACCATGCCAGAAAAAGGTGAAAAAATTTCAGGCGTCTTGAGTTTAGACCGTTTAGGGGCAAAAGGGATGTTCCTTGGAATGCTGGTTGCATTTTTGGCAGCGGAAATCTACTGCTGGGCAACGAAAAAAGGTTGGCAGATTAAAATGCCAGACAGCGTTCCGCCTGCAGTAGCCAAGTCGTTTGCGGCTTTGATTCCTGCCGTATTGACTCTTTCCATATTCTTGTTTGTCAATGCTGGTTTGACAGGATTTTTCAATGCAAATCTTCATGATATTATTTATAAGGTTATTCAAACGCCGCTGGTTGGCTTGGGAAGTAGTATCTGGGCAACTTTAGTGGCAATCTTCTTTGTTCAATTTTTATGGTTCTTGGACTTCATGGACAAATTCTTGTTAATTCTGTCATGGATCCAATTTGGAATACATTGATGTTGGATAACTTAGAGGCTTATCAGGCTGGCAAGCATTTGCCACACATTATTTCCAAATCATTTATGGAAACATTTACTGTTGGTTTAGGTGGTTCTGGGATGACGCTAGCTGTAGTTATCATTATGGCTTTTATTCTGAAAAAGAAAATGTATAAGGACGTTGGACGACTTGCTCTTGGAGCGGGGCTATTCAATGTCAATGAACCAGTTATCTTTGGCTTGCCAATCGTTTTGAATGCGACTATTCTGATTCCATGGGTTTTAGCACCGATTGTTGTGACTGCGTTTAACTATATTGTGATGGCAGTAGGAATTGTTCCAGCTCCAACAGGAGTGGCAGTTCCTTGGACGGTGCCCGTATTCTTTAGCGGAATGCTAGCAACCAATTCCATTTTAGGTGGTGTCCTTCAGTTAGTGGATATGGTGATTGTTGGATTTATCTGGTATCCATTCCTTCGTATGCTGGACAAACAACCTGATTCTGTATTATAATGAGATGAATGACAGATTTGCAGGAGCTATCATATGCCTAAATACGAAGAAATAGCAAATATACTTCGAGATAGAATCGCAAATGGAGTCTACCCAGTAGACTCCATGTTGCCTATTCAGTCTGAATTATCAAAAGAGTTCGGTGTTAGCCGAATGACTATAAAAAAAGCTGTTGAGATTCTAACCATTGAGGGATTGATTTTTTCCAAACAAGGAAATGGAACGAGAGTGTTAAATTCCTCTTTTTGGGATAAAGAAGATTCAAAATTTCGTTTGAATAATTACAATGGCTTGAGTCAAGATTTCAAAAATGATGACCGAAAATTAACGAGTCAGATTATTCAGTTTGCAGTTGAATTCCCAGAAGCCGAGATTGCAGAGCGCCTGCAAGTGGAAGTGACGACGCCAGTTTATAAAATCATACGTTTGCGTCTGCTTGATGAGAAGCCCTATGTGTTGGAACACACTTATATGCCGTGTGATTTGGTGCCAGGATTGGATGAGACTATTTTACTTCAGTCTATCTATGCTTATTTATGGGATGAATTAAACTTAAAATTTGCCGGAAGTTATCGCCATATCACAGCTGAAAAGCCAGATGAATATGATAAAATGTATCTGGACTGTCAAAATGACGATCCACTTTTGCAGGTTGAACAAGTCGTTTATCTCGAAAATGGGCGTCCGATTGAGTACTCGAGAAGTCGCAATCGCTTTGACACGAGAGGGTATTCGCTTTTAGATGTTAAAAATATTTAAGTTGTTTGTACAATATTAAAGGAGGAAATGATGTCAGAACCATTATTTTTACAATCTGTTATGCAGGAAAAAATCTGGGGCGGAACGAAGCTACGAGATGAATTCGGCTATGAAATTCCCAGTGATAAAATAGGCGAATACTGGGCGATTTCAGCTCATCCACACGGAGTATCTACTATAAAAAACGGTCGATTTGCAGGACAAGGATTGGATAAAGTCTATGCTGAGCACCGTGAATTGTTTGGCAATAGCAACGAGCCTGTTTTTCCGCTTTTAACCAAAATTTTGGATGCCAATGATTGGCTTAGTGTTCAAGTTCATCCAGATGACCACTATGCTATGAAGCACGAAGGAGAATTAGGAAAGACCGAGTGCTGGTATGTGATTGCGGCAGATGAAGGAGCAGAAATCATCTATGGACACAGTGCTCAGTCACGAGAAGAGTTGCGCCAGCAGATTGAAAAGAAAGAATGGGAGAAGCTCTTAACCAAGGTGCCAGTCAAGGCTGGGGACTTCTTCTATGTTCCAAGTGGCACCATGCACGCCATTGGCTCAGGTATCTTGATTTTAGAAACGCAACAGTCCAGTGATACTACCTATCGTGTTTATGATTTCGACCGAAAAGACGCTCAAGGCAATTTGCGCGAGCTTCATCTAGAAAAATCCATTTATGTACTCAATATCGGTGCGCCGGCCAATAGTCGACCAGTTACTGTGAAAGCAGATGATTTGCAATCAACCCTTTTGGTTGCCAGTGATTTCTTTGCCGTTTACAAATGGGAAGTGTCAGGGAAAGTTGCGATTGAGAAAACAGCTCCTTATTTATTGGTGAGTGTGTTGGCAGGACAAGGGATGCTGACAGTAGATGAGAAAGCTTATCCGATTGCAAAAGGAGACCATTTCATTTTACCAAGCGATCTGGAGGCTTGGACTTTTGAGGGACAAGATCTTGAAATGATTGTCAGTCATCCGTAAAAAAATGATATAAAAAATCAGAGGTTGGGGGAAATTCCTTGACCTCTTTAAAAGCATAAGTCTAAAGCATCATGATGTAGTGGTTCATTAGTTTACTCATTTTTACAGATGATTTCAAAGGAATTATAGTAGTCTATTTTATTCTCTTATTTATGCAGAAATTATCAGTTATATTAAAAAACGATGTCATTTTCAGAAAACATTGATACTATTTCAGAAAAGCGTTATAATGGCTGATATTGAAAAATTTAGGAGAAAAATATGTTTTCCAAGTTGAAAAATATTTTTATTGGTCGACCTTTGAAATCAAGTGATGAGGGAGAAGAAGGAAACTTATTAACAAAACTACAAGCCCTAGCCATGTTATCAAGTGATGCTCTGTCTTCAATTGCTTATGGGCCTGAACAAGTTGTTTTGGTTTTGATATCTGTATCTGCTGGCGCGATTTGGTGGTCGTTGCCAATTGGTATTGTGGTGCTGATTTTATTGGCTAGTTTGACTATTTCATATCGTCAGGTGATTCATGCCTATCCACAAGGTGGTGGGGCTTATATGGTTACAACGGAAAATCTTTCACCAAAAGCTGGTCTGATTTCAGGTGGTAGTTTGCTGGTTGATTATATGTTGACGGTAGCGGTATCTGTTTCGTCTGGGGCAGATGCGATTACGTCAGCTATTCCTGCATTGCACCCATATAACTTGCATATTTCGATCGTTTTAGTGCTGGCTTTAATGCTAATGAACTTACGCGGATTGCGGGAATCTGCAGTTTCTCTTATGATTCCAGTGTATTTGTTTATCGCAAGCACTGTTTTCTTGATTGGCTTTGGCTTATTGCAATTATTGCTGGGAAATTTATCTTATCATGCAACAGCGCCAATTGGAAAATCTATCTCAGGCGTTAGCTTAGTGCTTCTGTTACGTGCTTTTACGAGCGGTTCAGCTTCTCTGACAGGTGTGGAAGCTATTTCAAATTCTGTCCCATTTTTCAAAACACCAAAAGCTGAAAATGCAGCGAAAACATTAGCAATTATGGCTGCCATTTTAGGCTTCATGTTTGCCGGTATTACTTTTTTAAACTACTGGATTGGAATCGTTCCGATAAAAGACGTTACAATACTCGCTCAAATGGCACAAGCTATTTTGGGAAATTCACCTATTGGGCGGCTTCTCTTTTATATTTTCCAACTGTCAACAGCACTCATTCTTGCTGTAGCAGCTAATACAGGCTTTTCGGCCTTTCCTATGCTATCTTACAATATGGCAAAAAATAAATATATGCCACATATGTATATGGAGAAAGGTGCTCGCCTTGGTTATTCAAATGGGATTTTGACCTTGGCCATTGGTGCAATTTTTCTTTTGTTGATTTTCAATGGAAATACTGAGCGGCTCATTCCACTTTATACGATTGGTGTATTTGTACCTTTTGCGCTTTCTCAAACAGGAATGGTCGTACATTGGCGCAAACAGCATGGAAAACATTTCTTAAAATATTCTGTAACAAATATTCTGGGTGCAGCAATTTGTTACACGATTGTGGCGATTTTGTTGCTTTTCCGTTTGCGAGATATCTGGCCATTCTTCCCGATTATTATTATTTTGCTTTGGATTTTCTTAACAATCAAAAATCATTATAATAAAGTTGCTAAACAATTGCGTTTAAATGAAAAAATTGAACGCGTGAATTATGCAGGAAATCTGGTTTTGGTCCTTGTTGGGAATGTTACGCGTGTTAGTGCCGGTGCGATGAATTATGCTTGTAGTATTGGTGATGAAGTGATTGCTATGCACGTATCTACTAAAGAAACACAAGAAAAAGATGAGGAAGTAGCAAGTGAATTTAAACACTATTTTTCAGATATCCAATTTGTCAATGTAGAAACAAGTTACCGTAATATCATCAGACCAACAGTACAGTATGTGACAAAAGTCGCTCGTAATGCGCAGAAGAAAGGTTATACCGTAACGGTATTAGTGCCACAGTTCATTCCAAATCATAGCTGGCAAAATATGCTGCACAATCAAATGAGCTTGAAATTGAAATATTTTCTCAGATGGCATGAAAATGTTGTTGTAGCTAGTTATTCTTATCACTTAAAAGAGTAAGGACATAGAACGGTAGTTTTGAATGGAACTGCCGTTTTTATCCTTTTATTTTCTTGAAAGATATAGTGAAAAATGCTATAATGAAAAGAACATTTTAAAATAAGAATTATTACAAGTAAGGAAAGAAATGGCGAATATTTTAAGAACAATTATCGAAAATGATAAAGGCGAATTAAGAAGATTAGAAAAAATGGCGAAGAAAGTCATGGCTTATGAAGATGAAATGGCTGCTTTGTCAGATGAGGCTTTGAAAGCAAAGACAGATGAATTTAAGTTGCGGTATCAAAATGGTGAGTCATTAGATGATTTGCTTTATGAGGCCTTTGCAGTTGTTCGTGAAGGCGCAAAACGTGTGTTGGGCCTCTTCCCTTACCCCGTACAGATTATGGGCGGGATTGTCTTACACCATGGAGATGTACCAGAAATGCGCACAGGGGAAGGAAAGACTTTGACTGCGACCATGCCGGTTTATCTGAATGCTTTGTCTGGTGAAGGTGTACACGTTGTCACAGTAAATGAGTACCTGACAGAACGTGACGCAACTGAAATGGGTGAATTGTACTCTTGGTTGGGACTTTCTGTTGGTATTAACCTTGCCGCAAAGTCATCAGCAGAAAAGAAAGAAGCCTACGCTTGTGATATTACCTATTCAACGAATGCAGAGATTGGGTTTGATTATTTGCGCGACAATATGGTAGTGCGTGCTGAAAATATGGTGCAACGTCCACTTAACTACGCTTTGGTTGATGAAGTGGACTCCATTTTGATTGATGAAGCTCGTACCCCTTTAATTGTGTCCGGACCAACTTCGTCTGATACAAATCAGCTTTATCATATGGCAGATAGCTTTGTAAAATCATTAAACAAAGATGATTATATTATTGATGTTCAGTCTAAGACTATTGGACTTTCTGATTCGGGGATTGATAAGGCAGAAAGTTATTTCAAACTAGAAAACCTGTATGACATTGAAAATGTAGCACTGACTCACTTTGTTGACAATGCTCTTCGTGCAAATTATATTATGCTGTTGGACATTGACTATGTGGTTAGTGAAGAACAGGAAATTTTGATTGTTGACCAATTTACAGGTCGGACAATGGAAGGTCGCCGCTATTCTGATGGACTCCACCAAGCAATTGAAGCTAAAGAAGGTGTACCAATTCAGGATGAAACGAAGACCTCAGCTTCTATCACTTACCAAAATCTGTTCCGTATGTATAAGAAATTGTCAGGAATGACGGGAACGGCCAAGACAGAAGAAGAAGAATTCCGCGAAACTTATAATATTCGAGTGATTCCGATTCCTACAAACCGTCCGGTGGCTCGTATTGATCACCCAGACCTTCTTTATCCAAGTATTGAATCAAAATTTAAAGCAGTTGTCCAAGATGTGAAAGCTCGTCATGAAAAAGGGCAACCTGTGCTTGTGGGGACGGTCGCTGTTGAAACGAGTGATTATATTTCTAAAAAATTAGTCGAAGCTGGAGTTCCTCATGAAGTATTGAATGCGAAAAATCACTATAAAGAAGCACAAATCATTATGAATGCTGGTCAGCGAGGTGCTGTAACGATTGCAACCAATATGGCTGGTCGTGGTACGGATATTAAACTTGGTGAAGGCGTTCGCGAGTTAGGTGGACTTTGTGTCATTGGTACAGAACGTCATGAAAGTCGTCGTATCGATAATCAGCTTCGTGGTCGTTCCGGACGTCAGGGAGATCCAGGGGAATCGCAATTTTATCTGTCACTTGAAGATGAGCTCATGCGTCGTTTTGGTTCAGAGCGGATTAAAGCAGTTATGGAACGCTTCAAAATGAGTGAAGAAGAGTCGGTTATCAAATCCAAAATGTTTACTCGTCAAGTGGAAGGAGCCCAAAAGCGTGTTGAAGGGAACAATTACGATACACGTAAACAAGTCCTTCAATATGATGATGTCATGCGTGAGCAACGTGAGATTATCTATGCACAACGTTATGATGTCATTACGGCTGATCGTGATTTAGCACCGGAAATTCACGCTATGATGAAGCGGACTATTAATCGTTTTGTAGATGGCAATAGTCGTGCCGAACAGCAAGAAAAAATCGAAGCTATTGTGAATTTTGCTAAATATAATCTGGTGCCCGAAGATTCTATCAACATATCAGACTTAATCGACTTATCAGATGATGAAATAAAGGAAAACTTGTATCAACGAGCACTGGAAGTATATGACAATCAGGTCGCAAAATTGCGAGATGAAGAATCAGTCAGAGAATTCCAAAAAGTTTTGATTCTGCGTGTAGTGGACAATAAATGGACTGACCATATTGATGCTTTAGATCAATTACGTAATGCCGTTGGACTCCGAGGTTATGCACAAAACAATCCGGTTGTTGAATATCAAGCAGAAAGTTTCCGCATGTTTAATGATATGATTGGTTCGATTGAGTTTGATGTTACACGGCTGATGATGAAAGCTCAAATTCATGAGCAAGAGCGTCCACGGACGGAACACCATATCAGTACAACGGCAACACGTAATATTGCAGCACAAAAATCTGGCTTACCTAGTGATATCGATTTGACAAAAGTGAAGCGCAATGACTTATGTCCATGTGGTTCAGGGAAGAAATTCAAAAATTGTCACGGACGCCACAGATAAGTAGTGTAAAGAGAGGGAGATTATGACATTTAAAGCAACTAGTCAGCCAATTGACGTAGCAAAGGTTCGCAATCTATCGAAATTAAAAGGAGATGCTTTAGCCAAAAAAGAAGCACGAGATCGGGAACTAAACGCAATTATTCGCGGAGAAGATGACCGCATTCTGCTAGTCATCGGTCCGTGTTCTTCTGACAATGAAGCGGCTGTTCTAGAATATGCAAAACGTTTATCTGCCCTTCAAGAAGAGGTAAAAGACCGTATTTTTATGGTGATGCGTGTGTATACGGCAAAACCTCGTACCAATGGTGACGGCTATAAAGGCTTGATTCATCAACCAAATGCGAAAGCAGCCCCAAGTTTAATCAACGGCATTAAAGCAGTACGCAATTTGCACTATCGTGTGATTACAGAAACAGGAATGACGACTGCTGATGAAATGTTGTATCCGGAAAATCTTCCTTTGGTAGATGATTTGATTTCTTACATGGCTGTTGGAGCGCGTTCTGTGGAAGATCAGCAACACCGTTTTGTAGCTAGTGGAGCTGACGTTGCGACTGGTTTAAAAAACCCCACTTCTGGAAATCTTAATGTTATGTTTAATGGGATTTATGCAGCCCAAAACAAACAAAGTTTCTTGTTTGCTGGTAAGGAAGTAGAAACTTCAGGTAATCCCTTAGCGCATGCTATTTTGCGCGGTGGTCTTGATGAATACGGAAAGAACATCCCAAATTATTACTATGATAATTTACTAGATACGATTGCTCAATATGAAAAAATGGGCTTAGAAAATCCTTTTATCATCATTGATACCAACCATGATAATTCTGGAAAACAGTATTTAGAACAGGTACGAATTGTCCGTCAAACTTTAATCAACCGTGATTGGAATGAGAAAATCAAAAAAGTTGTACGCGGCTTTATGATCGAGTCTTACTTAGAAGATGGCCGTCAAAATGAGCCTGAGGTGTTCGGAAAATCCATCACAGACCCTTGTTTGGGTTGGGATAATACAGTCAGATTAGTCAAGGAAATTTACACTACCCTATCTAAAAATGAAAAATAAAAAGGATGGAGTTGAGACTAGTCTCAACTCTTTTTAAAAAGATGATTA
This sequence comes from Streptococcus sp. AS20, assembly GCF_000524255.1. NCBI lineage: Bacteria > Bacillati > Bacillota > Bacilli > Lactobacillales > Streptococcaceae > Streptococcus > Streptococcus sp. AS20. The sequence continues at coordinate 36,499 of NZ_JANS01000011.1, read as the reverse complement.
AAGGACATGGTATTGATATAGAGGAAATTTCTTCTATTCAAAAAGTTTATGAAAAAAATGCTCGCTTTGCTAAGAAAGTTTTGACAGCCGCAGAATTTGACCGATTTGAAAAACTGACTGGTAAGCGAAAAATGGAATATTTGGCGGGGCGTTGGTCTGCTAAAGAGGCTTTTTCTAAAGCGTGGGGGACTGGTATCGGCTGTGTCACTTTTCAGGATTTAGAAATTTTAAACGATGAAAAGGGAGCGCCTATTTTTAGCAAATCACCTTTTTCTGGCAAGGTCTGGGTGTCACTCAGCCACACAGATAATGTCGTCACAGCTAGTGTTATTTTGGAGGAACATCATGAAAACGAGTAATCATCGGCCTACTAAGGCTATTGTGGATTTGGCTGCTATTCAATTTAATATTAAACAAATTGCAGCGCATATTCCAGACAATGTAGAAAAATGGGCTGTTGTCAAGGCAGACGCCTATGGTCACGGTGCAGTTGCTGTTACGCAATCTATTGAGCCAATTGTGGATGGCTTTTGTGTTTCCAATATTGATGAAGCGGTAGAGCTGAGAGAAGCTGGTATTTCAAAAAAAATTCTGGTTCTGGGAGTATCAACTATCCAGTCTGTTCCGTTTTCAATTAAATACAAGATTACTTATACGGTGGCTAGTTTAGAATGGATTGATTTGCTTTTGAAGTCAGACATAGACCTAACTGGACTGGTTGTTCATATAAAAATTGATTCTGGAATGGGGCGGATTGGTTTTCGAAATAGCCAAGACGCTCAAGAAGCGATTCATCGTTTGGAAAAGGCAGGTGCTCAGGTCAAAGGAATTTTCACCCATTTTGCGACAGCTGATGAAGCAGATACGCAAAAATTTGAGGCACAGTTAGCACGTTTTAAAGAAATTTTAGGGCAATTAGAAACTATTCCACCGATTGTTCACGCTAGTAATTCGGCAACGACTCTGTGGCATAGTGAGACGATTATGAATGCAGTCCGTTTGGGCGATGTCATTTATGGGCTTAATCCAAGTGGAACTGTTTTGGAGCTGCCTTATGACATCAAACCAGCTCTTTCATTGGTTTCAGAATTGGTTCATGTCAAGCAATTAGAAGTAGGGGCAGATGTAGGGTACGGAGCTACTTACACTAGTGATAGCCCACAGTTCATTGGAACGATTCCACTGGGCTATGCTGATGGCTGGACGCGAGATATGCAAGGCTTTAATGTTTTAGTTGACGGGAATCCTTGTCCCATTGTTGGACGCGTATCTATGGATCAGATTACTGTTCGTTTACCTCAGTTTTATCCTATTGGAACGTCAGTTGTCCTTATCGGTGAAAGTGGTAAAGAAGCTATTTCTGCAACAGATGTGGCAGAAAAACGGGAAACCATCAATTACGAGGTGGTTTGTTTGATCAGTGACCGCGTCCCTAGAGTTTACAAAGAATGAGTTGAAATCTAAAAGTAGTCGGAAACAATCCAAAGAGCTATTGGAGGGTGTCTGTTTTAGCCTGCTTTTATAAATTCTTAAGAAACAGAACTGAAAGAGGAATTATGAATTTACACCAACCTTTAACGGTTCTGCCGGGTGTAGGACCGAAATCTGCTGAAAAGTTTACTAGGCTGGGAATTGAAAACCTACAGGATTTACTACTCTATTTTCCATTTCGCTATGAAGATTTTAAAAGTAAGAATGTGTTAGAACTGGAAGATGGTGAAAAGGCGGTTATCTCAGGACTTGTCGTTACGCCAGCCAATGTGCAGTATTATGGCTATAAACGTAATCGTCTACGTTTTACTATAAAACAAGGCGAAGTGGTGCTTGCAGTCAATTTTTTTAACCAACCCTATCTGGCAGACAAAGTGGAGGTTGGTTCAACCATTTCTATTTTCGGGAAATGGGATAAAGCAAAAGCGAGTCTGACAGGTATGAAAATTTTAGCACAAGTGGAGGATGACTTACAGCCTGTCTATCGAGTGGCACAAGGGATTAGTCAAGCTAGTTTGGTGAAAGTCATTAAGACAGCTTTTGACCAAGGCTTAGAACTTCTGTTGGAAGAAAATCTGCCTCAAATTCTGCTGGAGCGCTATCAGTTAGTGGAACGCAGTCAGGCCGTACGAGCAATGCATTTTCCAAAAGACTTAACAGAATACAAACAAGCCTTGCGTCGGGTCAAGTTTGAAGAGCTTTTTTACTTTCAAATGCAGTTACAGGTCCTAAAGAGCGAAAGCAAGAATGCGAGTCAAGGGTTAGCTATTCCTTGGCGAGATGATTTATTAGAAAAAAAGCTGACACTGCTACCTTTTGAATTGACAGCTGCCCAGAAGCGGAGTCTTGATGAAATTCTACAAGATATGAAAGCACCAACCCACATGAACCGGCTTTTGCAGGGAGATGTGGGTAGTGGAAAGACGGTGGTTGCGGGTCTAGCTATGTACGCTACCTATACAGCTGGTTTGCAATCTGCTCTTATGGTACCGACTGAAATTTTGGCAGAGCAGCATTTTGATAGCTTGAGCCAACTTTTTCCTGAACTACGGATAATTCTGTTGACAGGAGGAATGAAGCAGGCAGAACGAAAAGAAGCACTAGAAGCGATTGAGACTGGTCAGGTAGATATGATTGTCGGTACTCATGCTTTGATTCAAGAAAGTGTGACATATCATCAGCTTGGTCTGGTGATTATTGATGAACAGCACCGCTTTGGAGTGGGACAGAGACGAATTTTGCGGGAAAAAGGAAATAATCCTGATGTGCTCATGATGACTGCAACACCGATTCCGAGGACGCTTGCGATCACTGCTTTTGGTGATATGGATGTGTCACTTATTGACCAAATGCCAGCTGGGCGTAAGCCGATTATCACTCGTTGGGTCAAGCATGAGCAGCTGGAAGTAGTTCTGGATTGGTTGAGGAAAGAGCTGCAACGAGGTGCTCAGGTCTATGTCATCTCTCCTTTGATTGAGGAGTCGGAAGCCCTGGATCTGAAAAATGCTATTGCTTTGGAAGAGGAATTAAAGGCTTATTTCGGTGACAAAGCACAAGTAGCTCTGCTACATGGTAAAATGAAGAGCGAAGAAAAAGATACCATTATGCAGGATTTTAAGAAAGGAAAAATTGACATTCTGGTTTCCACGACTGTTATTGAAGTCGGTGTCAATGTCCCCAATGCTACGGTCATGCTAATCATGGATGCGGATCGATTTGGGCTCAGTCAGCTCCACCAGTTACGTGGTCGGGTAGGACGTGGAGACAAGCAATCTTATGCGGTTCTCGTGGCTAATCCCAAGACTGAATCTGGTAAGAAGCGCATGAAAATCATGACGGAAACGACTAACGGTTTCGTCTTAGCTGAGGAAGATTTGAAAATACGTGGTTCTGGTGAAATCTTCGGCACGCGTCAATCAGGGATTCCAGAGTTTCAAGTGGCGGATATTGTAGAGGATTATCCAATTTTAGAAGAAGCCAGAAAAGTCGCTAGTCAAATTGTGTCCATTTCTGATTGGAGAACGCATGCAGATTGGCATATTGTAGCACTTTATTTGGACAAGCAGGACTACTTGGATTAGAAGATGAAACGAAAAAGAGGCTGGAACAAAATCCAGCCTCAAAGCATACTGTGTAATAAAGCAACGACGAAGTAACTAATTGCGCAAAACACTGCGTCGTTGCAGATAAAACTTGAAAGTAAGTCACTTTTCGTTTGCTTTTCAAGCTTGAAAAAGTGCTGTTGACAAAAACTTTGTTTTCTTCATTCATTACCTCAATAGTCTAGGAGACAGTTGAGCAGCTTTGTAGGAGAGACTACAAACTAAATTTTAGATTAAGTTTTCTGAAAGAAATCTATAAGCCTGTTTTAAGTTTTTCGGACTATACTAAATTCATCAAAAAGAAAGAGGTAAGTCCAATGACAGTAAACATTAAAGTGAATTATAACAAAACATTCAAAAAAACAAGAAAGGAATTAGAAATATATGGTAGGTAACTAAAAAAACAAGCGAGTTAAAAAACTTTTTTTCATAAATCTCCTAAGAAGCTTCGAATTAATCGAGGCTTTTTATTTATATAAGAATCTAGCCTTCTATGTAGTTTTTTAATGTCTGCCCTTGAAGTCCAGCGTTAAGGGCGATGAGAAGTTTGATACGAGCTTTAGGAGCATTTAATTCTTTAACAAACATAATTCCTGCTTCACGAAGCATCACGCCACCTCCTTCATAAGCATAAACTGGCTCTGCAATACCATTGAAGCAACGAGACACCAATGCAATTGGAAGACCAGAAGCAGTCATACGGCTGAGCTTTTGTGCCACTTCTTGTGGTAGATTCCCAGCTCCGAAGGCTTCAATGATGAGACCGTCTATTCTCTTCAAATCTAACATATCCAGCAATTCGGTTGTCATTCCAGCATAGGTGGGGATAATAGGAATCAAGCCAGTAATCTTATTCAAATGAAAATGTACGCGTGGTTCGGCAGTTTTAAAATAGAGAATTTCTTTTTTCATAATCAATCCAAGTGGACCATGAGTTGGCGTTTGAAAGGTACTGACATTTGTTGTATGTGTTTTTGTTACGTATTTAGCAGAATGGATTTCATCATTCATAACTACTAGAACGCCCTTTCCGCGTGCCTTTTCATCACTTGCAACACGAAGTGCAGACAAGTAATTGTAAACTCCGTCACTCCCTAGTTCATTAGAGCTTCGCATGGCACCAGTCAAAACAACAGGAATATTTGGAAGTTCCATCGTATCCAAAAAATATGCTGTTTCTTCTAGAGTGTCCGTTCCGTGAGTAATCACAACACCGTCAAAATGCTTTCCATCTGCCTTGATTTTTTTGTACAACTGCAGCATGTGCTGTGGTGTCATGTGAGGACTAGGAATATTGAAAATATCAAGAGCAGTCACTTGAATGCCTTCTAGAGGAACTGCGACATGGTTCATGGGATTATGTTCATTTGTGACGACTTTTCCAGTGGTGTCAGCTTGCATGGAAATAGTACCGCCAGTATGTAAAACTAGAATTCTTTTGGTCATAAGTGAGCTTCTCCTGAATCTATGCTATAATTATTGTATCATAAAAGAAAGAGATGAGAAATGAATGGAAATCAAAGCAGTCTTTTTTGATATTGACGGGACATTAGTAAATGATAGTCGGACGGTCTTGAAATCCACAGAACAAGCGATCCATAGTTTAAAACAGCAAGGTATTTTAGTTGGTTTAGCAACAGGAAGAGGCCCCTTTTTTGTCCAATCCTTTATGGAACAGTTGGATTTAGATTTTGCAGTGACCTATAATGGACAATATATTTTTTCAAAAGATAAAGTCATTTCTGCTAAGCCAATTGATAAAACCAGCTTGCGTCACTTGATTCAGTATGCTCACCAGCATAAAATAGAAATTTCATTTGGAACAGAATCAGGAGTGGTTGGCTCAAAAATTATGAGTTTTGGCATGAGCAAATTTTCTCAATGGACTAGTCGTTTTGTTCCGAAAAAGATGACACACTTGGTTAATAAAAGTTTCAATCATGTAATCAGCAAGGCGCTTCCTCAACAACAGAATGATTTATTTAAATCTATTCAAGAGCCGATTTATCAAGTGTTAATGTTGGCAACTCCGAGAGAAACACAATCTATAGAAGTCGATTTTCCAAATTTAAAATTTACTCGCAGCAGTCCTTTTGCGGCTGACATTATCAATCAGGGTATGTCCAAGCTAGAGGGAATTAAGCTGGTTGGAAAAGAATATGGCTTTGATATCAATCAAGTCATGGCTTTTGGTGATTCTGATAATGATGTTGAAATGTTAGCGGGGGTTGGGATGTCCATCGCCATGGGAAATGGAACCAGTCAAGTGAAAGAAGTTGCGAAACACACTACTAGCAGTAATAGTCAGGACGGAATTCATAAGGCTTTGGAGCATTTTGGTATTTTGGCGAGTGAAAAAGTCTTTGTCAGTAGCGACCACCACTTTAATAAGGTCAAAGAATTTCATGGGATAATGGATGAATGCACGCAGGAAGAGCCCATCCTGTGGACAACAGAGGGTGCTCGTCATCGTGCAGGCTTCAAGGTAGAAGAACTAGTGGAATTTTTACGAGCAGCTAGTCCGTCAGAAGAAATTTTCAATCAGTCTATTCAATATTTGCATAAAGCGATAGATAAAGCTTCCGATAAGGTTAAACAGAAGAGTAATGCAGAGATGTCTCTCGTTGGACAAGTAGATGCACTGATTGATATGCTATATTTTACTTATGGTAGTTTTGTTTTAATGGGAGTAGATCCTGAGCGCTTATTTGAAATTGTACACCAAGCGAATATGGGGAAACTCTTCCCAGATGGTAAAGCGCACTTTGACCCAGTTACTCATAAAATTTTAAAACCAGATGATTGGGAAAAAAATTATGCACCGGAGCCTGCTATCAAAAAAGAACTTGAACGTCAAATTCAAGCTTATCAACGGAATTGTGAAAAAAATGAAGAATAAAAAAGAGGAGAGACTGGTTTATGCCAATCTCTCTTTATCTTTGGATTATAATGTTTTTTCCTTATCACGAACAACAAGTAAGTCAACTTTTGCATGACGCAAGATGTATTCAGATGAGGAACCGACCAATAAACGTTCAAAGGCATTGAGCCCAGTAGCACCGACCATGATGAGATCGACTTTTTGTTCATCTGGAATATCTGTTGCAAGTAAGGTTTTAGGGTTACCCATTTCAACAATTGTGACAACGTCTGTGACGCCAGTTTCTTTTGCTTTTTGGGCATACTCATCCATTAATTTTTTAGCATCTGCCTGTAATTCTTCATAAACTTCGGCATCGAATGTGGAAACACTTTGCAATGCACGTGTATCAATAACGTGAGCGATTGTGAGACGTGAATTATTTCTTAGTGCCACATTTACCCCTTTTTCAAAAGCAAGCTCAGCTTCGTGAGAACCATCAACAGCGACCATAATGTTTTGATATCTTTGTAGCATAGGGATACCTCCATTCTTTCTTTACTAATATTGTAACCCTTTACATGAAAAAAGTAAAGTATTTTCAGGCAGACTTTACAAGAACTTTTTTAGATTTTTTAGAAAAATTGCGTTATAATAAATTGACTCTTTTGAAATGAGGAAAAGTTCGATGAAAGAATTTAATAAATCGACAAAGTTAGAACATGTAGCTTATGATATTCGTGGTCCAGTCCTAGAAGAAGCCATGCGAATGCGTGCAAATGGTGAGAAGATCCTCCGTTTGAATACAGGAAATCCTGCCGAATTTGGTTTTACGGCACCAGATGAGGTGATCCATGACTTGATTATGAATGCGCGTGATAGTGAGGGTTATTCAGACTCGAAAGGAATTTTTTCTGCTCGGAAAGCCATTATGCAGTATTGTCAGTTGAAGAATATTCCAAATGTCGATATTGAGGACGTTTATCTTGGTAATGGGGTTAGCGAGCTGATTGTTATGTCAATGCAGGGCTTGCTGGATAATGGGGACGAAGTTCTAGTGCCAATGCCTGATTATCCGCTCTGGACAGCTGCTGTTAGCTTAGCAGGAGGCAATGCGGTTCATTATCTTTGTGATGAGCAGGCGGATTGGTATCCAGATATAGAAGATATCAAATCAAAGATTACTTCTAATACAAAGGCTATTGTCGTTATCAATCCAAACAATCCGACCGGTGCCTTGTATCCTAAGGAAGTCCTAGAATATCTTGTTGAAATTGCACGACAAAATAATTTGATTATTTTTGCGGATGAGATTTATGATCGTTTAGTAATGGACGGTGAAAAGCATATAGCTATCGCAAGTTTAGCTCCTGATCTTTTCTGTGTTAGTATGAACGGTTTGTCTAAATCGCACCGTATCGCAGGTTTTCGCGTAGGCTGGATGGTGCTTTCAGGTCCAAAATCTCATGTGAAAGATTATATCGAAGGGCTAAATATGCTGTCAAATATGCGTTTGTGCTCAAACGTCTTATCTCAGCATGTGGTCCAAACATCTCTTGGAGGTTATCAGTCAGTAGACGAATTGTTACTTCCTGGTGGTCGCATTTATGAGCAACGGAATTTTATTTACAAGGCTATCAATGAAATTCCAGGTTTGTCTGCGACCAAACCTAAAGCAGGACTGTATATTTTTCCAAAAATTGATAGAGAAATGTATCAAGTGGATGATGACGAACAATTCGTGCTTGATTTCTTAAAGCAAGAAAAGATTTTGCTGGTGCACGGACGCGGATTTAATTGGAAAGACCCAGATCATTTCCGTATCGTTTATCTGCCACGTGTAGATGAATTAGCACAGATCCAAGAAAAGATGACGCGTTTCTTAAGGCAATATCGAAGATAATCATACAGGCAGCCGAAAGGTTGCTTTTTTGGTATTGGAAATGCGGATTGAGGAGTTTTGAAAAAGTTAATGAGACTTAATTGTGTTTCAATAAACAATTTTCAGATAATTGTTGAAGAATAAAGCGTTTTATGGTATAATCAATAAGATTATATGCGAGGTAAATTATGGCAAACTTATTAGCAAAAACACGAAAAATTACATCTATTTTGCGTCGTTCAGATGAGCGCTTACAGGAAGAATTGCCTTACAATGCTATTACTCAGCAGTTAGCTGAGATTATGGATTGCAATGCTTGTATTGTAAACAGCAAGGGTCGTCTTTTGGGGTATTTTATGCGCTACAAGACGAATAATGACCGGGTGGAAGCATTTTATCAAACAAAAATCTTCCCAGAAGAGTATGTTCGCACAGCGAATTTGATGTATGATACAGAAGCTAATCTTCCTGTCAATCATGCTTTATCTATTTTTCCAGTCGAAACCAAAGATGAATTTCCAGATGGCTTGACGACGATTTCGCCTATTCATGTATCAGGGATTCGCTTAGGAACATTGATTGTTTGGCGAAATGATAAAGAATTTGATGATGATGACTTGATCTTAGTTGAAATTGCAAGTACAGTAGTTGGGATTCAGCTACTCAACTTCCAACGAGAAGAAGATGAAAAAAATATTCGCCGCAGAACAGCTGTAACCATGGCTGTGAATACGCTATCTTATTCAGAATTACGAGCTGTTTCAGCTATTTTAGGTGAACTAAATGGTAATGAAGGACAGTTGACAGCATCGGTCATTGCAGATCGTATTGGGATTACTCGCTCAGTGATTGTCAATGCTTTGCGTAAACTAGAGAGTGCAGGCATTATTGAGAGTCGTTCTTTAGGAATGAAAGGAACCTACCTTAAAGTCCTTATTCCCGATGTCTTTGAAGAGATTAAAAGGAGAGACTACTGATGACAAAAGCATTGATTTCGATTGATTATACGGTGGATTTTGTGGCAGATGATGGCAAGTTGACAGCTGGAGCTCCAGCTCAGGCAATTTCTGAAGCTATTGCCCAAGTGACCGAGGCAGCTTTTGAGCGAGGAGATTATATCTTTTTTGCAATTGATGCGCATGACGAAGGAGATACTTTCCACCCAGAAAGTAAACTCTTTCCACCACACAATATCAAAGGAACTAGTGGACGCAATCTTTATGGACCATTGGCTGACTTTTATGAAACCTATCAAGCGGACTCTCGAGTCTTTTGGATGGATAAGCGTCATTATTCTGCCTTTTCCGGCACAGATTTGGATATACGTCTGCGAGAAAGAAAAGTAGACACGGTGATTCTGACAGGAGTCTTGACGGATATTTGCGTCCTGCATACGGCAATCGATGCCTACAATTTAGGGTATCAAATTGAGGTGGTAGAACCTGCGGTAGCTTCTCTTTCTGAAGAAAATCATAAATTTGCTCTCAATCACTTGCAAAATGTTTTAGGTTCGACTATAATAGATAACAATTTAAAAGTAAAAAAGCAGTAGAGTAGGCTTGCTGACTTGCACAGAAAGTGCTGAAAGCTGAGAGCAGCACCAAGAAAGCAAAATCCGAAGAACATACTGTCAATGATAAAATGGTTTTTTCTATGCTATTTATGACAAAAGATAATATTGTTTAAAACTATTATATTGTTGCGAATGATTTGTGTGAATCAAAGCACAAACGGCTGCTCACGTTACGAGCCAGAGGTTGCAATGCAACGAATAACAGTGGTACCACGGCTTTCGTCTGTTTTACAGGCGAAAGCCGTTTTTCCATCGTTCTTAATGCTTTAGAGTCTAGAGCTATGGACATAGATTTACGCAGTAAAGTCTATGTTCCTTATAATTCTTAGCACATAGAGGAGTGGATGCAGTTTTGTCCTTTGGACAGAATCTGTAACCCCAAATTGCTTAATGCTTTATAGCATTAGATCTATGGGCGTAGATTTCTATATGTAATTTGTGGTAAATTGGTGATTAAACTGAACATGAATTTAGAAAGAGGTAGAGAACATGAAAGAAGTTTTTATCGGAAACTACGGTTTAGAACAGGTTGGTCAGAAAATGACAGCGACCGGATGGGTTGCCAATATCCGAAATCATGGGAAATTAGCTTTTATAGAGCTAAGAGACCGAGAAGGACTACTTCAAGTTTTTGTCGCAGGCGATAGCCCAGCTTTTGCGGGAATTGATCATCTACATAAGGAAGATGTTATCTCTGTTACGGGAGAGGTTGTCAAACGAGAAAGTCGCTTTGTCAACAAAGCTATCAAGTCTGGACAGGTGGAGCTACGAGCGGAGGCTATTCAAATCCTTGCAAACAGTAAGTCTCTTCCCTTTGAACTCGATCAGCACGCCCATACAGGAGAAGACTTGCGACAGAAATATCGCTATCTAGATTTGCGTCGGAGTAAGATGACAGAGAACCTCAAACTTCGTCATCAAGTAACCAGCACAATTCGTGACTATTTAAACGGTAAGGATTTTATGGAAGTGGAGACTCCTTACTTGACAAAGTCTACACCGGAAGGAGCTAGAGATTTTTTGGTTCCTAGTCGAGTTTTTAAAAATCAATTTTATGCCTTGCCTCAAAGTCCGCAAATGCTGAAGCAACTCCTAATGGGAGCTGGTCTGGAGCGTTACTATCAAGTTGTTCGCTGCTTTCGGGATGAGGATCTACGAGGAGATCGTCAGCCTGAGTTTACTCAGGTTGATATGGAAATGAGTTTTGTTAGTGAGGAAGACATTCGCAGACTTGTTGAAGGCATGCTCAAAGCTGTTGTTAAGAAAACTCATGGTTTAGAGCTAACAGAAGCTTTTTCAACTATTAGCTATGAAGAGGCTATGAGCCGCTTCGGCTCTGATAAGCCAGATACGCGCTTTGGTTTAGAGCTGAAGAGTTTGACGGATTTGTGCCAAGCAAATGAATCGCTTCTCATCAAGAAAGCCTTGGATAACCAAGAGGAAGTGATGGGTATCTGTGTTCCTAATGCTGCGAACGCATTCACTAAAAAGCAGCTTAGTCATTTCTATCAGGAAATGAAAGGATTTGGAGCTAGTAGGTTTGCAAGCGTTACGGTGGAAGCTGGTGGGCTTCAAGGGGATTTGGCTTCGACTTTTGAAACAGAAGTAGCTGCCTTCATAGAGCAATTTAAAGCACAAGACGGTGATTTACTTTTGCTAGTTATTGCCAAGAAAAGACAAGCTCAAGAAGCTCTAGGGTACTTGCGTTTAGAAGTGGCAAAACATCTTGATTTGATCGACCAGAGCTTGCTGAACTTTCTCTGGGTTGTGGACTGGCCCCTGCTGGAGTGGAATGAGGACCAAAACCGCTATCAAGCCATGCACCATCCTTTCACACAGGGGATTTTTGAAGATGGGCAAGAGCCAGGTCAATTTCGCAGCCATGCCTACGACATTGTCTTGAATGGCTATGAAATTGGTGGAGGAAGCCTTCGTATTCACGACCGGAAAGCTCAGGAGGCCATGTTTGAGCTATTAGGCATGAGCCGAGAAGACTATGAGCGGGACTTTGGTTTCTTCCTGGAAGCCTTGGAATACGGCTTCCCACCGCACGGCGGCTTGGCTCTAGGCTTAGATCGTTTGGTTATGATTTTAGCTGGGGAAGAAAATATCCGCCAAGTCATCGCCTTTCCGAAGAATGGTACTGGCTTTGATCCGATGCTGGAAAGTCCAAGTTTGGTTGACCAAAGACAGCTGAAAGACCTGCATTTGGAATTGAAGAACTAAGCCTATTTGTGATAAAATAAGAAGACGATTATTTTTCAGTTATGCTGAAAAATAAAAGAAGAGAAAGGAAACAGAGATGAAAATTACTCAAGAGGAAGTAACGCATGTTGCTCACTTGTCAAAATTAGCTTTTTCACCTGAAGAAACAGCAGAATTTGCGACAACTTTGTCAAAAATTGTGGACATGGTGGAGTTGTTAAACGAAGTTGATACAACTGGAGTGCCTTTTACATCAAACGTGGCAGAAAATGTCAACTATATGCGTGAAGATGTAGCAGTTGCAGGTTGGAATCGAGAAGAACTTTTCCAAAATGTACCTGAAAAAGAGCGGGGCTATATCAAGGTTCCTGCCATCCTAGATGACGGAGGAGATGCCTAATGACTTTAAACCAAAAAACAATTGAAGAATTGCATGATCTCCTTGTCAAAAAGGAACTTTCAGCAGTTGAGCTGACGAAAGCTACTCTGGAAGATATGAAAAGTCGAGAAAGTGCAGTTGATAGTTTTATTACGATTAGTGAAGAAGAAGCGGTGGCACAGGCAGCAGCAGTAGATGCAAAGGGAATTGATGCGGATAATCTCATGAGCGGCATTCCACTGGCTGTTAAGGACAATATTTCTACTAAGGGGATTCTAACGACAGCTGCCTCAAAAATTCTCTACAATTACAAACCGATTTTCGATGCGACCAGTGTGGAGAAACTCTATAGTAAGGACATGATTATCGTTGGTAAAACCAATATGGACGAATTTGCCATGGGTGGTTCTAGCGAAAACTCTTATTTTAAGACTACGAAAAATGCTTGGGACGCTACAAAAGTTCCAGGTGGTTCATCTGGTGGTTCAGCGACAGCAGTTGCTTCTGGTCAAGTTCGCCTGTCTCTAGGTTCTGATACCGGAGGTTCGATCCGTCAGCCAGCTTCCTTTAACGGAGTGGTTGGTCTCAAGCCAACTTATGGACGAGTTTCTCGGTTTGGTCTCATTGCTTTTGGTAGCTCGCTAGATCAGATTGGACCATTTTCTCGGACGGTCAAAGAAAATGCTCAGCTTTTGGGAGTGATTGCAGGCAATGACAAAAAAGACTCAACTTCTTCTCAACGAGCTGTTCCTGATTTCACTAGCAAGATTGGTCGAGAGATTAAAGGATTGAAAATCGCTCTTCCCAAAGAATACATGGGCGATGGAATTGATGAAAAAGTCAAAGAACGCATTTTAGCGGCTGCTCAGCATTTGGAGAGTCTGGGAGCAATTGTTGAAGAAGTCAGCCTGCCGCATAGTAAGTACGGTGTTGCAGTTTACTATATCATCGCTTCTTCTGAAGCCAGTTCCAACTTGCAACGTTTTGACGGGATTCGCTACGGCTATCGGGCAGAAGAGATTGAAAACTTAGAAGATGTCTATGTCAAATCTCGCAGCCAAGGTTTTGGTGAGGAAGTCAAGCGCCGAATTATGCTAGGAACGTTCAGTTTATCGTCTGGTTATTATGATGCTTATTTCAAAAAGGCGGGTCAAGTTCGGACGCTCATTATGCAAGATTTTGCCAAGGTTTTTGAAAAATATGATTTGATCTTAGGCCCAACTGCACCGACGGTAGCATATGACTTGGGCAGTCAAAACCAAGATCCGGTAGCCATGTATCTGGCCGACCTTTTGACCATTCCAGTCAATCTGGCTGGCCTGCCGGGTATTTCGATCCCAGCTGGCTTTGCAGATGGTCTTCCTGTTGGTCTGCAGCTGATTGGTAACCACTTTGATGAAGAAACGATTTACCAAGTCGCAGCTGCTTTTGAAGCAACGACAGATTACCACAAGCAAAAGCCAGTCATTTTTGGAGGTGAAAAATAATGAACTTTGAAACGATTATTGGATTGGAAGTCCATGTTGAATTAAAAACAAATTCAAAAATTTTCTCACCAGCACCGGCTCATTTCGGGGAAGATCCAAATACCAACACCAATATCATTGACTGGTCTTTTCCAGGTGTCTTGCCAGTAATGAATAAGGGAGTTATTGATTACGGGATCAAGGCTGCTCTGGCGCTCAATATGGACATTCATCAAAAAATGCACTTTGACCGCAAGAATTATTTTTATCCAGATAATCCTAAAGCCTATCAAATTTCTCAATTTGATGAGCCCATTGGCTATAATGGCTGGATTGAAATCGAGCTAGAAGACGGCACGACTAAAAAAATTCGCATTGAGCGGGCTCATTTGGAAGAGGATGCTGGCAAGAATACCCATGGCAGTGACGGTTATTCTTATGTTGACCTTAACCGTCAAGGAGTGCCTTTGATCGAGATTGTCTCAGAAGCTGACATGCGCAGTCCAGAAGAAGCTTACGCTTACTTAACAGCGCTCAAAGAAATTATCCAATACACGGGTATTTCCGATGTCAAGATGGAGGAAGGCTCCATGCGGGTCGACGCAAATATTTCTATCCGACCTTATGGCCAAGAAGAATTTGGCACCAAGACAGAACTAAAAAATCTTAATTCCTTTAACTTTGTCCGCAAGGGCTTGGCTTTTGAGGAAAAACGCCAGGCTGAGATTTTGCGTAGCGGTGGACAGATTCGTCAAGAAACTCGCCGTTATGACGAAGCGACAGGTGAGACTCTTTTGATGAGAGTCAAGGAAGGTTCGGCAGATTATCGTTATTTCCCAGAGCCAGACCTGCCAATCTTTGAGATTGATGACAGCTGGATTGAGGCGGTGCGCTCAGATTTACCAGCTTTTCCAAAAGAACGTCGGGCTAAGTATAAAGCTGACTTCGGACTATCAGACTATGATGTCAAACAATTAACGGCAACGAAAAATCTCTCAGACTTCTTTGAAGCTGCGGTAGCAGCAGGCGGAGACGCAAAAACTGTGTCAAACTGGCTGCAAGGTGAAGTGGCTCAGTACCTCAATGCTGAGGGCAAGACTATCGCAGAGATTGAGTTGACACCGGAAAATCTGACAGAAATGATTGCTTTGATTACAGATGGCACTATCTCTTCTAAAATTGCCAAAAAAGTCTTTGTTCATTTGGCGAAGAATGGTGGATCAGCCAAGGAATATGTAGAAAAAGCCGGTCTGGTCCAAATCTCAGACCCAGCCCAGCTATTACCAATCATCCAAGAAGTATTTGCCAACAATGAAAAAGCTCTCAATGACTACAAGGGCGGCAACAAAAATGCAGCTAAGTCACTGATTGGTCAGCTCATGAAAGCTACCAAAGGCCAAGCTAATCCACAAGTAGCTCAAAAACTGCTCAATCAAGAGTTGGAAAAATTGTAAAATATAAAAAATCAGTCGTTTCGGCTGATTTTTTGTGTTATAATCATACGATGAAAGGGAGAAGTGGAATGTCAAAGACAGCCAAAGGGCACCATTTTAACCTTAGTCGCAGGAATTGCATGGGAATTATCTGGGATGAGCGGACAATACTTGATGGCGCATGGATTTCCGGTTTTAGTTTTAACAAATATCCGACTTCTAATCGCAGGGGCTTTGTTGGTATTGTATATGGTGCTAGCTAATCGTAGAAAATTGATTGAAATGATAAAAGACCGAAAAGCAATAATGTCTTTAGCATTGTTTGCTTTGTTAGGATTGTTGCTCAATCAATTTGCTTATTTAAAGTCTATTTACGAAAGCAATGCAGGAACGGCTACTGTTTTACAATATGTCTGTCCGGTTGGAATCCTTGCTTACACTTGTATCAAAGACCGTGTTGCCCCTACTGTGACAGAGGTGTTATCTATGATATTAGCGGCTGGTGGAACCTTTTTGATTGCTACCCACGGACAGCTTAATCAATTATCTGTCACGCCAGCAGGATTGTTCTGGGGATTGTTTGCAGCCTTCACTTACGCTTTATATATTCTTATTCCGATTCAGCTGATAAAGACATGGGGCAGTATTCCGGTGATTGGAGTGGGGATGATGTTCGCAGGCCTTGTTCTGATACCATTCAGCGGTATCTTGCATTTTCATTGGCGATTATCCATGGAAGTGTATCTAGCTTTAGCTGGGATTATTTTAGTGGGGACAATCCTCGCTTATACACTATTTCTCAAAGGAACCAGTCTAGTCGGACCTGTAAAATCAAGCCTTCTAGCGGCTGTTGAGCCTATATCGGCTGTATTTTTTGCTTTTCTCCTTATGCACGAGCAATTTTATCTCGTAGATTTTGCTGGTATGTTTATGATTTTATCGGCGGTCTTCTTAATTTCTATCAAAGATTTGATATTAGAAAAAAGGAAAGGAATCTTATAAAAGGCAGAGCGAATCGCATTGCTCTGTCTTTCATTTTGAAAATAATTGCCAAAAGAAGTCGATGATGTATGTCAAACCGTAAGTATAGATGACAAGTGTGATAGGCTTGCACAAGACGATAATGATCATATATTTTTTAAAAGTCATTTTCGTAAGAGCAGCCAGCATACAGAGGAAGTCTGCTGGACTGATAGGCCAAATCATCATAAAGATGAAAAAACGTTCAAAACGATTGTCCTCGTCCAGCCAACCGATATACCTGTCGTAGGTGTGTTTGCTGACGACCGATTGGACAAAAGCGGGTCCGTAGGTACGTGCTAGGTAAAAAATAATAGCACAGCCGATGACAATTCCAACATAATTATAAATGGTTCCAATGATATGACCATAAATAAAAACACCAGCAACCGAAGTCAAAGCTCCAGGAATAATAGGAACAACTGTCTGTAGGATTTGCAGGAAAATAAAAAGTGGTGGTCCCCAAAATCCAGCCTGCTTAATAAAGGCGGACAGGGTTTCTTTAGATTGTAAAATGCCAGTATAATAGGCCCAGATACAGAAAATTACTGTTCCAACTGCTCCAACAATAGAAGCCCAGTTGATAAATTTTTGTAAAAGAGGGGAGACGGCAGTCATTTTCTTACTCGTATTTGCCATAAGTTCCTCCGTGTTAAATTCTCTATTCTTACTATAACATTTTTAAACATTTTTTGGCAAATTGTACATAAAATCGATGAAAAGATCTAGGGTGCGAAAACCTTTTTTTTATGTTAAAATAGGTAGAAGTATAATGTTTGGAGAGAAATGTGGCAATTGAAAACTACATGCCTGATTTTGCGATTGAGGCAGTTTATGATTTGACAGTTGAAAGTTTAAAAAAACACGGTATCAAGGCTGTTTTGGTGGATTTAGATAATACTCTTATCGCATGGAACAATCCCGATGGAACACCAGAAATGAAGCAGTGGCTTCACGATGTGCGAGATGCAGGGATTCGAATTATTGTGGTATCTAATAATACCAAAAAACGAGTGAAGCGAGCAGTTGAAAAATTTGGAATTGATTATGTTTGTTGGTCTATGAAGCCTTTTACTTGGGGGATTAATCGTGCGTTAAAGGAATTCCATTTTGAGAAAAACGAAGTGGTCATGGTGGGCGATCAGCTTATGACAGATATTCGAGCTGCTCACAGGGCTGGAATTCGTTCGATTTTGGTCAAGCCACTAGTTGAACATGATTCGTTTAAAACCCAGATAAACCGAGCGCGTGAGCGGCGTGTGCTAAAAAAAATGACGAAAAAGTACGGACCGATTGTATATAAAAAAGGAATTTAAACATGGAAGACATTTTCTGTATTGGGTGTGGAGCACCGATTCAGACAAAATATAAGGACAAGTTAGGTTATACTCCTCAGTCTGCTTTGGAAAAAGGACTGGAGACAGGCGAACTGTATTGCCAGCGCTGTTTTCGTCTCCGTCACTACAACGAAATTACCGATGTGCAATTGACTGACGATGATTTTCTCAGACTTCTCCACGAAGTCGGCGACAGCAATGCTCTCGTAGTTAATGTCGTAGATATTTTTGATTTTAATGGTTCAGTGATTCCGGGTTTGCCACGTTTTGTGGCTGGCAATGATGTGCTGTTAGTTGGGAATAAAAAAGATATTCTTCCCAAGTCTGTTAAGACTAGCAAAGTGACCCAATGGTTGACAGAGAGGGCTCACGAGGAAGGTCTGCGTCCTGTTGATGTGGTTCTGACTTCAGCTCAAAACAAGCAAGCGATTAAAGAACTTATTGAAAAGATTGAGCACTATCGGAAAGGTCGAGATGTTTATGTGGTCGGCGTGACTAATGTCGGTAAGTCCACGCTTATCAATGCTATTATTCAGGAAATTACCGGAGATAAGGAAGTTATTACGACCTCACGATTTCCAGGGACGACACTGGATAAGATTGAAATTCCGCTGGCTGACGGCAGTCATATCTACGACACACCAGGGATTATCCACCGCCACCAAATGGCTCATTATCTGTCTGCTAAAAATCTCAAATATATCAGTCCGAAAAAGGAAATTAAGCCCAAAACTTACCAACTTAATCCTGAACAAACCCTCTTTTTAGGGGGCTTGGGACGCTTTGATTTTGTGTCGGGTGACAAACAGGGTTTTACGGCTTATTTTGACAATGAGCTCAAATTGCACCGCACCAAACTTGCGGGAGCGGGAGAATTTTATGAAAAGCATGTTGGCTCTTTGCTAACACCGCCCTCTAAAAAAGAAGAATCAGATTTCCCTCAGTTAGTCAAACATGAGTTGAAAATTGAAGTTAAAACAGATGTAGTTTTTTCAGGCTTGGGCTGGATTCGTGTGATAGGACCAGCAAAGATTGCAGCTTGGGCTCCAGAGGGAGTAGCAGTAGTGACCCGCAAAGCCATTATCTAAGAAGAAATGGCTGTTAGAAAAATAAAGAGAAGACAAACGAAATAAGAAACAAAAGAGGAATCTATGTCATTAACATCAAAACAACGGGCTTTTTTAAATAGCCAAGCTCACAGTCTCAAACCAATCATTCAAATTGGCAAAAACGGTCTCAACGACCAGATTAAAACGAGTGTTCGTCAAGCTCTAGATGCTAGAGAATTGATTAAAGTAACTCTTCTACAAAATACAGATGAGAACATCCATGAAGTAGCAGAAATTCTCGAAGAGGAAATCGGTGTGGACATTGTTCAAAAAATTGGTCGTATTTTAATTCTGTACAAGCAGTCTAGCAAAAAAGAAAACCGTAAAATTTCAGTAAAGGTAAAAGAAATTTAGAGGAAGCAGCCTATGGCAATTGAATTACTGACTCCTTTCACCAAGGTGAAGTTGGAACCAGAAGTAAAAGCAAAAAAAAGAAAGCAAGTTGGGATTTTAGGTGGAAACTTCAACCCAGTCCACAACGCCCATTTGGTCGTAGCTGATCAAGTTCGGCAACAATTATGTTTAGATCAGGTCTTGCTGATGCCTGAGTATGAGCCACCACATGTTGATAAAAAATCAACGATTGATGAGAAGCACCGACTGAAAATGCTGGAGTTGGCAATTGAAGGCATTGAAAGTCTGGGAATTGAAACCATTGAGCTGGAGAGAAAAGGGATTAGTTACACCTATGATACGATGAAATTTTTGACGGGAAAACATCCAGATACAGATTATTATTTCATCATCGGAGCGGATATGGTAGATTACCTTCCCAAGTGGCATCGGATTGACGAATTAGTCGATTTGGTTCAATTTGTTGGGGTTCAGCGTCCCCGCTATAAAGCAGGAACTTCTTACCCGGTTATCTGGGTAGATGTGCCGTTGATGGATATTTCTTCGAGCATGGTTCGGGATTTTCTAGCTCAAGGTCGAACACCGAATTTTCTCCTACCTAAGCCAGTTTTAGACTATATTGAGAAAGAAGGGCTTTACAATAATGGAATATGAAACTTATGTGGGAATTTCTCGTGAGCAGCTTTTAGTCAAAATGCAACAGCTGTTACCAGAAAAACGTTTTAAACATTGTCTGGGAGTGGAACAAGCAGCGATTAACTTGGCAGAGCGCTTCGGAGTAGATGTAGGAAAAGCTGGTTTGGCAGGTCTGCTCCATGATTATGCGAAAAAGCTCTCTGACGAAGAATTTCTGGCGCTGATTGATAAGTATGCTCTGGATCCAGCATTGAAAGATTGGGGAAATAATGTCTGGCATGGCATGGTCGGCATTTATAAAATTCAGGAAGATTTAGGGTTGACAGATCCAGAAATTTTACGAGCTATTGAGGTTCATACCGTAGGTTCTGCCCAAATGTCCGATTTAGATAAGGTGGTCTACGTAGCAGACTATATTGAGCCTAATCGGAACTTTCCAGGAGTGGAGCGGGCGCGTGAAATTGCTCACGTTTCGCTCAACCAAGCTGTGGCTTATGAAACGGCACATACAGTGGAACACTTGGCACACAAGGGCTTGCCTATCTATCCTCAAACTTTGGAAACTTACAATGCTTATGTACACTATTTAGAGAAAAATTAAAACGAAGAGGACTACATGAAAGAACAAGAACTATTAGAAATTGTTGTAAAAGCAGCGGATGAAAAACGAGCAGAAGACATTACTGTGCTAGATTTGCAAGAATTGACGACGATGACAGACTATTTTGTCATTGCCAGCTCTATGAATAGCCGTCAACTAGAAGCGATTGCTGATAATATTCGTGAAAAAGTTACAGAAGCAGGGCAATCAGCTAGCCATGTAGAAGGAGACTCTGCTGGAGGCTGGGTACTTTTGGATCTAGGCGGGGTGGTTGTTCATATTTTTTCTGAGGAAATGCGGAATCACTACAACCTTGAAAAACTCTGGCATGAAGCCGTTGGTGTGGATGTGACACCATTGCTTGAGAAACAAGCCTTGTAGATAAAAAACGATGAGGGTTGAGGACATTGTCCCAACCTCTTTCAATGAGAAGAAAGGAAGAGTACCTTTTTGGTACTTCTAGATAAGATGACAACTTATGAAACCTTCGCATCAGTCTATGATGCTATTATGGATGACAGCCTTTATGATAAATGGACTAACTTTTCGCTCCGCCATTTTCCAAAAAATAAGAAAAAGCTCTTAGAATTAGCTTGTGGAACTGGGATTCAATCCGTGCGCTTTGCTAAAGCAGGTTTTGATGTGACGGGGTTGGATTTGAGCGAGGAGATGCTTGAAATCGCTCGTAAACGTGCCAAAGAAGCAGATGAAGCTATTGAATTTAAACAGGGCAACATGCTTGATTTGTCGCAGGTTGGTAAATACGACTTGGTGACTTGTTACTCTGATTCAATTTGCTACATGGTCGATGAAGTTGAAGTCGGTGATGTCTTTCAGCAAGTTTACCACTGCTTAAACGAAGGCGGCGTTTTCATTTTTGATGTGCACTCAACTTACCAAACTGATACAGTTTTTCCTGGCTATTCTTACCATGAAAACGCTGATGAATTTGCCATGGTCTGGGATACATACGCCGATGAAGCACCCCATTCAGTCGTGCATGAATTGACCTTCTTCTTGCAAGACGAAGACGGACGCTTCACACGTTACGACGAAGTCCACGAAGAACGCACTTACGAAATTCTGACCTATGATATTTTACTGGAACAAGCTGGATTTAAAAATGTTAAAATCTATGCAGATTTTGAAGACCAAGCACCGAAAAAGGAAAGCAAACGTTGGTTTTTTGTGGCGGAGAAATAGGGAGATGGTTAAAAACATATTAAAAAAGATTAATGCATATAAAAAATTTTATTTTTCAAAATACTCGTCAGATAATTAACTGCTGTGCTATAATGAAAACATGTGTTAACTTAATAAGCTAAGATTAGCATACATATGTTAGGCTATGTTTTTAATAAGTTAGAAATAGTATAACTGTGTGATTGGTAGTTAGCAGTGCTGATGAATAATAGGTAGGTGAAAAATTAAATATTGTAGTTTGGAGATGCAATGGAAAAAAAAGAACAAGTCTTCACACCTGATGATTATGTTATAGAATTATTGAATATTGTAGAATATAGGGACAGTTTGTTTGGAAAAAAAATATTAGAGAATTCTTGTGGTGACGGACAAATACTTAAAGAAGTTGTAAAACGATATATTGAAGATTGTCGGAAAAATCATATTGCAGATGAAGAAATAATTAAGGGCTTATCTGAAGATTTATACGGATTTGAGATTGACAATAAGCAAATTAAAAAATGTGTCTCTAATTTAGATAAAGTTGCAAGACAGTACAAATTATATAATATTCATTGGAACATACATAATTTAGATTTTTTAAGATGGAAATCTCAATTAAAATTTGATTATGTTGTAGGTAATCCTCCTTACATTACATATAGAGATTTAAAAATGGTGGATAGACAATTTGTTAGAGAGAACTTTAAAACTTGTCAGTATGGGAAGTTTGATTACTATTATGCTTTTGTTGAAAAAAGTATTAATATGTTAAAAGAATCGGGTAAGATGTCGTATTTAATCCCGAGTAGTATATTTAAAACGGTATTTGGAAAGGAATTAAGAAACTTTATTTTACCGCACTTAAAAGCTATCCTAGACTTTAGTGATGTTGATGTTTTTGAAAATGCACTTGTAAAGTCATCAATTTTATATTTAGAAAAAAATAGTAATCTGAAAACTTTTAGATATGAAAAAAGATCAAATAATATTATAAAACAGCTAATTAAAGCTAGACTTGAGGGGAAATGGCAGTTTTCAAGTTTTGAAAATAATAAGAAAAATCGATTTGGAGATTTTTATAAAGTTTCTCACTCAGTAGCTACGTTATACAATAAGGCATTTGTTTTAAAAGATAATATTACGATTAATGACAATGGTCAGCTCTTTGTTGAAGGTATTTTGCTAGAAAATGATCTGATTAGAATAGCATATTCTCCCCGATCAGTTTGTTACAACAAACAAGAGAAAATAATATTTCCCTATGAAACTGTTTCGGGTAATATAAAACATATAAAAGAGGATAAGTTAAAAACAAAATATCCTGGTGTATTTAAATATTTAAGAAAATATTACGCAGAGTTATTGAGACGAAAAAGTGATAAAACTGCTCAATGGTTTGAATATGGAAGAAGCCAAGCCATTAATAATCTGAATTGCTCCAAACTATTATTATCAACAGTTGTAACTCATCAATTAAATATCGCAAAGATTGGATATGATTCAGTACCATATTCCGGATTATTTATTCGAGCGATAGATGAGGAGCAATTTTCTTTAGATAGGGCAATGAGCATTTTGAAATCATCTGAATTTTTTGAATACGTAAAGCAAATTGGAATTCCTATAAATGGTCAATCTTTTAGGATTACATCAAGGGATATTGAAAATTATAAATTTTAAAGGAGTTTATAATGAATACTAATCAAGAACCGGAAAAATTAAAGTACGTTATTGAAGATAGAACTTTGGCAGCTATATTGGGGGTTCAAAATTTTTCAACTGATGAATCTGCAGTATTAGAATTAGTAAAGAATGCATACGATGCTGGGGCTAGAAAAGTAATAATTGAGTTTTCTAAAAATTTAATTAGAATTACAGATAATGGGAGTGGGATGAATTATTCTGATATCCATAATTACTGGATGCATGTTGGGGAGAATCATAAACTGAATAAAACTGTTAATTTTGATGGTGTCGAAAAAATGACGGCTGGTTCAATGGGAATTGGTAGGTTTGCATTGGCTAGATTGGGAAAGGATATTGAGTTGAAATCTAAGAAAAAAGACAATATTGGTATCGTATGGAAAACAGATTGGGACTCATCAACGATTGAGTACGATACTGATTTAAATGTTCTTGGAACATCTATATTAATTTCTGATTTGAGGGAGAAATGGCCGAAGAAAAAAATTGAAATGTTAAAAGAGTTTTTGAGTCGTACATATAATGATAATGTAATGGAGATTATTATGAACAATAATGGCGAAATTTATCCTGTTAAGCCATTTTTTGTCAAACCTCAATTAGGTATAAATTGTTTATCTTCTATTAGTTTTAATTATTCAACTAGTAATTTTGTTCTTTCAACAGAAATTCAGTCTGATGAGTTCGAAGAAGGAGTTGATAGTGTTTTAAATGATAAAATCAATCCAAAATATTATTGTTCCACTGTAAATATTTTTAATGAATGTTTACAGGATCAAAGCCTTATTGAACTATTAATTGATGAAGTATATGAAGATGAAGAGTATGAAGATAGAAGAAAAAAGAAGAAACAGTTATCTAAAGAAGTTCAGGAAGAAATTCGTGTTTTTTTAAAGGGGTATCTTAATAGGTTAGGAAATTTTAGTGGTGAATTTTATTTTTATATAAAACCGTTAAGAGCCGATTTAAAACGCTACTTCTATAAATATTCTATGTTAGAATCTCCTATGAGGGAGGGAATAATTTTATATAGAAATGCTTTTAGTATTTCATCATTTGATGGAAAAAAAGACTGGCTTGAACTTGGGAAAAGATCTCGTAAATCACCAGCAGCTGCATCTCACCCATCTGGCGCGTGGAGATTAAGGGAAAATCAAATTTCAGGAAAAATTGACATTGATAAGCAGAAAAATAAATATTTGGAAGATATGTCTAATAGACAAGGGTTAAATGAAAATGTTTATTTCGATTTATTTAAGAAAATTATTTTAGTAACAATAAATCAGTTTGAAAAATATAGGCAAACAATTATTCGAGAAATTAGCAAATATAACAAGGAGCAGAGCAAATCACAAGAAAAAAATAGTCCGTTAACAGATATAATTATAAAAGATCCTAAAAAATTACAGAGCTTTTCGGATGAAGAAAGTACTGCTCTTTCAAATGAATTGAAAGAGCAGAAAGAAAATGAACAGAAAAAAGAGAGAGAACAAAAAGAAACTGAGGAGAAGTATAAATATGATGTACGGCTATTGAACATGTTAGCCACGTCAGGGTTAAAAGCATCTTCTATTGCTCATGAAATTAAAAATGATAGAACCTCTTTAATTAATAATATCCCCCGAATAAAAGAACTTTTATGTCAATTTGAGTTGTGGAGTTTATTAGAATCAAAGGGGAAAACAAGTTCCAAAAGTATACCTTATTTATTAGAGAGAGTTCAGCAAGTGAATGAAAAATTACTAACTTTTGTTGATGCGATGATTTCCGAATTAGAAGTACAGCGATTTAAAAATAAAACTAGTAATATTTTTGACGAATTGACTAGGATTAAAAGAAACTGGGAAAATGATTATAATATAATTAAACTTGAATTTCAGTGCGAGAAACAAATAGATTTCAAGGTTTCACCAGATGTAATCCAAGTGATTTTAGATAATCTGATTTTAAATAGCATTCAAAACAATAATATGAAATCTGATTTAAAGATTACAATTCTAGTTACTCAACACAATCGTGACCTGGAAATTCATTATTTTGATAATGGAGTTGGTTTAAATGAAAAATTTTCGCAGTCACCAAGAGATATTTTGGAAATACATGAAACAAGTAGATCTGATGGGCATGGTTTGGGTATGTGGATTGTTAATAATTCTATTCTTGAAAGTGGAGGTGATATTACAAAAATATATAACAACTCTGGATTTAATATAAAATTCTATTTAGGAGAAGGATAATGGAGAAAATTAAAATTGTATACATTGACGATAATCCCGATCCGCTGTTAGCACAATTCTTAGATGAGAAGTTCGAAGTTAATATTGGTGTAGAAAAAGAATATGGAGATATAATTTTTGGTGATTCTCAAACCTATGTTGATTTATTATCTAATCCAGAAGTTAGAGAGGCAAATATTATATTGATAGATTCTAGGTTATTTGAAAATAATAAGGCAAGTGAACTTTTAACTGGCGAACAATTTAAGTTAATATTAAAGAAGTTGCTACCGTTTATAGAAGTAGTTGTCATCTCTCAAAAACCAATTGAAGAAGGCTATACAACAGTGAAAAAATATACTTCTGAAGGAATCAGAAATTATGAAGAGAATAAAGAACTAGCTCTAGAGTATTATGATAAGAATTTATCCCCAATTTTGAATAAGTTAATAAAACATATTCTAGAATATAGAAAAGTATTAAAGAATATTGAAAATAGCAAAGCTATTGATCAGATTTTAATTGATAGAATACAAAACTCGGTAGTAGGTTCTGAACTTTATGATGAATTGAAACAAGAAGATTTGAATCAAATAATTTCATCCTTCATTAAATTAGAAGAATTAATTGTTGGAGAGGAATCAAATGTTCAAGAAGAATAGAAGGATAAATTAATGGGAACAGATTATCGAAAAACTCGTTATGAGCAGAACTATCTTAGCACTATAAAAGCACAGAAATATCTTCTTATTAAAGATATTTTGTCAAATCATCCGAAGGTAACTAACTTTTATAACTGGGTGAAAGATAAAGAAAAATATAAAAATCAATTTATGAAGGTGTACAACAATAAATGTGGCTATTGTGGTATTTCGATAGAAATAATTTCTAAGACACTTTTTGAGGTGGATCATTTTATATACAAGAAATCGAAACGATTTGAAAATAAATCTCATAGATGTCCCAATAAAATGTCAAACTTAATTTTAGCGTGTCACGATTGTAATAGGAAAAAATCATCATTTGAGGTTATTAGAGAAATCGAGTATGTACTCCATTCTGATTATAATAAAGTAAAAAGCGTTTTTCAAAGGGATCCAAGTGATTTTTCTATAAAATTGGGAGACCTTTCTAGCTATAGTTCTTCTCAACAAGAACAGATTAAATGTTTTTATAATAAAGTTGAATTGGGTAGCTATGTCCACCAACTAGATTATTTACTGATGAGCATGAGAGGATTGCGTCGGGAGATTGAAAAAAAATATGGAGGAGAATCTATCCAATATCTCCAAATTACGAAGGGAATTGATATCTTACAAGAAAAAAGGAATGCGATATAATGTTAATTCTTTTCTATTGATAAACGGATGCTTTGCTAAAATGATTGACATTAAAAGACTTCGCAAAAACAAACTGGTTATTGGAAAAACATAAATTTAGTTTAGATTATTAATTTACTTACTTTTTTAATTGAAATTATTTTTTGCTAATTAATGAAAAAGTGATTGGATTATCTTAAAGGAGCCAACTATGACCATCACAGGCATTATCGCAGAATTCAACCCCTTCCACAATGGTCACAAATATTTACTAGAGCAGGTTAAAGGTTTGAAAGTTGTTGCCATGTCGGGAAACTTTGTTCAACGTGGTGAACCTGCGATTGTGGATAAGTGGACTCGGACCCGAATGGCTCTGGAAAACGGGGCGGATTTGGTGGTTGAATTGCCATTTTTGGTGGCTGTTCAGTCAGCTGACTACTTCGCACAGGGTGCAGTGGACATTTTAGAGCAACTTGGTGTGGATAAGTTGGCCTTTGGCACGGAAGAGGTCTTAGATTATCAACGCTTTTCACAGATTTATGGGGGTCATCAACAGAAAATGGTGGACTATGTGCAAAGCTTGCCAGATGATTTGTCTTATCCACAGAAAACACAGAAAATGTGGGAGAGGTTTGCTGGTGTGAAATTCACAGGCAATACACCCAATCACATTTTAGGGCTGTCCTATGCTAAAGCTTGCGCGAATAAGGCTATCGAGCTTCTCCCAATTAAGCGTCAGGGAGCTGGTTATCATTCGCAAGAAGAAAATTTAAAATACGCCTCTGCTACGGCTCTTAGAGAGCGTCTTAATTGTCCAGATTTTTTGGAGAAATTTACCCCGGCTCATGAACTGCTGATTCAGTCTCCCAAAGTGACCTGGTCAGCACTCTATCCTTTGCTGCGTTACCAGATTATCAGTCATCCCGATTTGACGAGTTTTTATCAGGTTAATCAAGAACTTGCGGTGCGCTTGCAGGAAGCAGTGAAAAGCAGTTATAGCGTAGAGGAGTTGGTCGAACAAGTCGCAACCAAGCGATATACGAAAGCACGAATCAGACGGATTTTGACCTATATTTTGGTTGGTGCAAGAGATGAGCTTTTGCCTAGTGGGATTCACGTATTAGGTTTTACTCAAGCAGGTCAAGAACATCTTAAAAAGATGAAAAAGAAAATCGAAGTCATCAGCCGCATTGGTCAAGAACCATGGGATTCCTTAACGCAGCAAGCTGATCGTATTTACCAACTAGGAAATGTAAAGCTAGAGGAACAGAATTTTGGAAGGATCCCGATTATAGTAGATTGATGAAAAAATTGTCTTATAGAACAGTCTCTTGTCACTAATTTGCTAGTGAAATTCAGGTTGACTTGTGTTATAATAAAAAAGATTGAAAAAGTGAAAATCTAAAGGAGAATATCCAATGGGACGTAAATGGGCCAATATCGTGGCAAAGAAAACAGCAAAAGATGGAGCAAACTCAAAAGTTTATGCTAAATTTGGTGTTGAAATCTATGTAGCAGCTAAAAAAGGAGAACCAGATCCAGAATCGAACTCAGCTTTGAAATTTGTTATTGAACGTGCTAAACAAGCGCAAGTGCCGAAGCATGTTATTGACAAAGCGTTAGATAAGGCAAAAGGAAATACAGACGAAACCTTTACTGAAGGACGTTATGAGGGCTTTGGTCCAAATGGTTCAATGCTTATTGTGGATACACTAACTTCAAATGTCAATCGTACTGCAGCCAATGTTCGCTCTGCCTTTGGTAAAAACGGTGGAAATATGGGAGCAAGTGGCTCAGTTTCTTATATGTTTGATAATAAAGGTGTGATTGTGTTTGCAGGAGACGATGCAGATAGTGTCTTTGAACAACTGTTAGAAGCAGATGTAGACGTAGATGATGTAGAAGCAGAAGATGGAAGCATTACAGTTTATACAGCACCAACAGATTTGCACAAGGCCTTGACTGCTCTCCGTGAATCTGGTGTAGAAGAATTCCAAGTCACCGAATTGGAAATGATTCCACAATCTGATGTGGTATTATCAGGCGAAGATTTAGAAACATTTGAAAAATTGTATGCTGTGTTAGAAGATGACGAAGATGTCCAAAAGATTTATACAAATGTAGAAGGATTTTAATAGTGAAGAAAGAGGTGCTTAGATACTCTTCTGAGCTTAAAAAGCAAATGAAGAGTCCGACAGCTACTGCGTCAAGAGTTTTTTACTAATACAGATTGAGACTGAGATAATTTTGTCCCAGTCTCTTTTTTTGTTACTTACTAATCTCTCAGTGTTTTTTAAGAAATTTAGTTATAAGACCGTAAGTATGTTGAGCTAGTATCTTCTTTACTTTGATAGAGTAGACATGAAGTTTGGTAGAAAAGGTGGCTAGCTAATAATATGTAGTTGAAGAGTGAGGTTGGTTTCCAAGACTGCTTGTTGTAGCTTAGTTTATTCTAAAAATTCAAATAAGGAGCGTAAAAAGCAGACAAATCAGTGATAAACTATAAGTTGAGAGAAGTAAACTATTGGTCGATTGAGTTTGTAAGAAAAGGTGCTACAATATAATTAGCAAATGGAGGGAGGAAAAATCTGATGAAAAAACAAACACTAGGTATGATGATTTCATCATTAAGGAAAGCAAAAGGGATGACACAATTAGAACTGGCTGAAAAGATGGGGGTCACTGATAAGGCTGTTTCAAAATGGGAAAGAGATTTATCCTATCCAGATATTAATACCATTCCTAAATTAGCAGACCTGTTTGATACATCGGTAGATGAGCTGATGCAAGGACAGACAGTGATGAAAGAAAACAAGAAAAATAGAAAATCTGATATTGTTGACACCGTGTTGAGAGGACTTGGAGTAGCCATGGGGATTGTTGTAGTGGTTTTATCTGCTTTAGGAAAAGTGGACACTAAGGCTGCACTGACAATGCTTGGACTTGGTTTAGCCAGTCTTTCAATCTCCTCACTAAAGGATAAAAACGAATGAGAAAGATTATTAAAGGCGATGGTGAAATAATTATCGCCTTTTCTGATACGTTTTCATATTCAGGTCATCTAGAGATTTTACATGGGGTTATATTACAATGGTAATAAGATTCTCGCAAGCGTCTGGGAACAGGGAAAAAGGGGAGGGGAAAATGGACGCTTTTAAGTATATCAATCCTAAGTTTTTAGTATGGTACAGAATTATTCGGGTGCACAATTTGTCAAAGACCTTGTAGCTAGATTATCGTGGTAATCATTTTCATATTGGTGAGCCAACAGCCGCTTTGGTTGTTATCATTTATGGAATTATTGCGCAGTACGGTCTATCTGGTCTGACAGTGGCTACTTTCTTAGCTGGTCTAATGCTCGTCGGCATGGGTTTGCTACATTTCAGTGACTTGTTCAAATTTATTCCTAAGACCATCACTGTTGGCTTTACCCTTGGAATTGACGTTGGAATTATCGCTGGACAAATCAAGGACTTCTTTTGTCTGAACAAGGTAAAAATGTCTTAATTCTTCGTATGCGCAGTGTTTCTGTAATGGATATTTCGGGATTGGATGTTCTTAAAGAGATCCTTGGCAAATGTCAACGAACAACCTTACCATGTCATGGAAAAAGCAAGCTTTATTGATAAGAGTTGGTGCAGACAACTTTTGTGCTAATATTGATGTCGCTTTAACACGCGTAGCTAGTTTAGAAAAGTAATTGAGTGTTTCCACTATTCGTCAAATGTATCAATGTTTGGTAAAAATCTGATTTCGTTTAGCTCTACTTGATAAAGAAAATCTATCACTTGGATAAAAATCAAATAATAGTCAAGAAGAAAAATATTTGATATGATAGGATTTATCTTAATGAAAGAGGGTATTGTAAGAATATGAAAAAAGTATTGAAATACTTTTCTTTAGCAGCTCTTGGACTTTTAACAGCAGGAGTTTTAGTAGCGTGCTCTACCTCAAAGTCACCTACTTCATCTGGGAAAACAGAAGTCAAAGTTGCAACGAATGCTTCACCAAAGCCATTTAACTATGAAGAAAATGGGAAACTAACCGGCTATGAGATTGAAGTTATTCGTGCCATTTTTAAAGGTTCTAATAAATACAAGGTCAAATTTGAAACGACAGAGTGGTCTGGTATTTTCGCTGGTCTAGATAGCGATCGCTACCAAATGGCAGTGAACAATATCAGCTATACAAAAGAACGTGCAGGTAAGTATTTGTATGCAGCTCCGACTGCTAAAAATCCAAATGTCTTAGTAGTGAAAAAATCTGATAAAACTATTCAATCATTGGATGATATTGGTGGTAAGAAAACAGAAGTAGTGCAAGGGACAACGACTGCCGCACAATTAGAAAAATACAATCAAGCACATGCTAACAATCCAACAAAAATTAGCTACACAAAAGCGGATTTTCAACAAATTATGAACCATTTAAACGATGGAAAGTTTGATTATAAGATTTTTGATAAAATCGGTGTTGAAACAGTTATTAAAAATCAAAAACTGGATAACCTAAAAGTGATTGATTTACCAAGCAATCAACAACCTTATGTTTATCCACTTTTAGCAAAGGGGCAAAATGAATTGAAAACATTTGTTAATAAGCGTATTCAAGACTTGTACAAAGATGGGACTCTGGAAAAATTATCTCAAAAATTCTTTGGTGGTAGTTACTTGCCAGCAGAAGCAGATGTGAAATAAGAAACTTAAAACCAGCTAGATGCTAAATGCCAGCTGGTTTTTTAATAAATTTAGTTATAGTTTAAAACTATAACCCTTGTTATGAAATAACAATTTGTCAATTAGGTAAATATGTGCGATACTATTTTCATAAGATTTTTAAAGGAGAATGAAAATGAAATTGAAAACATGGTTTGGAATAACAGCTCTAGCAGCGACAGCAGTAATTGGTTTAGCAGCTTGTGGTTCGGGAAATAAAAATGCTGATGCCAAGACAGTTAAAATTGGTGTGATGACAAAAAGTGATTCGGAAGAAAAACGTTGGAACAAGATTCAAGAGTTGTTGAAAAAAGATAACATCAAGTTGCAATTTACAGAATTTACGGATTACTCTCAGCCGAATAAAGCAGTTGCTGATGGTGAAGTGGATATCAATGCTTTCCAACACTACTATTTTTTGAACAACTGGAATAAGGAAAACAAGCAAAACTTAGTCGCAGCAGCTGAAACTTATATTGCCCCAATTCGCCTCTATTCTGGTACAAAAAATGGGAAAAATAAATATACGAAGGTAAGTCAAATTCCAAATGGTGCAGAAATCGCAGTTCCAAATGATGCAACAAATGAAAGTCGAGCACTCAATCTATTGCAATCTGCAGGTCTGATTAAATTAGACAAATCTGGGAATGAATTGGCAACTGTGGCAAATATCAAAGAAAATCTAAAGAAATTGAAAATTACAGAA
This sequence comes from Streptococcus sp. AS20, assembly GCF_000524255.1. Classification (NCBI taxonomy): domain Bacteria; kingdom Bacillati; phylum Bacillota; class Bacilli; order Lactobacillales; family Streptococcaceae; genus Streptococcus; species Streptococcus sp. AS20. Next base: position 4,206 of record NZ_JANS01000011.1, on the reverse strand, counting down.
TTGGATGCCAGTCAAACAGCACGTTCATTGACATCTGTAGATGCAGCTGTTGTCAATAATACTTTTGTTACTGAAGCAAAAATTGATTTTAAAAAAGCTCTGTTTGTTGAACCAAAAGATAAAAACTCAAAACAATGGTTTAATATCATTGCAGCTAAAAAAGATTGGGAAAAATCTCCAAAAGCAGATGCCATTAAGAAAATTATCAAAGCTTATCATACAGATGAAGTCAAAAAAGTAGTTGACGAAACATCAGATGGTCTAGATCAACCAGTTTGGTAAGATTCACCCTATTTATCTGTATTTCAGTTTGACAAAACTCAGTTGGAATCGCCGACTGAGTTTTGTCGCCATGACTATGAGGAAAAAAGATGACATTTTCAAGTGAAGAAGAACAAATTAAAAGATTTGAAGAGGATATGGTGGCACAAGACTATATTGCCGTTTTGCGGGCATTGATTTCTAAAAAATCAATCTTTGCCCAACAGGTTGGTCTACAAGAAGTTGCTGCTTATCTAAAAGAAATCTTTATAAAAGCCGGTGCAGAGGTGGAATTAGATGAAAGCTATACAGCGCCATTTGTGATAGCAAAATTTAAAAGTCAGAATCCAACAGCTAAGACAATTATTTTTTACAACCACTATGATACAGTTCCGGCAGATAGTGATCAAATTTGGACAGATGATCCGTTCACTCTATCTATTCGGGATGGTGGCATGTATGGCCGTGGAGTCGATGATGACAAAGGGCATATTATTGCACGTTTGACGGCTGTTCAAAAATACCTACAAACGCATGATGACTTGCCTGTTACTGTCATTTTTATCATGGAAGGTGCGGAGGAATCAGCTTCGGTTGATTTGGAGAAATATCTAGAGAAACACAAATCTCTTCTACACGGAGCAGACCTGTTGGTTTGGGAGCAAGGCATTAAAAATTCTTTAGGTCAACTTGAAATTTCTGGTGGAAATAAGGGAATTGTCACGTTTGATATCAAGGTTAAAAGTGCAGAAGTGGACATTCACTCCAGTTTTGGTGGCGTGATTGATTCAGCTTCTTGGTACTTGATTAATGCCCTTACTAGTTTGAGAAATAAGGATGGACGCATTAAAGTAGAAGGACTTTATGAACAAGTAATAACACCCAATCAACGAGAATTGGCTTTGGTGGAGAGATACGCTCAGCGCAGTCCAGAAGAAGTAGAAGCCATTTACGGTTTGAAATTACCTTTATTACAAGCGGAGAAAAAAGATTTTTTAAATCGAATCTTTTTTGAACCTTCTATTAACATTGAAGGGATTACTTCTGGTTATCAGGGGCAGGGGGTGAAAACTATTCTTCCTGCAGAGGCCTCAGCAAAAGTAGAAGTTCGTTTAGTTCCAGGACTAGAACCTCATAGAGTATTAGAATTAATCCGAGAACAACTCGATAAAAATGGTTTTGATAAGGTAGAATTAGTCTATACTTTGGGCGAAATGAGTTATCGTAGTGATATGAGCGCGCCACCGATTTTAAAGGTTATTGAACTGGCTAAGAAATTTTATCCAGAAGGTGTTTCTGTTTTGCCTACAACCGCAGGAACCGGTCCCATGCACACTGTTTTTGAAGCACTTGAAGTGCCGATGGTCGCTTTTGGACTTGGTAATGCAAATAGTCGTGACCATGGTGGTGATGAGAATGTACGCATTTCAGATTATTACACCCATATTGAATTAGTAGAGGAGCTGATTGCAGGTTATGAGTAAAGAAATGATTCAATTAGAGCATATTGACGTAACTTTTCAACAAAAGAAACGTCAGATTCAAGCAGTTAAAGATGTGACACTTCATATTCAAGAAAGAGATATTTATGGAATTGTTGGCTATTCTGGAGCTGGGAAATCAACCTTGGTTCGTGTTATTAACCTACTGCAAGTTCCAACGAATGGGAAAATTATTGTAGATGGGGATGTTCTTTTTGACAATAAAGTAACTCTGACAGCAGAACAACTGCGTCGCAAACGTCAAGATATTGGCATGATTTTCCAACATTTTAATTTGATGAGTCAATTAACAGCGGAAGAAAATGTTGCGTTTGCGTTGAAACATTCTGGCTTATCAAAAGAAGAAAAGAAAGAGAAAGTACATACGTTGTTGGAGCTCGTTGGCTTAGCAGATCGCGCTGAAAATTATCCCTCTCAGCTTTCTGGAGGGCAAAAACAACGGGTTGCAATCGCGCGTGCCTTGGCAAATGACCCCAAAATCTTGATTTCGGATGAATCAACTTCTGCTCTAGATCCCAAAACAACTAAACAAATCCTCACATTGTTACAAGATTTGAATCAAAAGCTCGGATTAACGATTGTTTTGATTACTCATGAGATGCAAATTATCAAAGATATCGCTAATTGTGTTGCTGTTATGCAAGATGGTCAATTGATTGAAGAAGGTTCTGTCTTGGATATTTTCTCTAATCCTCAGCAAGATTTAACCAAAGACTTTATCTCCACTGCAACAGGGATTGATGAAGCTATGGACAAGATTGAACAGCAAGAGATTGTCAAACATTTAGCCTCAAATAGCCTATTAGTACAAATGAAGTATGCGGGAACCTCTACAGATGAACCCTTGCTGAATGAGATTTACAAACATCATCAAGTTACTGCCAACATACTTTATGGAAATATTGAAATTTTAGGGGGAACACCTGTCGGAGAACTAGTCGTTGTTTTATCTGGTCAAAAGGAAAATCTAGTAGCGGCTAAAACAGCTATTTGTGAAGCTGGGGTTCAATTAACGGTATTGAAGGGAGAGGCATAGATGGAAAACTTTATTCAAACATACTTGCCGAATGTTTATCGAATGGGGTGGAGTGGTCAAGCTGGCTGGGGAACAGCTATTTACTTGACATTATATATGACAGTCACTTCTTTTATTATTGGTGGATTATTAGGGTTAATTGCTGGGCTTTTTCTTGTTTTGACTGCTCCGGGAGGAGTCTTGGAAAATAAAGTAGTTTTTTGGGTTTTAGATAAAATCACGTCAATCTTTCGCGCAATTCCATTTATTATTTTGTTAGCCGTTCTTTCTCCGTTTTCCCATTTGATTGTAGGAACTAGCATTGGACCAAATGCAGCTATCGTACCACTTTCTTTTGCTGTATTTGCTTTCTTTGCTCGTCAAGTTCAGGTTGTTCTCGCCGAATTAGATGCTGGTGTGATTGAAGCTGCTCAAGCTAGTGGAGCGACTTTCAGTGATCTAGTAGGTGTCTATCTACGCGAAGGTCTGCCAGATTTGATTCGTGTGACGACTGTGACTCTCATTTCTCTGATTGGGGAAACAGCCATGGCCGGTGCTGTCGGAGCCGGCGGGATTGGCAATGTTGCTATTGCTTATGGTTTCAATCGTTATAACAATGATGTCACTATTTTAGCAACAGTGATTATCATTATTCTTATCTTTACTATCCAGTTTGCTGGTGATTTTTTGACTAGAAAGTTAAGTCATAAATAGACAACTAAATATGATTGTTAAAGATAAACAATAAATATATGAAGAAATGATATAAAAATTCTATGATAATAGGCACTACACCCTCAAAATGAGACATAAGAAAACCACTTCTGTTGAAATCTAGGAAACTAGAAACAGGAGTGTTTTATTATGCTCAAAAAAGCCTATTCAGTGGAAACTAAGTTGGCCTGTATCGAAATGAAGAAAGCAGGTAAGTCTAACAAGGTCATTAAGGAAACTTTGGGCATTAAGAATAATAGTCAGATTTATACATGGATGAGATGGCATAAGAACGAAGAGCTCCACCGTTTCCATCCACCTGTTGGTAAGCAAGATTCCTACGGTAAAGGTTCTGGAGGAGCTATCTGAAGTAGAACAACTACGATTACAGGTGCAACTCTTAAAAAAGTATCGGAGCTTGGTCAGGCAATCGCAGAGGGTCAGCGGTTCAGTCCTGTTTCGGCGTCAAACGCTCAACTTTCTACCGTTGGAAAGCAAGAGGCGAAAAACTTGAGAAGAGAGACGAGGTTGTAGAGAAAATCGAGCAACTCTGTATGGAACATCATTTTATCTACGGCTATCGTACTATTACACGACTACTTAAATCCATGGACTAATCGTTAATCGCAAGAAAGTCTATCGAATTATGAAGGAGAATAGTTGGCTCTGTCGTGCACGTCCTAAGAAGGTGCCAAATATAGGTCAGCCTTACTA